>JACIWQ010000099.1 GCA_014360895.1 Thermoflexales bacterium | reverse complement strand
GCAAAACCCTATTCCCTTCTCCCCTCTCCCCCGAACGAAGCGAGGAGGGAGAAGGAAGGGGGGTAAGGGGGAAAACGGCACGACTTTTCAGGACTTTCACCCGGTACGATTTTACGAGACTCGGCAGTCGCCTTGACAATTTCCGGGTATCGTGGTATATTCAAGGTCAATCTGACCAGGCGTTGAATGCGATGATCCTCCCGTTCATCCGAAACTCCCGACGAGCCCGAGCCAAGCGCTCCCAGAACCGGGGGCTCTGGGGAGTTTCGCGTCGCCTTCAGCCGCTCTTTGGTAGCGAATAAACCTAATACCTAACTCAACCCAATCCTTGCAGAAAAAGGCCGACTCCCTGGAGCAGGGAGTCGGCTTTTTTCTATTCATTCCACAGGAGGTGTGAGATGGTTCAGTGTCCCGAATGCGCCGCCGAACTCCATCTAGCTTCAGGGGTGGAGGTGGGCGAAATCATCCTCTGCCCCGATTGCGGGGTGGAACTGGAGGTGAGAAGCCTCAACCCCCTCACCCTGGAACTGGCCCCGCAAGAGGAAGAAGACTGGGGGGAATAAGATGCGGGTGGGAATTCTCTGCTCCCGTATCCGGGTGGAGGAGAAACTGCTCTTCCAGGCGTTCCGGGAGCGGGGTGTGGAGGCCGAGCGGATTGACGACGAAGCCATCCTGCTGGGTCTTCCGGGCACCCCTCCCCTGCGCCGGACCGGGGCAGATGACAACTCCTCAACGGGTACGGATCCGGCAGGCCCCTACGACGTCATCCTCATCCGCTCGCTGAGCCACTCCCGGGCCCTCTACGCCAGCCAGATGCTCAGCGCCAGCGGCATGCGCACCGTCAATTCCCCGGAGGTGATCGCCGTCTGCGGAGATAAATTGCAGACCAGTCTGGCGCTGGCCTCCCGCGGGGTCCCCACCCCCACCGTCCGTGTGGCGTTCTCCCCCGAAGCGGCCCTGGTGGCGATGGAGGAGATGGGTTATCCGGTCGTGCTGAAGCCTCTGAACGGTTCCTGGGGACGCCTGCAGGCCAAAATTAACGACCGGGATGCCGCCGAGGCGATCCTGGAACACAAGCAGACCCTCGGCGGATACACTCACTCTATTTTCTACATCCAGGAGTATATCCCCAAACCCGGACGGGATATCCGCAGTTTCGTCGTGGGGGGAGAAACCATCGCCGCCATCTACCGAACTTCGTCCCACTGGATCACCAATACCGCCCGGGGGGCCCAGGCCTCCTGCTGTCCGGTCACCCCGGAGATTGATGCCATCTCCCGGGCAGCGGCGGAGGCGGTCGGCGGTGGCGTGGTCGCGGTGGACATTCTGGAAGCCCCGGATGGCCGCCTGCTGGTCTCCGAGGTGAACCACACCCCGGAATTCCGCAACAGCATCGCCCCCACCGGCGTGGACATCCCCGGCCGCATCGCCGATTACGTCCTGGAGGTCGCCATGAAGTCGGAACGATAAAGTTGGGTGTGCTCTGTTCCCGCATCCGGCCGGAGGAAAAGGCCATCTTCCGGGCATTGACCGCCCGGGGGGTGGCGTTTGACCGGCTGGATGAGGGACAACTGTTCCTTTCCCTCCATGCCAACGGGCTGGCCCAGACGTACGGCCTGGTCTGGAGCCGGATCATCAGCCATACCCGTGCCCTCTACCTCCTGGGCATCCTCCACGGTTGGGGGCTGCGGACGGTCAATGCCTACCCGACCGTCCTCACCTGTGGGGACAAAATCCTGACCACCCAGGCGCTGATCCGGGAAGGGCTGCCGACTCCTCGGACCGTTGTCGCTTTCGGGGCCGAGGCGGCGCTGGCCGCAATAGAGGAAATGGGGTACCCGGTCGTGCTCAAGCCCGCCGTGGGCTCATGGGGGAGGCTCCTGAGCAAGGTGAACGACCGGGAGACGGCGGAGGCGGTGCTGGCCCACAAAACGGCCCTCGGTGGGCCCGCCCACAGTATCTTCTACATCCAGGAGTACGTGGAGAAGCCCGGCCGGGACATCCGCGTCATGGTGGTGGGCGACGAGGTCATCTACGCCATCTATCGCCGGTCCTCCCACTGGATCACCAACACGGCCCGCGGCGCGGAAGCTTTTCCCTGCCCACTCACCCCGGAAATCGCGGAACTGGCGCTGCGCGCGGCGCGCGCGGTGGGTGGCGGCATCCTGGCGGTGGACCTCCTGGAGGATGCCGACGGCCGCCTGCTGGTCTCCGAAGTCAATCACACCCCGGAATTCCACGGCGCCATGCAGGCGGTGGAGGTAGATATTGCCGGGAAAATGGCCGACTACGTGTGCTCGCTGACCACCCCGGAACGCTGACCCTGACTCCGGGTGGGGTAGCCGTATATTCCGATCCCCAGTGACGAGAATATGGACGTATCCATTGTTGGCGCATCCGGCTATGCGGGAGGGGAACTCCTGCGGCTGCTCCTGGACCATCCGCAGGTCCGGGTGAAACAGGCAACGTCGGAGCGGTATGCCGGTCAGCCGGTGTACTTCCTGCATCCCAACCTGCGGGGACGGACGGACCTGCGGTTTGTCCGGCTGGCGGACCTGGAGCCGTGCGATGTGCTCTTCATTGCCCTGCCCCACGGCTTGGTGGCCCCCCGCATTGAGGAATTCGCGTCGGTGGCGGAGCATCTGGTAGATCTGAGCGCCGACTTCCGTCTCCACGACCCCGCCGATTATCCCCGCTGGTACGGCTGGGAGCATCCGGCGCCGGAGTGGCTCCCCCGCTTCGTCTACGGGCTGCCCGAACTCCATCGGGAGGAACTCCGGAGCGCGCGCTACGCCAGCGGCGTGGGCTGCAACGCCACCGTGGTCAACCTGGCCCTCTGGCCTCTCTACCGGGCCGGGGTGGTGGAGAAGGCGGTGGTGGAAGTGAAAGTCGGCTCCTCCGAAGGCGGGGCAGAGCCCACCCCGGCCTCTCACCATCCCGAACGCTGCCACGCTGTCCGTTCCTATGCCCCGGCGGGACACCGCCATATGGCCGAATTGATCCAGGAACTGAAAGTGGACGGACGGCCACCGGAGATCTATCTCTCCATCACCTCGGTGGAACTGGTGCGCGGCGCACTGGCCACGGCCCACTGCTTCCTTACCGATGATCTCCCCGAACGGGAGGTCTGGCAACTCTATCGCCGCGCCTACGAGGGCGAGCCGTTCATCCGGCTGGTCAAAACGGCGAAGGGGATTTACCGCTACCCGGAGCCCAAAATTCTGGCCGGCTCCAACTACTGCGACATCGGCTTCGCCCAGGAGTCGGGAACGCGCCGCCTGGTGGTCATCGCGGCCATAGATAATCTGATGAAGGGCGCGGCGGGAACCGCCGTCCAGGCGATGAACCTCATGTGCGGCTTCCCCGAAACCGCCGGGCTGACCTTCCCCGGCCTTCACCCCATCTGACAACGGAACACGGACTACGGAGCACGGATTATGTCCCGTCTCATCGTCGTCAAAATCGGCGGCGCGGCGGGGATTGACCCGGAACCCCTCTGCGACGACGTAGCCGCGCTGGTGGAGGAAAGGACCCCGCTCATCCTGGTCCACGGCGGCTCCCACGAGACAGACGCGATCGCGGAGCGGTTGGGCAAACCGCCGCGCCATGTCACCTCCGTTTCCGGCCACCAGAGCCGCTACACCGACCGGGAGACGCTGGAGATTTTCGCCATGGTGGTAGCGGGCCGGATCAACAAACAGCTGGTGGAGCGCCTCCAGCAGCGCGGGATCCAGGCCGTAGGGCTCTCCGGGGTGGACGGGCGGCTGCTGGAAGGGAAGCGCAAGTCCTCCCTGAAAATCGTGGAAGACGGCAAGGTGAAGGTGCTGCACGATGAATGGAGTGGCATCGTGGAGCGGGTGAACGTCTCCCTCCTGCGGACGCTGTTAGAACAGGGGTACGTCCCCGTCATCGCTCCCCTGGCGGTCAGTTACGCCGGGGAGATGGTGAATGTGGACGGCGACCGGGCAGCGGCCGCCATCGCGGCCGGGCTGAGGGCCGACACGCTGATCCTCCTGACCAACGTCCCGGGCCTTCTGCGGGCCTTTCCCGATGAGGGCACCCTGATTCCCCGTATCCCGCGCGCCGACATAGAGGCGTATTTCGCCTACGCCCAGGGGCGGATGAAGCGGAAACTCCTGGGGGCCCAGGAAGCGCTGACCGGAGGCGTGCGTCGGGTCGTCCTGGCCGACGGGCGCGTCCACTCCCCCATCCGCCAGGCACTGGCCGGAAAGGGGACGGTGGTGGAATGAGGATGAACGGCGATTGGATCGCGCTGGAAGAGCGGCATACCTGCGGGGTGTACCGGAAGCAACCGGTCGTGATCGTCCGGGGTGAGGGGGTGCGGGTCTGGGATACGGAGGGCCGGGAGTACGTGGACTGCGCCACGGGGCACGGCGTGGCCCTCCTGGGCCACTCTCACCCCCGCGTCGTGGCCGCCATCCAGGAGCAGGCCGGACGGATCATCACCTGCCCCGAAACCCTCTACAACGACCGCCGGGCCGAACTGGCAGCCGCGCTGGTTTCGCTGGCGCCATGGGCGGAACGGGTGTTTCTCTGCAATTCCGGTGCCGAAGCGGTAGAGGCCGCCCTGAAGTTTGCCCGCCTGGTCACCCGGAGGCCGGGAATCGTCGCGGCCCGCAATGGGTTTCACGGCCGGACGATGGGAGCTCTCTCCGCCACCTGGCGCCCGGAGTACCGCCGCCCCTTTGAGCCGCTGGTCCCCGGTTTCACTCATGTCCCCTACAACAGCCCCGACGCGCTGGAGGCAGCGGTCGGTTCGGAGACGGCGGCGGTGATTCTGGAGGTGGTCCAGGGCGAAGGGGGCGTTTATGTGGGAGACGGGGCGTACCTCCGGCGCGTCCAGGAACTCTGTCGGGCGCGGGGCGCGCTCCTCATCGTGGACGAAATTCAGACCGGGCTGGGCCGGACGGGGCGGATGCTGGCCTGCGAGCACCACGGCCTGGAGCCGGATATGGTCTGCCTGGCCAAGGGGATCGCGGGCGGGGTACCGATGGGCGCGGTCCTCCTGGGCCCCCGCGTGGGCAAGTTGCCCCCCGCTGTCCACGGCTCCACCTTCGGCGGGAATCCGCTGGCCTGTGCGGCCGCCCTGGCAACCCTCGGTGTCCTCCGGGAGGAGAAGCTCCCGGAGCGGGCCGCCGAACTGGGCGCGTTCTTCCTCTCCCGCCTGCGAGAGGTCCGTTCCCCCCTGATTCGGGAGGTGCGGGGGCTGGGACTGATGGTGGGCGTGGAACTGCGGCAAAAGGCCCGACCCTACCTTCGGGCCCTCCTTCAGCGCGGCGTCCTGGCCCTCACGGCCGGCCCGATTGTGCTCCGTTTCCTCCCCCCACTGGTCATCTCCCGGGAGGACCTGGAGGAGGTCGCCCGGAAACTGGAGGAAGCGCTGACCGAATCGCCCCTATCGGAGGATGGGGATGACGGATGAGATCACTTTCCTGCGCGAGATGCTGGAAATCTACAGCCCCTCCGGCCGCGAGGGGGAGATCGCGGCCTATCTGGTGGCCCGGATGCGGGAGATGGGCTTCCGCGCCTACATGGACGGCGCCGGGAATGCCGTAGGGATCATGGGCGATGGGGAGCGGGAACTGATGCTCCTGAGCCATATGGATACCGTGGAGGGATTCATCCCGGTCCGGATGCAGGACGGTCGCCTCTACGGGCGGGGCGCGGTGGATGCCAAAGGGCCATTGGCGGCCTTCGTCCTGGCGGCCGCCAGAGTGGGCCCTATCCCGAACTGGCGCATTGTGGTAGTGGGCGCCGTGGAGGAAGAATCCTCCTCCCGGGGAGCTCGCCATCTCTTGGGCTACTTCTCCCCCCAGGCCGTCATCATCGGCGAACCCGGCGGCTGGGAGCACATCACCCTGGGCTATAAGGGCCGGCTACGGGTTCTCTACCGGCTGGCCGCCCCGGTCCGCCATTCCACCGCCGAAGGTCCCTCCGCCGCCGAGCAGGCCATCCGGTTCTGGAACCGCCTGACCGAATTCGCCGGGGAACTGAACCGAGGCGAACGCTTCCGCTTCCACACCCTGGACCCCACCCTCCACAAAATCACCACCCACAACGGCGGATTTGAGGAAGAGGTGGTAATGGACATCACCCTCCGCGTCCCCCTCGGAGTAAGCATCACCGAAGTCAAAGACCGGATTCGCTCCTGGGCCGGAGACGCCGCCGTCGGTTTCGGCGGGGAAGATGTTCCCTATAAGGCCGAGAAGAACACCCCACTGGTCCGCGCCTTCCTTCAGGCGATCCGGAGCCAGGGGGGCACCCCTACCTTCAAGGTGAAACTGGGCACCTCGGACATGAACACCGTCGGGCCGATATGGCGCTGCCCCATCATCGCCTATGGGCCGGGCGATTCCCGCCTGGACCATACCCCGGAGGAGCACCTGGACCTGGAAGAATTCCGCAAAGCCATCGGTGTGCTGGAGAGGGTGATCGGGAGAATGACCCAATGATGTACCGACAACCATCCGCCCCTGCGGGTCATTGCGAGCCCGAAGGGCGAAGCAACCCCGACCCTGTGGGTCATTGCGAGCCCGAAGGGCGAAGCAATCCCCCCGCCACTTCCGGGGATTGCCACCACGCTCTGCTCGTGGCAGGCTTTCGGGGCTATTGCCCCTCGCAATGACCCTGTGGCCGTCATTGCGAGCCCGAAGGGCGAAGCAACCCCGACCCTGTGGGTCATTGCGAGCCCGAAGGGCGAAGCAATCCCCCTGCCACTTCCGGAGATTGCTTTGGCCACGCCGCGAGCGGCTCGCCGCGTGGCGGGCACTCCGTGCCCTCGCAATGACCCCGAACGTCATTGCGAGCCGCCCGTCAGGGCGGTGAAGCAATCTTCTAAACACGTTTTGAAGATTGCCACCACATAGGACTCAACACCCCATTCCACTCAAAAGGAGGTTCGCATGAAAGTCGTATTGGCTTATTCCGGAGGGCTGGACACCTCGGTGATCCTGGCCTGGCTGAAGGAGCACTACCACTGTGAGGTGGTCACCTTCACCGCCGACCTGGGCCAGGGAGACGACCTGAAGGCCATCCAGCAGAAGGCCCTGGCAACGGGCGCCAGCAAAGCGTATGTGGCCGACCTGCGGGAGGAGTTCCTGATGGAATACGCCTTCCCCACGATGATGGCAGGGGCCATCTACGAACAGCAGTACCTGCTGGGCACCTCCTTCGCCCGCCCGCTCATCGCCAAGTACCAGGTTCAGGTCGCCCTGCAGGAAGGGGCCGACGCCGTCGCCCACGGCTGCACCGGCAAGGGGAACGACCAGGTCCGCTTTGAACTGACCTACAAGGCCCTGGCCCCCCACCTGAAGGTCATCGCCCCCTGGCGGGAATGGAACCTGCGCTCGCGGGAAGACCTGCTGGAGTTCGCCGCGGCCCACGGGATTCCCGTCTCCGCCACCTCCCGCTCCATCTACAGCCGGGACGGCAACCTCTGGCACCTGAGCCACGAAGGGGGCCCGCTGGAAGACCCCTGGTACGAGCCGGATGAGGAGATGTATCAGTTGACGGTCTCTCCCGAGGCCGCGCCGGACCAGCCCCAGTACGTGGAGATAGAGTTTGAGCGGGGCATCCCCGTCGGCATAGACGGAGAGCGCATGGGGCCGGTGGACCTAATGGTCCGGCTGAACGAACTGGGCGGACAGCACGGCATCGGTCGGACCGATATGGTGGAGAACCGGCTGGTGGGAATGAAATCGCGCGGCGTCTACGAGACACCTGGTGGGACCATCCTTCATACTGCCCATCGGGCCCTGGAGACCATCTGCCTGGACCGGGAAACGCTCCACTTCAAGGACCTGGTCGCCCTGCGGTACGCCGAACTGGTCTACTACGGCCTCTGGTGCACCCCCCTGCGGGAGGCGCTGGACGCCTTCGTCCGCAAGACTCAGGAGACGGTGACCGGCACCGTGCGGGTGAAATTATACAAGGGCAACTGCACCGCCGTCGGGCGCAAGTCCCCTTATAGCCTCTATCGGGAGGACTACGCCACCTTCAGCAAGGATGAAGTGTACCATCAGGCTGACGCGGAGGGCTTCATCAACCTCTTCGGCCTGCCGCTGAAAATCCGGGCCCTGGTAACGCAGGGCGCGCCCGCGACGCCGGTTTCCGGTATTCAGCGCGATTAACCCGCAGCGCGGTTGCACCGCAGAGGGGACGTTAGGGACGGGGTTCTGCGGCACCTTCGGCCCGCCGCAAAACCCTGTCCCTGTGCCGGTGCTCGCCGCGCGGTTGAAAGGGAGAGAAATGAAACTCTGGGGGGGCCGATTTGAAAAAGAAACCGACCGCCAGATGGAAGCGTTCAACGCCTCCATCCGGTTTGACCGGCGGATGTGGGCGGCGGACATTCGGGGAAGCATTGCCTACGCCCGCGCGCTGGAGCGGGCCGGGCTGATCTCCGCCGGGGAGCGCGATACCCTGATCCAGGGACTGGAGGAAGTGGCCCGGGAGTTCGCCTCCGGCGAGTTCCTCATCCTTCCCACCGATGAGGACATCCATACCGCAGTGGAGCGGCGGCTCCGGGAGCGGGTCGGCGCGGTGGCCGATAAACTCCACACGGGCCGCAGCCGGAACGACCAGGTCGCTACCGACCTGCGGCTCTACCTGCTGGACGAAATCCCCGTCCTGCGCCGTCACCTGACAGACCTGCAAGAAGCGATGGTAGACCGGGCCGAAGAGCATCTGGAGGTCATCATGCCTGGCTACACCCACCTCCAGCATGCCCAACCCGTCCGCTTCAGCCACTGGCTGATGAGTTTCTTCTGGGCCTTCGCGCGGGACCAGGAACGGCTCCGGGAGGTGGAGCGGCGGATTGCGGTGCTCCCGCTGGGCGCCAGTGCCCTCGCGGGCCACTCCCTGGGCATAGACCGCCGCTACCTGGCCGATGAACTGGGCTTTCCGGCCATCTGCGAGAACAGCATGGATGCGGTCTCCGACCGGGATTTCGTCGCCGAGTTTCTCTTCTGGGCCGCCCTCCTGCAGGTGCACCTGAGCCGGCTGGCGGAAGACCTCATCCTCTGGTCGTCGGCGGAGTTCGGATTTGTGGAACTGGATGAGGCCTACGCCACCGGCTCCAGTCTGATGCCCCAGAAGCGGAACCCCGATTCCCTGGAACTGCTGCGGGGGAAAGCGGGGCGGTTGATCGGCCACCTGACCGGCCTGTTGACCACATTGAAGGGGCTCCCCACCGGGTACAATAAAGACCTGCAGGAAGATAAGGAACCGCTCTTTGATACGATAGACACCCTTCACCTGGCCCTGCCCGTGGCCGCAGGCGTCATCCGGACGCTGAACGTACGTCCGGAGCGGATGGCGGAGGCGCTGGACGACAGCATGCTGGCCACCGACCTGGCAGACTACCTGGTCCGGCGAGGTGTACCCTTCCGGCAGAGCCATCACCTGGTGGGACTGGCCGTCCGGCGGGCCGAGGAGTTGGGCATCCCGTTGCGCGCCCTGCCCCTATCCGAATTCCAGTCCATCTCCCCGGCCTTCGGCCCAGACCTCTACGAGGTCTTTGACCATCGCCAGTCGGTGGAAGCTCGCTCATCGGAGGGAGGGACCGCCCTGGCGGCGCTGCGAGAGCAAATCGCGCGCGCCCGAAAGGTGCTGAGAGGGAACTGATCAACGTGCCAGGCACTTCCGGAAGTGCCTGGCACGTTGACCGCACATCCCCTTGCCACTTCCCGGTTTTGCCGTACAATAAGGCCGATGAGCAGGCCATCCACACCCGCTGACCATCTGCGCCGGCGTCCCATCGGTCGGATGATTGTCACGGCTGGGCTGATGGGTCTTCTCATTGCCTGCCTGCCCCTGACGTCTCCGTCCCCTCCGACTCCAGTCGTACCCACCCCTCGTCCTCTTCCCACCGCCGCGCCGATGGAGACGCCTCCGCCGCCGGATGCCCTCTCCCTGGCCTCCCAGTACGCCATCTCCCTGACGGTGGACATCGTCCGGGCGCAGGTAACGGGCGAACAGCAGGTCCGCTACACCAACGCCGAAGGGGTCTCCCTGCGCGACCTCTACCTCCGCCTCTTCCCCAACACCCCTGGCTACGGTGGGGGGATGCAGGTCACATCCATCCGCCTGAACGGAGAACCGGTCAGTCCGGAGGTCCGCCTGGGCGGGTCGGCCCTGCGCCTGCTCCTGAACCCGCCCCTGGCCCCGATGGAGACGGTCACCCTCAACCTGACCTTCACCGTCACCGTCCCCCTGACCGATGAGATAGACTACGCCCAGTTCGCCTACGTGCGCGGCGTGATGGCCCTGCCCGAGGTCTATCCCCTGATCCCCGTCTACGACGACGAAGGCTGGAACGTGGAGATCGCGCCGGAGTACGGAGACGCCGTTTATTCCGACGTCGCCTTCTATCAGGTGGACGTGACCGCGCCGCCCGCGATGACGCTCGTCACTTCCGGGGAGTGCTGGGCGCCGGAGGCCGGGCGCTGGTCCTGCCAGGCCGGCCCGGTCCGGGATTTCGCCCTCATCCTGGGCGACGACTATCAGGTCGCCCGCCAGGTCGCCGAAGGGGCTATCGTCAACAGTTATTTCTACTCCGGCCATCGGGAGGGCGGTGAGCAGGCCCTGAGAATGGCGGTGGATGCATTTACCCTCTACTCCCGCCTTTTCGGACCGTACCCATACGAGGAACTGGACGTGGTGGAGACGCCGACACGGGCCGGAGGGATAGAATACCCCACCCTGGTGGTCATTTCGGACCGGCTCTATACCGGTCACCCCCGCCTGGAGTGGGTGGTGGCACACGAGGTAGCCCATCAGTGGTGGTACGGCGTGGTGGGCAGCGACCAGGTGGACGAGCCCTGGCTGGACGAAGCGCTGACGCAGTACACCACGTTGCTCTACCACGAGTTCTTCTACGGCGCCGAGACCGCCGATGAGATTCTGAAGGGCGACTTCCAGGCCGCCTACGACCGGCTGGTGGATGAAGGGAACGATATGCCCGCCGGACTGCCGGTCGCCGCCTATCCCCGGGACCTCTACAGTCCGGTGGTGTACCGGAAGGGCGCTCTTTACTTCCACGCCCTCCGACAGCGGGTGGGGGACGAAAACTTCTTCGCCATTTTGCGGGCGTACTACCGCCGCCACCGCTACGGCATTGCCACCCCGGATTCCTTCCTGGCGACAGTCAAGGCGGTGACGGGGAGCGAGCATCGGGACCTCTATGAGCGCTGGATTCTGGGGGTCTCGCGGTGAAAAGCGGAATGTGCCCGGTACCTCCGAGAGGGCCGGGTGCGTCTTGTCGCCGCTTGACAACTTCCGCTTTCCGGATACAATATCGCCGCCACAGACCCTATGGGCTGTGAGCTGTCCGGTGCCCCTTGCCGGCCCGGAGCCTGCGAGGCGGCGGAGAAGGAGAACTGCCCCAATGTCTACCGCACCATCTTCCGGTGCCGCTGGGATCGCGGATGCGACCGAGACGGCAGAGTGGAAGAGTCCCTCTGCTGTTTTCCCCTATTTTCCGTCACCCGAAAGCCGCGCGGATGAGCCAGAACTGGGGCCTGATTCGGATTGATGACCGGCTGATTCACGGGCAGGTGATTGCCGTCTGGTGCCGGCACCGCCCTTTCACCCGCATCGTGATTGTGGACGACGAAGTCGCCGCTGACCCCTTCATGCAGGACGTCATGCGGCTGGCGGCGCCGCCCGGCCTGCAGGTGGAGGTCCTCTCGCTGGAAGAGGCCATCCGCCGCCTGCCCCAGGACCCGTACCCCCGCGAGACGACCATGGTACTTCTGCGATCCCCACAGGCGGCCCTGCGCCTCTACGAGGGAGGAGTCCGGTACACGGCGCTGAACGTGGGCGGCCTGGGCAGCGCTCCTGGACGTCGGCCTCTCTTCCGCCACATCGCCGCTTCGGAGGAGGAGATCGCCGCTCTGAAGGCGCTGGCGGAGCAGGGGGTAGAGATTACTTTTCTGACGGTGCCTGGAGAAAAGGCCCGCTCGTTCCGGGACCTTCCGGACCTCTAAACTTGCTTGAAAACCACAAAGACACAAGGGTTTGCTGAGTCTCGTA
>JACIWQ010000098.1 GCA_014360895.1 Thermoflexales bacterium | reverse complement strand
TTTGTTATCGGCGGGCTAAAAGTCGCGGATTGCAAGTAAAGATACGGAGGGTATCTACAGGCCAGAAATCCTCATCGGTGGTCACAATGCTGTCTATGTTGTAGCGGGCCATTATACTCAAGTGAAGAGCATCACGAGGGAGAAGGGAGTATCGTTCCATAAAATCCAAACCAATCAGCAGAGAGGTAGATTCCAGGCCCACCACGCGAATGCGAGGATCGCTGGAGAGCCGATCCACAAGCCTTCGCAGTTCCCCGAAATAGGGTTGAATCGCACCAGGGTTCGCCCGATATATTTCCCAGAACCCCCTTTCTGGCTGCTCCTCGGAAATCTTCAGTTGGAGAAGGGCAAAAATGGCTTCATCCAGAGCCAGTACCGAAAGGTAAGAAACCGTTGGGGAGGTACTCAGGCGTTCCAAAAAGCCGTAACATTCCCGGTGATAGCGACCGGGAGGATAAACGGCATGGACCAGGAAACTGGCGTCCCAGTAGAGGCGGTCCGGGAGCGGCGAGCGGAAATCAAGAACTAATGCGGCCATGCAATTGCTCGTACCCGTGCCGATCCATCAGTTCCTCCAGGTCCACAGAGCCCACAGGCCGGGATGAGGTGATAATACCCGCAATCTCGGTCAGCGGACCTGGAGGAAGAGCGCTCCGCTCCCGACGGATGCGTAACATTTTCCCCACCCGCCGGATTTGCACACGGTCACCCTCACGCAGCCCCAGCACTTTCCCCAGGGCTTCAGGTAGAACCAATTCTTGTCCCTTGGAAAAACGCACAACAATCGTGCGACCCTCCTGCATCTGATTGCCTCCCTGTAGCGCAGGCCGCCAAGCCTGCCCGGGGTGCAGGCTGACGGCCTGCGCTCTTTTGTCACTCTAACACGCACACCGAGGCCGGCACTTTCAGGTAGAGGGCGAGGCTCTCGGAGACGGTGAACTCCAGCCCCTCCTCGTCCGGCCCGATGAAGCCGACGTGCATGTCCTGCCCCAGGACGATGGAGGCGTACTGACGGCCCACCGCCAGGAGGACGCCGCCGTCTTTCAGGATGGGGACTTTGACGACGCCGCCGGTGATGAGGGTCCGGACGTGCTCCAGTTCCGTCATCGGGCCATCGGGGTAGCGGCGGAAGAGGAGGTTGTAGCGGGCGGGGGCCAACCCCAGGGCGTAGGGACCGTGGAATCCGGCCTCGTCCAGGGCGGTGACGGCCTTGATGAGGTCGTCCATCGCCGCGCCGACCTGGCTCCAGTCGGAGAGTTTGGCTTTCTGGACGCCGGGGGCGTTCAGCAGGCCGGGGAGCCCCGCCGCGCCGTGAAAGAGCAACTCATCCTCCCGGCGGGCCAGCGCGATGGCGGCGTCGGCCACCGGCTTGAGGCTGAGGGCCAGCCCATCCCGCTCAAAAGCGGCGATATCGCGCAGGGGAATCTCAAACTCCTCCACCAGGAAGACCAGGGGGAGCGTTCGGCTCACCCAGGCGCCGGAATCGGCCTCTTCCTCCGGCAAGGGGATGGCCTTGAGGCCCAGGCCGTAGGGGCCTTCCACGGGGAGAAGCCGACGGCCTGCCAGTTGCCCCTTTGCCGCCTCTACCATCGCGGCGTCCAGCGCCGCCCAGACGCTCTCGCCAAAGGGAGCACCTTCGCGACCCAGGTATTTGTTCGCCATGGAGCCTCCTTTCACGAATCCCGCAGGGAGCCGATGGTGGGTTCCTCGCCCTCTCCAGAGGGGGACGATGAACCCATCAGTTCCGCGGCCATCTCGTCCACTTCGGCCCTCCCCTCGGCCATCCACTTTGCCTCGTCGCCGGTGAGAATCTCCAGAAGCCGCTCAAACTCGCCGATGTGGACCCGCTCTTCGTTGGCGATGTCTGTGAGGACCTTTTTCGCCAGGGGGTGGTCCGTCGCGTCGGCATGGGCCATGTAGAGGTGGACGGCTTCATGTTCGGCCGCGATGTTCAGACGGATGGCCCGGATCAGTTCTTCCAGGGTCAATTTCCGCTCGGGGACTTTGCCGCTAAACGGATTGACGAATTCGGGCATGAGACACCTCCGAAATGATGTGGGGGTTGGTTTAATTGTACCCGGATCAAGGGAAATGTCAATCGGAGCGGCGAAGAGCCAGCAACTGTTCAAAGAGAGCTTCATACGCCGCCGCCGTCTGTTCCGTGCTCCAGCGCCGGGCAATCTCTTCCCGGGGGCGGACGTACCGCTCCCGCCGGCTCACGACCCGCAGAATGGCCTCCGCCAGCGCGCGGGCATCCCCCACCGGGACAATTTCGCCCATCCCGGTCTGGAGGACCGGCTGGCGGACGCCGGGCAGGTCGCTGGCGATGGACGGCGTGCCGCAGAGCATGGCCTCCACCTGGACCAGGCCGAAGGACTCGGTGGAGTTCAGGCTGGGGACGACAATCACGTCCAGGTTGGGATAAAAGGCGGCCATCTCCCGGGGGGAGAGGACGCCCAGGAAGGTCCAGCGGTCCCGGTGTCGCTCCAGGAGCGGGGCCAGCCGCCGGGCGTACGCCTCCTCGCCCAGGACGTTCTGGTACTGCCCGGCGAAGAGGACCCGCGCCGTCGGGTAGACCTCCAGGACGCGCGGGAGGGCCTCCAGAAGGATTTCCACCCCCTTTTCGGCCGCCAGCCGCGCCGCCATCCCGATGACGGGACCCCGCCCGTCCAGCCCGACGCGTCGGGCAAACCCGGCCACTTCCTCCGGAGAGGCGGGGGGCAGTTCCACTGGCGGCGGGATGACCACCGTCTTATGGGCAAAGCGGGAGAGGAACGGAGAATGGACGGCGAAATCGTCCGTGTAGGCCACCACCCGGTCGGCCAAAAGGCCCGCCAGATGGTTCATCACGTCCACCACCCGATTGACGAACCCGTTGAAGGGACCGGCGGGCAGTTTCAGGTCGCAATGGTAGGTGAGGGTGGACGGCTTGCCCATCAGACGGGCGCGCGCCGCCACCCCGGCGGCATCAAACTGGGGCAGGTGGAGACTGACCACGTCGTGGCTCCGGACCAATCGCGTGGCGATGAAGCCGAAGGTGGGCATGATGACCCCCTTGCTGACGCGAAAGGCCACCGGCACGCGGACAACGCGAACCCCATCCCGCTCCTCCGTCAGCGGAAGGGAACGGTCGTACCGGGAGGTCATCACCGTGACGGCGTGGCCTCGCCGGGCCAGTCCCTTTGCCAGACGCTCTGCATAAATGGTTAACCCACTGGTGTGGGGACGGTAGTAGGTCAGAACGATGAGAACGCGAATCGCGAACCTCCGAATCCGCAGTACTGTTGTCTGTACGCCCGCGCCTTTTCCACGTAGTGGGCCGCGTCGCGGCGCAGGTGCCCGATTTCCTCCTCTCGCAGTTCCCGCACCACCTTTGCCGGGACGCCCAGGGCCAGCGTGCGGGGCGGGATGACCGCGCCCTCCGGCACCACCGCGCCGGCCCCGACGATGGCCTCCGCTCCCACGACGGCCCCGTTCAGGATAATCGCGCCGATGCCGATGAGGGCACCGTCCTCCACAACGGCCCCGTGCAGGACGGCCCGGTGGCCCACCGTCACCCCCGCGCCGACCCGGCAGGGCCGGTCCACATCGGTGTGGATGACCGTCAGGTCCTGGATGTTGGAGCGGGGGCCGATGTGGATGGGGGCCTCCTCGGCCCGCAGGACGCACCCGAACCAGATGCTGGCCTCCTCCTCCACCGTCACATCGCCGACGACGACGGCGCCGGGAGCAATGAAGGCGGTGGGGTGAATCCGGGGCTCGTTCATCCCAGTACCTCCACCAGCGCCCGCAGCAGGACCGGTTCCTCCTCCGGCAGGACGGTGCGCGGGTCCAGCACCAGTCGGTCTTCCTCTATGCGCGCGATAACCGGGGGGTCGTGGCGGCGCAGGGCCGCGGCGGCCCGGTCGGGGTCGGGGAGGCGCAGGGCCAGCAGGCGGGTGGGCAGGGTCTCTCCGGGGAGGCTCCCGCCGCCCACGGTGGAGCGCCCCTCCACCACCTCGGCCCGGATGCCGGCCCGGGCCAGCGCGCGCCGCCAGCGGCGCGCGCGCCGCTCCAGTTCCTCCACCGGCGCCGCGATCATTCGCCAGACGGGAATCTGCTCCGTCGCCTCCTCCCGCAGGTAGTGCATCAGCGTGGCCTGGAGGCCCGCCAGGCAGAGTTTGTCGGCCCGGAGGGCGCGGGCCAGGGGGTGGCGCTTCATCAGCTCCACGTACTGGGCCCGGCCCACGATGATCCCGGCCTGGGGCCCGCCCAGGAGTTTGTCCCCGCTGAAGCAGACCACCGCCGCTCCGGCCGCGATGCTCTCCTGGGCCGTCGGCTCGTGGGCCAGGCCGAAGGCCGCCGTGTCCAGCAGCGCCCCACTCCCCAAGTCGGCCATCACCGGAACTCCACAGGCCTGCCCGATTTCCACCAACTCCGGCAGAGGAACCTCCGCCGTGAAGCCCACGATGCGGAAGTTGGAGGTGTGGGCGTAGAGAATGAGAGCGATATCGGGCTCCTCCGCCAGCGCGCGCTCGTAGTCCCTCCGGTGGGTGCGATTGGTGGTGCCGACCTCCACCAGTCGCGCGCCGGATTGGGCCATTACCTCCGGGATGCGGAAGCCGCCGCCGATTTCTATCAGTTGCCCCCGGGAGATGAGCACCCCCTTCCCCCGGGCCATCACCGTCAGGGCCAGAAGGACGGCCCCGGCGTTGTTGTTGACGACCAGCGCCGCCTCCGCGCCGGTCAGTTCGCAGAGGAGCCGCTCCGCGTGGACGGTACGATGGCCCCGGCGCCCGGCGGCGAGGTCGTATTCCAGGTTGGAGTAGCCCCGGGCGACCCCGTCCATCGCCGCGCGGGCGGCGGCGGAGAGGGGGGCCCGCCCCAGGTTGGTGTGGACGACCACGCCGGTGGCGTTGATGACGGGGCGCAACGTCGGGACCAGTTCATCCCGGAGATAGGCCACTGCACGGGCAACCACGGCCTCCAGCGAGGGCGGTTCGCCTCCGGCACGAACCTCCTCCCGAACCCTGTCCAGTGTCCGGCGGATCGCCGCGACGGTCAGCCGGTGGCCGTAGAAGGGGAGCAGAGCCTGGATGGCCAGCTCGTTCAGAACACGGTCCACACTGGGGAGTTGGCGGAGAGTAGCAGTCATCAGGACACCTTTCCCATTTCCAGTTGGCCCAGGTAAATGAGAGATTCCAGGTCCTCGGCCTCTTCCGGGGCGTAGCGGGCCACCGCCTCCCGGACCCGGGCCAGTTCCTCTCCCGAATTGTACCGGGTTGTGGAGGATATGTCAAATAGAGAGAGCGCCCACTTGCCAAAGGGGGAGAATGTGGTAAAATATTCACCGCTCTGGCCCGCTAGCTCAACAGGTAGAGCAGGGGACTCTTAATCCCTTGGCTGCAGGTTCGAGTCCTGCGCGGGTCACCTCTCCTCTGACGATGAGAGACGCCCCACCCCACCGGGTGGGGCGTTTTCGTTTTCGGGCTGTTACCCAAATCCTGGTGGTCTCCCCATCGGGTGTTGATGAACGGTCGCAACTGGCTTCAAACCGCAAAGAACGCAGAGGGCGCAAAGTTTCATAGGTTTCTTTGCGTTCTTTGCGGTAAGTTTCAGCCGTCGCCTTGTCAACAACACTCCAGGGGGAGACCAAGAGGGGTGGAAACTCCGGAGCCTCCGTTGGCCAGAACCCAGAACGGGCGACGCCCGGCGTCGCCCGTTCTATGACCGATGCCGCTAAACCATCCCCCCGAGGTGCTCGCGGCGCCGGAGGCCCGGAGGGGTCAGGACCGGGGGCCGCGCTGGAAAGGGGAAGACGATGCCGACGGAGAGGGGTCAGGGGCCTGCAGCGAAGCCCCGCAGTAACTGCAGAAACGGGCGCCAGCCGCCGAGCGCCGGCCGCACCGAGGACAGACGACCGGCCGGGCGTCCGCCAGAGGCGCGCCGCAGGCGGAGCATTTGGCCGCACCCAGCGGATTCCCCACCCCACAATAGGCACAGATGATGGTTTCTTCCTCCACCGTCCCGGCCGGCCTGGCCCCGACACTTTCACAATAGTGCTCCACAGCCTGCCAGACCTGCTGCGGCAGGGTCAGGCCGGAGATGCTGCGGACGATATCGTCTATGCGGGTGATGAGAGAGATGGGATTGATCAGGGCCATCAACCCGGTCTGAGCCAGGTCGGCCAGAGCCCCCAGCCAGCGCTGCTGGCCCATCGTGACCTGAACGCCGCCCTCCACGCGACTGATGCCCAGAGTGAGCGCACTCTGGGGCCCGCCCCAATCCCAATCCCGCGTGGCAATTTGTACCAGGACCTGATCCCCTGTCCCAATCCGCTGAGCCATCAGGTCGCCCTGATTGAACTGTTGAACCAGCGCGTCCGCCATCGCCTGAGGATGAATCTCGCCCCGGTAGATTCGCTGCTCCATTTGTCCCTCCTCTCCATATCTCCGGCACCCCTGGAACGGCCCGAGATGTCCCGTTCCGGCCAGCCGTGCCCATCCCTGTAGTCAGTATACCCCAAAAATGAGGGAGCGCAAAGGGCTGTTGCCTTCTTTCCAATTCGTGCTATACTATCTTTTGTGAACGGGGAGAAACGGATTCCGCCAGTTGACCCATTGGAACCGGGCAACCTGTCCCCTATCTTTGCCGACCTTGCCGCCGCCCTGGGCTGGGTGGGCGCTCAGGCTCTCCTGCTCCTCCAGCCCTTGCTGACAGGTTGGGTAAACGCATCGGCCATAGAACAGGCCATCCGCTGGCTGGAGGCCCCCTCGCAGCACAATGACGGGAGGGAATTATGATATCCATCCTGCCATGGTCGTTGATCGTCATTGCCCTCGTGGTCCTTCTCTGGACCGCCGTTCGCGCCCGACGCGGCTACATCCCCTCCCATCGCCCCCTGCCAGCGTTTGATGGATTGCCCGTCGAACTGGGCCACTCGGCAGAGAGCGGGGCGCCCATTCTCTTCACCCTCGGCTCCGGCGCAGTAGGGAGCGACCGGACATTGACCTCCATCGCCGCCCTGGAAACCCTGGACGGGGTAGCCGACGCGGCCGTCGCCTACGGGACCCCGACCATCGTCGCGGTGGGCGATCCCACGATCCTCCCGCTGGCCGAGGACATCTTCCTGCGCGCCTGGAGTCGGCGCGGTACCCCGGAGCGGTACAACCCCGCCACCGTGCAATTCATCGGCGTCCAGCCAGCGGTCTACGCAGCGGGAGTGGCCGATCTATTGCTCCATGAGCGGGTTCACGGCCACGTTCTCATCGGCTCTATGGACGAGGAGGCCGCCCTGGTCACCCATGCGGCAGAGGGAAAGGGGATGTCGCAATCGGTGGCCGCCGACCGACTCCCGGCCCTGGGCGCCCTCTATCCCGCCGACGCCCGCCTGGCCGCCGGCGAGGAACTGTATGCCGGCCCGGCCCGAGTCGCGGCCCGCCCCCGCTATATCACAAGCTTGCGAGTCCAGGATGTGTTGCGTCTCCTGATCGTCCTCCTCATTCTCCTGAAGGTGCTGGGACTCTGGTAGCGAGGTGCCTATGGACCGGCTGATGAAGCGAATCCTTCCGACCTCGGTTGCCGTGGGAACAGGGCTCCTGGTCCTCCTGGGCTACCTTCTCCCTGTCCCCCCCCTGCCCTCCGTGCGGGATGAACTGATCCGCTGGGCCGTCATCGTCGCTGCGTTTGCCTTCATCCTGGGCTTTTTCAACTTGCTGCGGGTCCACTCCGGGCGCGCCCGGAAACCCGGCGGCATATACAGCGTCATCCTGATTCTGACCGCCCTGACCAGCCTGGCCCTGACCCTGGCCGCCCTGCTGATCCCTTCCTTGCGATTCATCGGCGACTGGTGGTTTCGCTCCGTTCTTTCTCCGCTCCAGGCCACTGTGGCCGGGCTGGTTGCCTTTGTCCTGGCTGTCGCCGCTTTTCGCCTGCTGCGCCACCGGCGCGAGGCCGGCGTACTGGTCTTTATGGTCGCCGCGCTCATCGTTCTGCTGGGGACGTTGCCGCTCCCCACCCCGGCGGGGAACTGGCTGGTGTCTCTGCGAACATGGTGGATCAACGTCCCGGCGATGGCCGGGATGCGTGGGCTATTGATCGGCGTGGGATTGGGAGCTCTGCTGGTCGGCCTGCGCGTGCTGATCGGATCCGACCGTCCATATAGCGATTGACCGAGGGGCCAATGATTTACTGTCCGAAGTGTGGTACGGCGAACCGACAGGGCAGCAAATTCTGCAACGAGTGTGGGACCCCGTTACCGGCCACTGGCCTGCGCTGCCCGATGTGCGGCGCGATGAACCCGGCAGGCAACCTCTACTGCGACCGCTGTAACGCCCGCCTGATCCCGGCGGAAAAGACACCCCCGGAGGAAGAGAAACCGGAACGCCCATCCCCCCCAAAGGGCATCTCCCTCCCCTCTGTACCTTTGGGAGAAGAGGGGTGGCTTTCCGAACTGCGAGCCGAAGCGGAGGCGCTGGACCTTCTTCCCGAAGAAGAAATCCCCGAATGGCTGGCGGAACTGGAAGCTCCCGCCGCGCCCCCCACCCCGGAGGCCCAACCCCCGGAGGCCGCCATCCCGGAGTGGCTGGCGGAACTGGAAGAGACCGTACCGGAAGCCCCTTCTCCTGCCGAAAAAACCGCACCTCCGCTGGCAGGTATCCCTGCGCCACCATCGGGTGAAGTTCCTGAGTGGTTGAGAAACATAGAGTTCGCTCCGCCAATTCAGGAAGAGCCATCAGCCCAGCCTCCGCCCATTGCGGCGGTGGACGTCCATGCCGGTGCACCTCCTGCGGTATCAACAACCGTGCCTCCCATCCTGATAGAGGAAGAGGATGAAGGACTCCTTGTCACAGCCCCGGGCGAAATCCCGGACTGGCTCAAAGAAGCGCCGGAAGAGGCGCCTCCTGATTTTGGCGGTTTAGTCCCGGCCGAAATTCCCGAATGGCTGCGAGCGCTCCAGCCCCGAGAAGAAGAAACGGTTGAAGAGGAACCCGTAGAGACGGAGGGATTTCTGACCGGGTTGAGAGGGCTTCTTTCCATCGGAAAGGGCCTGGACATGCCGGCGACGGCCCAGCCGTCCCTGCCGAGAGCCCCCAGCCCGGCCGCAGTCGCCCGGGCAGAACTTCTCCAGGGCCTCCTTTCTCGGCCGATGATCACCCCACCGACAGCCGAAGCCCGGGAGGCCCTCCGACAAAGCGGGTGGATAGCGGCCCGTTTTCTGGTCGGAATCATCCTGCTGGCGGCCATCCTCCTCCCGATGCTGGTCCGGCTATCCCTCTTCGGCCCGCCGACCTCCACGGCCGCGGAGACGCTCTTCGCTACCGTGAACCAATTATCCGAGAACACCCCTGTCCTGATTGCGTGGGAGTACGGCCCGGCAGAGTCCGACGAGATGGACCGGGTGGCGGGCCCGTTGATGGAGCACCTCCTGCGCCAGAAAGCCCGTCTGATTATAGTCAGCACCCGCCTGGAAGGGCCAGCGGCGGCGGAAGCTCTGCTGACATCCCGACTGGCCGACCCGTCCGAATGGCCCCGGAGAATCGCCAACCTGGGGTACCTGCCGGGCCAGGCCGCCGGAGTGCGGGAGGCCCTGGGGAGCCTGGATGGACGGACGGAAATCAGCACTGGGCAGCCAGCGTCTCAGGCGGAGGCGATGGCAGGCGTGCACTCGGTCGCCGATGTGGGGATGGTGGTCGTACTGGCGGCCCAGCCGGATGATCTGAAAACCTGGCTGGAGCAGATTTCCGTTGCCAGGCCCGATGTGCCGGTCGTGGCGGGAGTCAGCGCTCGGACCGAACTTATCAGCACTCCATATCTGACCGCCGGACAACTCAAAGGGATGGTCGCGGGCCTGACCGGCGGGGCTGTCTACGAGCGACAACTGGATACCGGTCGGGGGCGGGAGTACGAATACTATCTGACCTCCCTGGGAGCGGCCCAGTTGGCTATCGCCGCCCTGACGATTATCGGTGCCCTCATTTTTCTGGTCGGAGGACGGAAGCGATGACGGCAGACATGATCGGCCTGATGGTTGGCACGCTGCTGACCCTGTTGGTGCTCAGTTACATCCTGGGTGATAATCCCCTGTACCGTCTGGCGCTTCACCTGCTGGTTGGGGCAACCGTGGGATATGGGGTGGCCGTCACCACCGTGACCGTCCTCCAGACCGTCTTGCCGTCCCTTCAGAGCGACTCCCCAGATCGCGTCCGGGTCCTGATTCCCATCCTGCTGGGCATCTTGCTCCTTTTTAAAGGATTCCCCCGCTGGTCGGCGTGGGGCAACTTCTCCACGGCCCTGCTGGTCGGCGTGGGAGCCGCTGTGGCAGTGAGCGGGACGCTCATGGGAACCATCATCCCCCAGACAGCCGCCGTGGGGTCGCTGAACGACTGGCTGCGGGGAGGGTCCGCCGGGCTGATCAACGGACTGATCGGGATGATCGGAACTGTCGGAGCCCTGCTGGCGTTTGCTTTCGCCGCTCCCCGCCAGCCGACCCTGCAACGCCTCTGGAAGGGCAGCGTGGGGGTTGGGGGGCAGATTGGGCGCCTGTTCCTGCTGGCGGCCTTCGGCGCCGCCTTCGGCCTGGCCCTCACCGCCAGCTTGACCGTGCTGGTCGGGCGGGTGTATGCCGTCGTGATGGGAATCCAGCAAATCATCACCGCGACCGGGATGGGTGGCGGCTGACCCCCTGCCCGCCCGGGTCGCTCGCACAAAAACTGCTATGTATTGGGTAGACGTGCAAACCGAAGGAGAATGGCCGCTGGACCTGGAAGTCCTGCGGCAAGCGGCCCTGGCGACCCTCATGCACCAGGGCGCGCCGGATGTGGAAGTGGCGATTGTCATCACCGACGACGAGAGCCTGCAGGAACTCAATCGTCGGTTCCGAGGCATAGACGCGCCCACCGATGTCCTGGCGTTCCCCAATGAGAGTCGGGGCCCCTTCGTCAGCGCGCCGGGTCTCCCCCGCTACCTGGGGGACATCGCCATCTCCTACCCCCGCGCGGCCGAGCAGGCCGCCGAAGCCGGCCACACCGTCCAGGCCGAACTCCAGTTGCTGGTCGTCCATGGGGTCCTCCACCTGCTGGGGTACGACGACCAGCAGGAACCGGAACGGGCCCGAATGTGGGCCGCCCAGGAAGCCGTCCTGCGGGCCCTGGGAGTCTCCGTCCACCTTCCGGAATGATGCGCCGTCGCTCTCCCCTCCCCGAAGCGTTTGGGCACGCTTTCTCCGGTCTCTTCCTCGCCCTCCGGACTCAGCGCAATATGCCGATTCACCTGGCAATTACCGCAGGCGTCATTGTGCTGGGAATCTGGTTGGGGTTATCCACCACCCAATGGGCCATCCTGGCCCTGACCATCGGCTCGGTCCTGGCGGCGGAGTTGCTGAATAGCGGCCTGGAGACCGTGGTGGACATGGTCAGCCCGGACTACCACCCGCTGGCCAAACAGGCCAAAGATGTGGCTGCCGGGGCCGTCCTGCTGGCCGCCATTGTCGCCGTCGTGGTGGGTTTGCTGATTCTGGGGCCTCCCCTGTGGGCCCAGCTGACGCGGTAAATCCCCTACCCCAAAGGAGATTAACCTTTGGGTGGCGACTTCGCCGCCGCCCAAAAATGGATTCCCCAACATCCCCAATGCAGAGGCAGTTATGGGTTCTGAGCGAGACTACTACGACCGTCTGCGCCAGCGGCTGATGGCCATGCCCAAAGAGCAACTGGTGGGCATGCTGGAAGATGCCGCAAAGAACTGGCTGGCCCACGATGGCCTGTGGTTCCTGGCCGTAGAAGATGCGTGTGGGATGGAGACCGCCATCCGCTGCGACGCCCGGGCCTGGGAACAGTTCTCGGCCATAGAGGCCCAGCGCATTATGCAACGACATGGACTCCCGGCCAACGGGGGCCTGGACGCCCTGGAGGTCGCCCTGGGCTACCGCCTGTACACCTACCTGAACGTCCAGGAGATTCGCCGCGTGGACGAGCGGACCCTGGTGTTTCAGATGAACGACTGCCGGGTGCAGGTCGCCCGGAAACGCAAAGGCCTCCCGGACTTCCCCTGCAAACCGGTCGGGTTGGTGGAATACG
>JACIWQ010000097.1 GCA_014360895.1 Thermoflexales bacterium | reverse complement strand
CCGGGACGCCCGCGCGGCCGCCGAGGGGATGGAGATGGCCGTCGGGGTCGGCGCCCGGGTCTGCGGGCGGACCGGCTGCTGGCCCGCGCCGATGTTCACGGCCCCCCGCCTGGTCTGGCTGGCCCGGCAGCATCCGGAGTGGCTGGAGGGGGCCGTCGCGCTGACCGTCGGCGACTGGGTCGCCTACCGCCTCTGCGGGGAGGCGGCGACGGATTTCTCCCACGCCGGGGAGACGATGCTCTTGGACGTCGCCCGGCGGGAGTGGATGACGGACTTCCTGGCGGAACTGGGGCTTCCGGCGTCGCTCCTGCTGCCGCTCCGCCCGGCGGGGACGCTCCTGGGCCGCCTGACGCCCTCCGCGGCCGCCGACCTGGGGCTGGCGCCGGGGATCCCCGTGGCCGTGGGCGGGGCGGATACCCAGTGCGCGCTGCTGGCCCTGGGCGCGGTCGGACCGGGAGATGTCGGCATCGTCGCCGGGACGACGGGGCCGGTGCAGGGCGTGGCCGACCGCCCCATCCTGGACCCGGAGGGCCGCCTCTGGACCCGCCCGCACCTGATGGCCGACCGCTGGGTGGTGGAGAGCAACGCCGGCCCGCTGGGGGACGCGCTGGACTGGCTGGCGGAGTTGCTCTTTCCGGGGTCGCGCCGACCGACGGCCCGGCTGATCGGGGAGGCGGCGCAGGCTCGGCCCGGCGCCGGGGGTGTCCTCTCCACCTTCGGCGGGCAGGTCTTCAACGCCCGCGCGATGGCCTTCCCGGTGGGAAGCCTTACCCTCTCCCCCTTCCTGGGCGGCGACGGCCCCTCCCGCCGGGCCGACCTCTGTCGGGCTGTTCTGGAGGGGCTGGCCTTCGTCCTGCGGGCCAACGTGGAGCAGGTCGCAGGAGTAGCGCAGGCTGTTAGCCTGCGGATGACCGGTGGCCTCACCCGCAGTCCCTTCTGGGCCCAACTGGCCGCCGACGTCCTGGGGGCGCCCGTCGGCGTCTCCGAAGTCCCGGAGGGGACGGCCCTGGGCGCGGCCATCTGCGCTGGGGTCGCCGCCGGGCTTTTCGCCGACCTGGGGGAGGGAGCGGCGCGGCTGGCGCGCATCCGCGCCGTCCACCCAAACGAAGAGAACGCCCGAACCTACGAGGCCCTCTACGCGGAGTGGAAGGACCTGCGGGCCGCGCTGGCCGACGGCCACGACCGGGCCGCGGCGCGGATGCTGGAGTCGGTGGCCGCTCAGGCCGCCCGGCCGGTGCGGGTGGACTTCCGCCCGAAAATCCTGGTCACGGCGCAGATGGACGAGGCGAGCCTGGCCGAACTGCGCCGTCTGGGCGAGGTGGAGTACGCCAACTACCGGGAGACGCTCCGGGTGCTCACGGGGGAGGACCTGGTGGAGGCGCTGCAGGGGGTCCACGTCTTCATCACGGAGGTGGACATCGTGGACCTGGAGGCGCTGCGGCAGTTGCCCGACCTGCGGGTCGTCGTCGCCTGCCGGGGGCAGGCGGTGAATGTGGACGTCTCGGCCTGCACCGCGCTGGGGATTCCCGTCCTGCACGCGCCGGGGCGCAACGCGGACGCCGTCGCCGACCTGACGGTGGCCTTTATGCTGGCGCTGGCCCGGAAACTGGTCCCCGCGAACGAGTTTCTCCGGCAGCCCGGCGGGGAGGCGGGGGACATGGCCCGGATGGGGCAGGCGTACGGGGCCTTCCTGGGCCGGGAACTCTGGGGGAAGACGGTGGGGTTGGTCGGGCTGGGCGCGGTGGGCCGGGAGGTGGCCCGGCGACTGGCCCCCTTCGGGGTCCGGCTGCTGGTCTACGACCCGTACGTCCGCCCGGAGGAGGCCGCGCGGTACGACGTGGAACTCGTCTCCCTGGAGGAACTGCTGGCCGAGAGCGACTTCGTGAGCCTGCACGCGCCGGTCACCGAGGAGACGCGGGGGCTCATTGGCCGGGAGGCACTGGCCCGGATGAAGCGGGGGGCCTTCCTGGTCAACACGGCCCGCGCCGCGCTGGTGGACGAGGAGGCGCTGGCGGAGGCGCTGCGGAGCGGGCATCTGGCCGGGGCGGCGGTGGACGTCTTCTCGGTGGAGCCGCCCGCTTGGGACCACCCGCTGCTGCAACTGCCCAACGTCATCGCCACGCCGCACATCGGGGGGAACACGGAGGAGGTGGCCGCGCACCAGGGCCGCATCGTCGCGGAGGACCTGCGGCGGATGCTGGCAGGGGAGCGGCCGCGCCATGTCCTGAACCCCGAGGTGCTGGAGGGCTTCTCCTGGACGGGCCCGCGCCGGGGGGTGGAGGGCGTCGCGCTGGAGGAACTGGAGGGGCGGCCAGGTCCGGCGGTGAGCGATTTGCAGGTCGCTCCTCACCCCACCCCCGGCCCTGCGGGCCACCCCCTCCCCTCTCCTGGCATTCGGCCCGGAGAGGGGAGAGGGCCAGGGGAGAGCAAGGAGCAGGTCGCTATGACGGAACACGCAGTACGCAGCACGGAACACGCAATACGCAATACGGTTGAGGAACTCCTGCGCCGGTTCTGCGAGAAGGCGGTCGCCGACCCGGCGCTGCGGGCCTTCGCCGCGAAGCGGCGGGTGACCACCCACTACACGATGACCGACCTGGGGCTGGAGTTCTACATCGGTTTCCGGGACGGGGAGGTCTTCGCCGGGCTGGGCGCGCCGCCCACACCGGCGGAGGTCCGGATGAAGGCGAAGGCGGAGGTGCTGGACGGCATTCTGACGGGCCGCATCAGCGGGCAGCGGGCGGCGATGAGCGGCCAACTCTCCTTCAGTGGGGACGTCCGAACCGCGATGGGCGTCCAGCGGGTCCAGGGTGACCTGATCCGCCTCTACACGGCGGCGCGGGAGGAGGTCGGTGGGGTGGACTTTTCGGTCCTGGCGGCCGCGCCGGCCCCGGCCATCGCTCCTCCGGCGGCGCCTGTGCCGGTGTCCGTCCCGGCGGGGGAGGACCCGCGCGCGGAGATGGTTCGGGCGATCAACGAACTCTATCAGTTGGGGCTCATCACCGCCACCGGCGGGAACGTGAGCGTCCGGCTGGAGGGCCGGGAGGAGTGCTGGATCACGCCCAGCCAACTCTACAAGGGCGACCTGCGGCCCGAACTGATGGTGCGGATAGACCTGGCGGGCAACGTCCTGGAGGAGAACGTCCCGGCGCCGTCGTCGGAGTGGCCGATGCACACGGCGATTTACCGGGCGCGACCGGGGGTGGGGGCGGTGGTCCACGCCCACGCGCCCTACGCGACGATTCTGGCTCTGAGCGGGCTCCCGTTTTTGCCCATCACCACCGAGGCGGCCTTCCTGGGGGAGGTGCCGGTGGTCCCGTTCATTATGCCGGGGACGAGGGAACTGGCGGAGGCGGTGGTGAAGGCGATGGGGAAGAGCCCGGTTTGTCTGTTGCAGAACCACGGGGTGGTGGTGGCGGCGACGAGCCTGCGGCGGGCCTGCAACATTCTGGAGGTGGTGGAGCGGACGGCGCAACTGATCTGGGGTTGCTACGCGGTGGGGAAGAAGCCGCCGACGCTCCCGAAGGACGTGCTGCGGACGCTGCGGGAGATGGGGGAGATGATGGCGTGAGGAGGGAAACGTGAAACGTGAAACGTGAAGCGTGAAACGTGAAGCGTGAAACGTGAGTCAGGGCCGGAGGCCCCGGATGAGGAGGACGGAGTCGGGGCCCACCGACCGCCATTCGGTGTGGAGGGAAAAACCGGCATCCCGCCAGGCCGAGAAGGGGTCTTCGGGCGGGAACCGGTCCTGCCCGGTGATGCGGTAGAGGAAACGGAGGGCCCGGGCCAGGGGATCCCGTCCGCCGGGGATGGCGACGGGGACGACGGCGACCGTCCCTCCCGGCGCCAGCACGCGCGCGGCCTCCCGCGCGGTGGCGGGGTCTAGGATGAACTCCGTGGGGAAGGTGGCGACGACGGCCCGGAAGACGCCGTCGCGGAAGGGGAGGTGCTGAGCGCGGGCCCGAACCAGTCGGGGTGGGAGGCCGACCCGGCGGAGGCGACGGCGGGCCAGTGCGCCCATCTGGAGGGAGAGGTCCAGACCCACCGGTCGGAGCCCCTGACGGGCCATCCGCAGGAGCAAGTGGCCGGGTCCGTGGGCCAGTTCCAGCACCGGCCCGTCGGGGATGAGGGGGAGGGCCGCCGCGCCCCACGCCGTCCAGCGTCCCCGAGAGACTACCCAGGCGACGGCGTCGTACGTCCAGGCGAAGGGGCCGTAGAGGAGGCGAAAAAAGAGGCGCAGGGCAGAGGATATCAGGCGCATATCGCTCATCGCGGTTCCCGAATCGCTCCTCGTATGTTGTCGGGTCGGAACTGCCTACCGTGTCACTGCGAGCGGAGCGAGGCAGTCCCCCAAGGGCGGGGGAGATTGCTTCGGCCACGCCGCGAGCGGCTCGCCGCGTGGCGGGCATTTCGCGCCCTCGCAATGACCGTACCAGGTAGATAGTTGCGTCAGGTGTCGGTATAAAATAAGGGGACTTCGCAGCCAGTTCCTGCTGCAAAGCCCCCTTCTATCTTCCCTCCGGCGCTTTCCGCGCAGGACTTATAAAGTGGGCGGAAAGGCGAATTCGTCGTGGAGAGAAGCCCCCTCTTCTCCCTCCTTAAACCACACACCCAATTCCAAAGAGATCCGCTGGAAGAAACTCTCCGGGGGGAGTTGCCCAACGCCGTATTCCATATTGACCACCCGCGCCCGCAGGATCAGCGTCGTCGTTTCCAGGATGACCTCGGCGCCCGGTTCGGCCAGGACGATTTCCCCTTTTGCTGCCAGTTTGGTCCGCAATGCCGGGTCCTGATAGGCAAACCCGCTGGCCAGGACCTTGGTCACGGTGCGGATGTCGCTCTTATCAAACATCCACACTTCCAGCGCGGTCACCTTCTTGGGGTCACCCACACCGATGGCCTCCGAGATGCCCACTCCACACTCCCCCAGGAAATCCGCGCCCCGCTCAATGCTGAAGGAGGGGTCATAATGGTCGTCCCCCAGGACGTAGGTGGTGTTGAACTGAAGGGCTGGAGGGGTCTCCTCTTCCCAACGGGTCGGCTCCACCTGACGATAGGCGGCAGCCCGTTCGGAGACGGGGCGAGCCCGGGGGCGGCGGAGACGGGAAAGGGCGAAGTAGAGGAGCGCCGCCAATGCGGCCGCCAGTAGCCCGATGCCACAAATCTGGAGAAAGGGCCGGGCCCGTTGCACGGCGGTGGGGCCGGAGGGTGCAGGAGGCGGTGCCTCTTTCAGGGCTTTCGCCAGCGCCCGCAGGTTCTCCCCATCGGCACCACCCCGTCGCTCGGCCAGTTCCTCCAGCGTCGCCACCGGGTCCCCTTTCCAGAGGCCGATGCCCAGCCGGGTCTGGGCCTGCTGGAGATCGTGGTTTTGGGCGTACTCTCGGGCAACCCACGCCAGGTAGTCGTCCCGGAAGTCCTGGCGGAGCATGGCCGGTGTGGCGTTGTAGTAGGATGTAGGCCAGATGACCCAGGCGAAAAGAAGACCCACGATCAGACCGAGGACAGCGCCAGCAGCGAACGCCAGAGTGGCTTTGCGGGTGTTATAGAGGTTCAGCAGTTTGTTGAGCATGGCTCCCCCTTGCTAAGAGACCGGTCGTTTCGCGGCATCATAAAGGGATGCGGATGGCAAAACCGGGTAGCTCCCAGTTTTTCATACATAAGATTACCACATAATTCAATTCAAGACAAGTGGGCACTTCCTCAGGTCGGGCCCCTCCCGCACACGGGACAGCCCGGCTGCTGAGCAAAGGTCACCTCCTCAAAAATTCCCCTCCAGCCATCCCACACCAGCAGTCGGCCGACCAGCGGGTGGCCGATGTTCAGGAGAACTTTGACTGCCTCTACTGCCTCCAGTGCACCGAAAGTCCCGGCGACAGCGCCCAGAATGCCTACCTCCCGGGCCGTAGGGACCTTCTCCAGTTGGATGGAAGGAGGGAACAGGCACCGGTAGCAGGGCCCAGCCCCCGGAATCACAACGGACATTTGCCCTTCCCATGCCAGTACGGACGCCCAGACCAGAGGCGTGCCGGTCTCCACACAGGCCGCGTTGACCAGAAACTTGGTCTCAAAGTTATCCGAGCACTCCACTACCAGGTCGTAGGCCGCCGCCAGTTCGGCGGCCCGCCGGGATGTCAGGGCTTCGGGGTAGAGGACCAGGTTGACGGCCGGGTTCAGGGCCGTCAGCCGCCGGGCGGCCGATTCTGTCTTGGGACGGCCCAGTTCCGCAGTGGTGTGGAGGATTTGTCGGTTGAGGTTGGAAAGGGAGACCGTGTCGTGATCCACGATGCCCAGGGTGCCGACGCCGGCGGCGGTCAGGTAGAAGGCGGCCGCCGAACCCAACCCGCCTGCCCCTACTACCAGCACCCGGGCCGCCCGCAGTCGTTCCTGACCGGCCTCTCCGACCCCTTCCAGAACCAGTTGTCGTGCGAACCGTTCCCGTTCTTCTTCGTTCAGCATTCTGCCTCCCCAAATTCCTGTTCTTCCGAATTCGCCGCACCGGATACCCAGGGGCGCGCCTCGCTCTCCCGGTTGTCTTCTCTCTGGCCGGTGTTATAATGACAAGCGCAGCGTGCTTTCTGCGCGGGGTCTGGAAATTCGCGCATTGGATTGGGAAGACGGGGGGACCCATGGCATCGCGCGGTGGAAACGCCTTTCGCCCCAGCCGGGCGCCCGCCACTGCCCGGGTACTCAACAACCTGCCCGGCCGGTACCCGGTGGAGAACTGGCCTGCTTGCTACTGGAGCGTCTCCGAGGATGGCTCCCTGCGGGAACACGCGGTCATCCTCCAGTTGCCGGCCGGCTACGCGGCCGTCTGCGAACCGGTGCGGGTGGGTCAGGCCGGCTGTGTGCTCCGGGTCCGGCGATGGGGGGTGGCCTGCCGCATCTCCCTGCTGGAGGCTATCGGCTTTGACCCGCTGACCATCGCTGGTCCGGATGTCTCCGATGAAGATGTCGCGGCCATCTGTTTCGCGGCCACTCAGTTTGACCTGCCCGGCGATTTCGTGATCGCCGACCCCGATTACCCGCTCCTGCTCTTTGATCCCACCGGCGTCCTGAAAGGCTCATCGGTCAACGGCATCAGCTTACTGGGAGCGCTGGCCTATTTTGCCTCCGGAGGACGCGTGGCGGCGGATTTCCAGCAGTTGCGCCGGGAATTTCCAACTCTCTACCGGCAGGCCCTGGCGGAACTCCAGGCGCTGTCATAAGGATTGATCGGCCGCGACGCCCCCCATTCAGATTTTACTACAGTTTCCCAGATGGGGGAACTGAGGAGCAGGTTTGCATCGGAAGGGGAGCAAATCCTCATTACTACCAGAGAAATCGCATCAAGCCCGACTTGCCAGGGGGTGAAGGATGTGTGACACACTGGTTGCTATAGGCAGTGCCACTGCCGATGGAACCGTGATTCTGGCGAAAAACAGCGACCGGGAGCCGAACGAGGCCCATGTACTGGTCCACCTTCCCCGTGCCCATCACGAACCCGGAACTAGGGTAAAATGCACCTACATAGAGGTGCCTCAGGTTCCGGAGACATACGAGGTCCTGCTCTGCAAGCCCTTCTGGATTTGGGGCTGCGAGATGGGCGTCAACGAACACGGGGTGGCTATTGGCAACGAGGCCGTCTTTACCCGGGAGCCCTACAATAAAGCTCCCGGACTGATCGGGATGGACTACATTCGCCTGGCGCTGGAGCGGGCCGATACGGCCCGTCGTGCGCTGGAGATCATCGTCCAGTTACTGGAAACCTATGGTCAGGGCGGAAATTGCGGCTTCCGCCACAAGACCTATTATCACAACTCCTACATCATTGCCGACCCGCAGGAAGCCTGGGTGCTGGAGACGGTCGGAAAGCAATGGGCCGCCGAACGGGTACGGGACGTGCGTACGATTTCCAATGGCCTGACCATCGGTTCCGAATGGGATGAGGCCTCCCCCGGCCTGGTGGACTATGCGATGGAGAAGGGGTGGTGTAAATCCCGGGACGACTTTCATTTCGCCCGATGCTACTCCGATTTCCTCTACACTCGGCTGGACGGCTGTCGGGCCCGCCAGCGCCGCTCCACGGCCCTCCTGGAAGCGCAGAAAGGCCACATCACCGTGGAGACGATGATGGCCGCCCTCCGGGACCATGGTCCGGAGGCGGATGCGGACCCCCTCTGGAATCCGGGTCGGGGCTGGATAATGGATACCATCTGCGTCCATGCCGGGCTCGGCCCAACCCGCCCCAGCCAGTCCGTCGGCGCGATGGTCGCCCATCTCATCCCCGGCATGCCCGTCGTTTGGGTGACGGGCACCTCCGGCATCTGTACCGGCATCTTCAAGCCGGTGTTCCTGGGAGGCTCGGGGCTTCCTTCCGCTCCAGGCCTGGACGTGGAACCAACGGGCACCTATGACCCCCGTACCCTGTGGTGGAGCCATGAACGTCTCCACCGCCAGGTGATTCGCGATTACGCCAGCCGTATGCCCCTCTATCGGGAAGAGCGAGATGGCCTGGAAGCTTCTTTTTTGCGGGAAGCGGCGGAGATGGTTGTCCGTTACCGGGAAGCGAGCCCCGCAGAGCGGGCGGAGCCCCTCCGGGCTTTCAGCGCTTCCTGCTTTGAACGGGCCGCGGCGGCCACGGAACGCTGGCTGGAACTTGTCGTGAACACCCCGGTGCGGCACCGCCCGCCGCTACCGTTCTCTCTGGCCTGGGACCGGTTTAATCGGGAGGCGGGGTTCCCTGGATGAGGGGGTCATCAGCAGAGAGGAATTGAGCGCCTACTTCTCCATGTTTTTCAACGCCTCATAAGCGGGACGGACGACGGTCAAGGGCCAGCCCGGTTCGGTGATGGCCCACCAGTACTGCTCCTCGTCGGGGGTCCAATCGGGGTCGGCGATGGCCAGGACGAACATGGGGCCGATCCACGGCCGCCAGTGCTCCCGCGCGTACCGGAATGCCCGCACCAGATAATCCGCTTTCTGCTCCTCGGTGACGGCGAACCACGAGTATTCGGGGTGGACGGGGTCGGAGGTCCACCCCATTTCGGTAATCGCGACCTGCTTTTCCCCATCGCCATAGCGGACCATGATGTCCCGAATGTCCTCGGTGTGGCGGAAGCAGAAGAAGCGCTGGCCCCCGTAGGCGGGGTTGGTGGCGGCCTCGTCCGGGGAGACCTCCGGCGGCGCAGCGAAACCGGCCGCATGGACGCCCAGAAGGTCAAAGTACGGCGCCGCGCCGGCCTGATACATGCCGATAAAGTAATCGGTATCCGGCATCGCGATGGGCAATCCGGTGCCCGTCGGCGCCATGCCGGCGGAGATGACCAGCGCGTCCGGATCGGCTTCCTTGATGGCGATGTAGCAGGCCCGCAGCAGGCGGACGTATCCCTCGGGGTTCGGCGCCCGGGCCTCCCACTCCCGGGCCAGGTTCGGCTCGTTCCAGACCTGGTAGGCGCGCACCTGTCCCCGGTAGCGGGCCGCGACCGTGCCGCAGAAGTCGGCGAAGTCCTCCACCGGCACCGGCAGCGCCGGGTCGTCGGGCAGGGCGACCCAGCCGGGACGGGGTAGGCCGTGCAGCCGGAAGAGCAGATTGAGGCCCCGCTCCTGGACCTGGCGGACAATGCGGTCGCTGTAGCGCCAGTCAAAGCCCCCTTTGTACAGTTCCACATCCACCCAGTGCAGGTTCTGGCGGACCCAGGTGAACCCGGCGTCCCGGATCAGGTTGAGGTCCCGGTCGGCCACCTCCTCCCGCCACCAGAGGAAAGCCACCATACCGTACTCGGGGGACCCCAGCCGGACTCGCGGCCAGGAAGTCGGGGTGGGAAGCGGAGACGGGGTTGGAGTGGGGGTAGCGGGAGCAGGTGCGGATTGTCTCCCCCAAAGGAGCAATCCAGCGATGCTCAGCGCCAGAAGGAGATATACGAACAGCCGGAGCGGACGCTGGTCAGGAGGCATACACTTCCCGCTGCAGGAGGTCGGCCAGTTTCTCCGCCACGCCGATGACATCCTCCGCGTCCGCTTCGCTCAGCGTCGCATGGGGGTCATATCGGGCCCGATGGCGCCAGTCCAGCGCCTGACGGAAAGCCCGCCCCAACCCGGGTTCCACCACCGGCTCATTCACAATGAAGGCCCTGCTGAATTGCTGAACGACACCGCTATAGGTCTTCGGCCATTCGCCTTCCCGAAGAAGGAGCAGTCCCTTTGCGCTCAACTCGGCGGCGTTGTACGCCATATCAATGACGCCCCGGATGTATTCTCGCTGGCCCTTCAGCGCGCGGGCCATCTCCAGGTATCCCTGGGCCAGGGCGAGGAGGTCCAGCGCCTCCTGGCGGCGCATCGTGTTTTCGTCCACGCGGTACACCTCCTTTCCCGTCTCCCGAACCTGCCGAAGGAAATAGTGCGGGTGGCGGTATTCGTCCGGGCAGTAGACGATCGGAGAGACCAGTTCTCCGTGCTCCAGCATGACCTCAAAAGCGATATCGCCCAGCGCCTGCCCCACCGCGCGCACATCACCGGTCGCGACGACCAGAAGGTCCACATCGCTCTCCGGCCCGGCGTCCCCGCGCAGGAGACTGCCGTAGAGGATCATCCGGGCGACCCGGTTTCCGACCGGACTGGTCCGGACCCGGGCCGTGAAGTCCTCCAGAGCCCGATACTTCCGCTCCAGAATTGCGTCCATCTTTCTGCCGACACGGGCAGGCTTTTCGCCACGCCGGATGGAATCGCGCGCTCCCCTACGGTTTGGGCATGCTCATAATGGCCCCGAAGGCCGGACGGGGGGCTCCATGGGAGTCTATGATGCTATAGGGGCCGTACGGGTCCTGTTCCGGGGGCAGGCCCGTTTTCTGGACGTAGTCCAGGTTCCACAGGAAGGCCAGGCGGACGAAGCCCCATTGCCGCATCAACTGGTAGGCGCGGACGATGTAATCGGCCTGTTCCTGGAGGGTGTTATCCAGCGCGAACTCAAAACCGGGCGGCGGCGTCCCCAACCCTTCGGAGGAGGCCCAACCGAATTCCGTCACGCAGAGCGGTTTCATTCCGGAGATGGCGTCCCGGTAGCGCCAGAGGGTGCTGCGGAACGACCAGGACGGATGAGGGTTATCCCAGAAGCCCCGGAACTTCGCGGTGGGGTCCTGATAGGTTTTGTCGTCCCAGGCGATGTCCGGCGGGATGTTGTAGCCGTTGTGGTGGACGCCCACGCAGTCGGCATAACTCAGGAACCCTTTGGCAATCATCTCCTGGTAGTACTGGAAGTCGTCCATGTAGATGATGCGGTTGGGGTTCTTAGGGTCGGTCGCCGTGGCGCCCACCGGGGAGAGCGCGCCGCTGATGACGATGATGTTAGGGTCGCGGCTCTTGACCACCTGATAGGCCAGGCGGAGCATCTCCACGTAGCGGGCCGGGCTCACCCCCTCCGCCGTGTCCCATTCCCGGTCCAGATTCTCCTCATTCCAGACCTCTATGGCGTGGATGCGGCCCCGGTAGCGGTCCACCAGACGGCCCAGGAAGTCCGCGAAGAGGGTCAGGTCGTCCGGCGGGGCGCCCTCGGGGTTGTCGTCCACATAACCGGTGTGGCTCCAGGACGGCGCGTGCACCACGCTGAGCATGACCCGCAGGCCGCGCATGTTCGCGGCGCCCACTACCCCGTCGTACATTCCCCAGTTGTACTGGCCCGGGCTGGGCTCCACCAGGTCCCAGCGGACCTGTTGCTTCACCCATCCCAGCCCCAGCGATTTCACCACGTCCATCGTGTAGTTCGGGTCGCCGACGACGGCGTGGGCGGCGATGCCGTAGCCGAAGACCTCCCGGTCCAGGGGAATCGTGGGCTGAGAGCTGGTGCCGGAGGACGGGGTAGCGGTGGCCAGGGGCCGCAGGCCTCCAGTGGGAGTGGCGGTCATCGTGGGGGTGGGGGTTTCAGCGGCGGGCTGGGACGTCTCCGGCTGTGGGGCGAAGAACCCCCACCAGAGGCAGAAGACCCCCAGCAGGAAGACCACCAGCCAGAGGACGATGCCCAGGATCAGTTGTTGGCGCTCGCGCGTGGAGCGGGATGGTTGGAACATAGGGCCTCCTGATGAGCAAGGAATGCGGGTTGCGGCGGCGTAGCC
>JACIWQ010000096.1 GCA_014360895.1 Thermoflexales bacterium | reverse complement strand
CCCCCCCCCCAACCCGCATCGGATTATCGGCTTCCCAATACCGCATGTAGCGCGTCGCAGGCCGGGCAGATGCCGCCGGGACGGATGATGGCGTAGCCGTTCTGCGGGTCGCCCGGAATGGCCTGCAGAAAGTCCACGTTCCAGACGATGATGCAGCGCACCATCCCGGTCTGGATGCTCAGGCGGACCGCCTCCGCCAGCCAGGCCGCCTGCTGCGCGTTGTTCGTTCCCCGGCCCCACCAGAAGTTATCCGGGAACGGCTCCACCCCTTCCTGCGAGGCGTAGCCCAACTCGGTGTAGAACAGTTGGCGGGTGCCCCGGAAGATGTTGTAGTAGAGTTCGGTCTGGGGCAGGAAGTACCAGGAGTGGTGGCGGTCGCCGCCATCGGCTGGATGGCCGGAACGGGCCGACGGGGCCGTCGCACCGGCGTTGTGGTGCGCGCCGATGTAGTCCATGCAGTTCGCGGCCCCGGCCGCAAACATTCCCTCCAGCCAGGGCTTGTCGTCGCAGCCGTGGGGGTAGCAGCCACCGAAGTAACCCGTGGGGGCCGGCGCCGCGCTGATGACCGCCGTCCCGGGGTTGGCTGCCTTGATGGCCTGATACGCCGCGCAGAGGAGTTTGGTGTAGTTGGCGGGATGGATCAGGCCGTTCTGCCATTCCCGGTCAATGTTCGGCTCGTTCCAGACCTCAATGGCGTCGGCCCCGGCCGCGGCCATTCCGGCCACCCATCGGGCAATCTCCTGCTCAAAGCCCGCCTGACCGGTCATACTGGCCGGGCCCAGCGCGCTCACCTGAATCTTGAAGCCGGCCGCGTGGGCCGCCGCGATGACGCCGGAGGCGTCCGCCGGGTAGCGGATTTGCGTCTTCACCCAGTTCATCCCGGCGTAGCGCATCTGGTTGGCGTAGGGGAAACTGAAGTTGGCCACGTGGCCGCCCAGTTCAAAATTGCCCCGTGCCCCAGGGGCCGGCGCCGGAGCCGACGCGACCTCCCCGGCCTGGATGACGACGGAGACGTCACTGCCGGGGATTTTGGCGCCGCCCGCTTTGACGTACCAGAGGCCGGTGTAGCGGCCCGGATTGGCCGGCGCTTTCAGGTCCACACTGATGTCCACCGTCGCGCCAGCCTTGACGGCGCCCACGGGGACGTTATCCGGCCCGCCCATCTTCTCGCCGCTGGCAAAGACCAGGACCGTATCCTCGGGCCAGTCGCAGGTCCCGGCGTTGCGCAGCCGCCAGGTCTTCTTGAAGGTCTCGTTGTTGTTGAACTTCGTGCCGTCCGGCACGGTCACGTCCGTGACGAACGCGGCCTGCATGCAGGCCGGGGCGGCCGTCAGCGCGGCCGTTCCGGTAGCCCCGGGGGTGGGGGTGGGGGTAGGTGTCGGCATCGGGGTGGGCGCGGCGACGTTCACCTGCACAGAGCCCCGGTTCACTCCGGCAATCGCCGCCGAGACGGTGTAGGTCCCCGCCGCCTCCGGGGCCTTCCAGCGGAACTCCGGCTGGGCCAGCGTGACCCGCTCCTCGGCGGTCTGGGGCCCCTCCACCTTCCAGACGACCTCCAGCGCCGTCGGCTGCGGCAGGCCCGCCGCGACCCGGTATCCGTCCACCGCCTCGGCGACGCCGGGCATGTTCCCCGTGCTGGTCAGGTCGTGGACAACGACGCCGCCCAGGTGGTAGCGCAGGGCCCAGTCCAGTTTGCGGGCCAGGAACGACGGGGTGCCCAGCCAGACGGTCCGGCTTTCCCCCTGCGCGGTCTTGTAGGCAATGGCGTAGGTGCCGGCCGACTCCATCGGGGTGATGCTGGTCACCTGACCGACCAGGGCGAAGGCCACTTCCTGCCCGGGCTGGAGGGAGGACTGAGCGGGTGGCTGGACCTCTCCGAAGGGCGCCAGGGCCTCCTCCAGGCTCACGTAGCGGACCCCATCGGGGCCGGAGTCGGCGCTGAGGGAGGAGACGGCGGCGCGCAGTTTGTAGCGGCCCACCTGCCCCACGGCCCACTCTATCAGAGATTGGACCGCGCCTCCTTCGGCGTAGGCGGTGGGGTTATCCGGGAGGGGGAAGATCAGGGCGTCGGCCGCGCGGCCCAGCGCCGCCCAGTCGTAGCCACCGGGGTCCCAGCCGGAGTCGGTGCGGGACGGGGCCGGCACCATTACCTCCAGGCGCAGCCCCTGAGCGTGGAGCGCATCGGCCAGCGCAGCGACAAAGGCCGAGAACGCCTCCCGTTGTTCGGGCAACAGTCCTTCATAGTTCAGCGCAACCCCGGCATAGCCGGTGGCTTTGGAGAGAATCTCCGCGATGTGTCGGGCCTGGACGTCCGGATTTGCCAGCAAGTCTTCCAGCAGGGCCCGGTTCAGGGGCTGACCGGTCGGGCGGTTTCCCACCAGCAGCAGAGCCTCCGGGCTACCGGAGGGATGAGCCGGAGGCTTGCCGATGAGCAGCCCGTCCGCGCCCAGATAGAGGCCGGGGAGCATAACCTGGGTGAGGAGGCCTGCTGCCGGGCCGCTCACCGCCTCGCCCGGGGCCACCGTGCCGATGGCCGGAACCACCGGCAGGGTCTGCATGACCACCACCGAGGAGGGCAGACGGTCCACATGGGCAATGAGGACCTCCCGCTCCCGGTCCAGCGTCCCGCCGACCCACTCCCAGGTTGTGCCGGTCCAGGTGTAGAGGTCCAGCGTCTCCCAGGGCTCGGCGTCGTTGGGGATGACGACCTCTATCGTCGCCGGGCCGGTCGTGCAAGAGCCGGTCTGGATGCGGTAGAAGGGGCTCTTGACCTGGAGGACGGGCGGGATGGCCGCCAGGGCGGCCTTCAGGTCGGCTCCGGCGGAGCCTTCCAGGAAGACGGCCTGGGGTACCGAATCCAGCCGGACCCGCAGGGAGACATTCTGTTCCGGATTGACGCCGACGGTGATCCCGTCGGGGTGGGAAATGGACGGATTCTTCGCACTGAGGCGGGTGTACCCGGTAATGTGCAGTCGTTGGGGCAGGGAGATGGGTGGCAGAATGAGCGCCCCGATGATCAAGAAGGCGATGGCGCCATAGACCCAGTTGCCAGCCGCCAGCCACTCCCCGAACTCCCGGAAGTGGTTCATGGCTCGCTGCAGGGCCGATGGTTTCCCCCTCCCGGTCTCCACATTGTTCACCGCCATTAACATTACCTCCCTTTCACGTTTCACGTTTCACGTCTCACGTCTCACGTTTCACGTTTCACGTTTCACGTCTCACGTCTCACGCATTGCGTACCCCGTGTTCCGTCACCGTCTGGAAAGCACCCACCACACCGGCACCAGAATGGCCAGGGCGACCAGCAGGATGCCGCCGATGCGGGCGCCCCAGCGCAGGACTTGGGGCCAGATGGATGGCCGGGCAACGGGGTTCTCTTCCGGCGTGGGCAGGACGACGGCCGGAGTTGCGCTGCCAGAAGCGCCCCGCTGGAGAGGAATGGCGGCCTCCAGTTGCCCGCCGGGGGTCAGCGCCAGGGCCACCTGGGCCGGGCCGTTGACGCCGTAACCGGCCGGGGGCTGAACGGCGACCTGGTACGCGCCCGGCGGCAGGCCCGGGAAGCAGTACGGCTCGCTGATGCCGTCGGTGGTGTATTGTCCCACCAATCCGGCGGAGTCGCTGAGGGTGAGGACGGCGTTGGGGAGCAGTTCCTCCGTGTCCGGTTGCCGAATCCCGTCGCCGTTGCGGTCGTGGAAGGCCAGGAGGCAGACCTGCCCGCCCTGAGGGGTCGGGGTGGCCTCCGGCGTCGGCGTCGCCTCCGGCGTGGGCGTGGGGGTGGGGCAGGAAAGGACGATTTCCTGCCCAACCCAAATCATGTTGTCGGGCCCCAGCGACCCGGCGTTGAGCCGCTGCAGTTCCTCCAGCGAGATGCCGTACTGGAGGGCGATGCCGAAGAGGGTGTCTCCTTCCTGGACGATGTGGACGCTGCACCCGTCGGGTCGGGGGGTGGGCGTCGCCGCGGGGGCCCAGGCCTGTGGCGGCTGGGCCGGCGCGGAGTTGGCGGCCGAGGTCGGCGGCGGAGGTTGGGGCGTCGGCGTGGCCTGCCCCAGCGCCACCAGACTGGCGTCGTCAATGTAGACGTCGTTGTTGATGCGCGGGGCGCGGTCCTGCCAATCGGCGCGGCTGTGGATGAAAACGGTCACCTTGTCCGACTGGGCCACCGCTTCCACCTGGAAGAGGGTCCACTGGTCCCATGCGTCCCCTTCCGGTGAGCGGACCACCGTCGAGGCGGCCCAGTCAGTGCCACCGGTGGGATCAATGCCGACCCAGATATGCATCGGGGCCGGGCTATCGGAGAGAGGGGCCGTGCGGCATTCGTTCCACGTTCCGGGAGCCGGCATGCAGGACCAGGTCTGAATCCAGACGCTGAAGCGCAGGCGGGTGCCGGGCTGGATGCCGCCGACCTGCTGATACAGTCCGGCCTCATGCTGACGATTCCAGGAAAAGTACTTCTGGGCTCGCTGCCCAGAGTGAACCCGATAGGGGTATTCAATGGCCTTCACATCCCGGAATTCCGGCCGTCCCCACGCGCAGCGGGCATCTCCCTGGCAATGGTCAGGAGGAGGAGCCACATAGGGAGGAGGGGTATCCAAAAAGAAAGCCCGCCACCCTGGAGCGGTCTGTACCTCCGGGATGCCGTCCTGAAAGGGCCAGGCCTGGCCCAAGTCTCCTTCTTCAAAGTCTCCATTTCGTAGCAGGTTGGGGCCCTCCTGACTGTGAACAGGGCGCTGAAGGCCCAACAGAAGAACCACAGCCAAAATGATCCATCCAATACGCAGACGCTTCATCAGTCTCTATCTCCTAAATGGAGGATTTCCGCCGATGCTATTACACGCCGCCGATTATAACATGGTCGGAGCAGGAAGCAAGCCGGTTCCCGATTTGCGATTCCTCACTCCCTGCGTAGAGATAGAGCGCCAGCAGCGGCCAGATGGTGTAGTACAGAAAATAGAGGGCGAAGGCTGTGGCGATGCCGGCTCCCACCGCCCGGACCCACGTCCTCTTTTCGGTGGCCCGCAGGAGCGCCCATGTCGCCAGGAGGACTCCCACCGGTGTCCAGGCGTACATGCGGTTGACCTGCCCGTAGTAGACCAAGAGGGGGAGCGCGGCGTTGCAGAGGGCGGCAGCGGCCGCGACCCGTCGGTCGGATGTCCAGGCCCTCGCGGCGATGGACGCCAGGGGAACGGTGAGCACTCCGGCCAGGACGGCCAGGTAGCGCGCCGTGAGGACGTTCACCCCAACCAGGGATTGCCAGAGTTTGTACAGGAGGTAAAACAGGGGCGGATGCCACTCCAGAGCGGCAATTCGGACCACCTCGGGCCAGGGCAGAGCGCCGTGGGCAATCGTCCAGCCCTCATCCCAGCGCAGGGCCGGAGTTGCCAGTTGGTACATCCGGAGGGCGAACGCGGCCAGGCAGGCTCCGGCTGCGAGGAGCCAGAAAGTTTTGCTCGCTTGATGATGCTCTGCGGGGCGGTTAAAGTCCATCCTGAAAATACGGGGTTGGAGGCGACCGCGCTGTGTCACCCCCAACCCCAACTGCACCATCTCACCGACGACGGGAAAGGACAAACACCACGATGAGGATGATCGCCAGCGCCAACAGCAGGATGCCCGCGATGCTGGCCATTCCCCGCAGGGCCTGAGACCAGAGGGACGGCTGGCTCTTGCCGCCTTCGGATGGGGTGGGAAGAACCACACCCGGGGTGGCCGTGCTGGCCGGGCCCTCTCCTCGCTTCGCGCCGAGCGCCACGTCCATCCGGGCCGCGCCCGCCAGAGCCACCATCATATCCGGGGGCCCGCTGGCGACGTATCCGGTCGGTGGCTGCATGCTCACCCGGTACGAGCCGGGCGTCAGGCCGGAGAAGCAGTAGGGCTCGCTGATGCCGTCGGTGGTGTACTGGCCCACCATACCCGCCGCGCTCCCCACGGAGAAGACCGCGTTGGGCAAGAGTTCCTCCGTCTCCGGCTGACGGAAGGTATCGCCGTTGCGGTCGTGGAAGGCCATGACGCAAATCTGGCCACTCTCCGGTGTGGGCGTGGGCTCCGGCGTAGGGGGGGCCGGGGGTTGGGTGGGCGGCGCCGGCGCCGTGACCTTAATCTTGACCCACAATTCGCCGCCGGGGATGCGGGTGCCGCCGGTCTGCAGAGTCCAATTGCCCGTATAGTCCCCCGGCGCGGCCGGCGCGACCAGATTGACGCTGATCTCCTTCACCTCCCCGGGCGCCACCCGTCCAATGGGCAGGGAATCCGGCCCGCCCATCTTCTCGCCGCCGCTGAAAACCAGGACAGTGTTATCGGGCCAGGCATCGGTGCCGGTGTTGCGCACGCGCCAGGTTTTGGTGAACGCCGCGCCGCCGTCAAAGGCAGTGCCATCCGGGATGGTCTCCCCGGCAAAGGTGGCCTGGAATCGGGGGCGGGTAGGCGTGTTGGTAGGGACGGGAGTGGCGGTCGCTGCAGGCGCTGCCACCACCAGTTCGGCGTCGTCAAACCAGGCGTCGTTGTGCTTCAGCGGCTGCTGGCCGGTCATCCGGGCGGAGACGAAAACGGTCACCTTGCCGCTGGCCCCGGCGGTGGCCTCCACCGAGACCCGCACCCACTGGTCCAGCGCGTTCACCGGCGCCGACCAGACGATGCCAGGGTCATACCAGAGCCCTTTCCCTTCGGGGTCAATCCCCACCTGGAAGTTGGGGTTCCAGCCGCCGTAGGAGGGGTTGGGGAGGTCGTCGTTGCTGATGTGGGCCCGCGCCCAGACGCTGAAGCGCAACCGGGTCCCCGGCGCCACGTTGACGGTCTGCATCACGCCGCCATGCCAGGGTACATATTGGACCCCCACTGCCTGGGATGATGGCGCGCTGCGAAACAGGCCGTATCCGTTAAAATCTCGCTCCACCCACCAGTTGGGGCGGCAGGGGAGCCAGTCGGGCGCTTGTTTGCATTTATCTCCGGCATCTTCATGCCAGCCGTACCAGTTGGATGCCCTCTCGCCCTCCCAACCGTCAAAGCCAGGGTTGGCCAGGAGGTTCTGCATCAGAGGGCGGGCCTGGGTCCGGGGGGCCAAGGCCAGCGTTACCGCTATCAGTAAAAGCATCACGCCGACAATTCTCTCTCCGTGTTTCATTTCCTCCCTCACTTTCCGGCTTAGCGTCGCACGTTGATTTGATTATAACACAATCCGGGGGAAGGGCAAACCGGGATTTCTCAATAGCCGATAAAGCGGGGGTAAAATGTAAGGTCGGGATTTTCAGAGTGGCGAATGCGCCATATTTGTGGTAAAATAGCCCCAGACCCGGCGAAGGTAGAGACTGTTTTTGCCAGAGCCGCTCCTGCTTTCAGCCTGCTACCCCAGAAAGGAGGCCACCATGTCGGACGGGACCTGGCCGTACCCCTTCGTAGAACGAGGCAGCAAACTGGGCGTGCACGCCATCGCTCCGGGTTCCACTATCCCTTATCTGCGGCGATTGCTGGAAAACGGCGCCTGCTTCCCGGTGATCAAAGCCGTGGATAACCTGAGCCTGCTGGCTGATGTAAAGGCCCTGGCCCCGGAGGTCATCACCATTGGGCGACTCACTTCGTCCATAGAAGCCGCACCGAACATTATGGGCGCCGACCTGGCCCAACTCGCCGATTCCCTGGTCCAGTTGATTCTCAACAAAATCGCCGTCAGCCCCGAACTGCAGGGGGGCCGCGTGGTGGACTACTGGGAGGTCTGCAACGAGCCGGCCCCGCCTGGCGTGGCAGGATACCGTCGTCTGGCCCAGTTGATGATTCTCTGCATGGAGAAGGCCGAACGGCACGGCCTGAAACTGGGCATCTTCGCCTTCAACGCCGGGACGCCGGAGTGGGCCGAGATGCAGGCGATGGTGGAGACCGGAGTATTCGGCCGTGCCCGGCAGGGCGGCCATATTCTCACCCTCCACGAGGGCGTCTTCCACGACTGGCCCATTGACCAGTGGTGGGGCCACCAGATTCCCGGCTCGCCGGTGGTGGAGGGGGCCGGTGCCCTCTGCTTCCGCTACCGCTACCTCTACCACCTGCTGAAAATGCGCGGCGAGGTGATTCCGCTGGTGGTTAGCGAGTTCTATCCGGTCCGGGCCGGGGGCCCCTACACCGGCTTCTCCCCCGAAGAGGTCGCCCGCCGGGTGGCCTGGTACGACGCAGAGGCCAGCAAGGATTACTACCACTGGGCCTTCTGCCCCTTCACCATCGGCCCTTCTCCGGGTTGGGAGCATTGCAACTACGAGTACGCCTATCCCCGCCTCCTGGAGCATATGATTGCCATTCGCCATCGGGAGAACGCCCGGCCAGGGCCGGAGGTCCCAATGGGACTTCCCCGGGAGCAGTACGCGCGCACCTACGTCCTTCTGCCGCCCGGGGCGGGCCGGGAGTGGGTGGAAGCCATCCTCGCCAGCGGCGCCTGGGACCGGTACCGCTGGACCATCGGTGGGAGCGCCGACGACGCGGGCATCGGCGCGCTGGACGTCCGCACCGTCATCGCCGTCAACCCGCGCCTCTGGCCCGGCGACCTGGCCCAGTTCTTCCAGACCTACTACCCCGGCCTGCGCTACATCCCGATAGAGGCCGCGACGCCGCAGGACCTGGCCAGGCAGTTAAGCACGTTGAACCTGTAACCCGCGCCCTGCGCCATGAAAACCACCATCATCCTCGTCCGCCACGGTCAGACCGCCTGGAACGAACCCGGCGAACGCATCCGGGGCCAGAGCGACGTCCCCTTGAGCGAGGAGGGCATCGCTCAGGCCCGGGCCACGGCCCGCTACATCGCCGCCCGCTGGCCCCTCACTGCCGTCTACTCCAGCCCTCTCTCTCGGGCCATGGAGACCGCCCGCGCGATTGCCGACGCCCAGGGCCTCCCGGTCCACCCGCTGCCGGGACTTCTGGACCTGGGTTTCGGCGAGTGGGAAGGGCTCACCATCGCCGAAGTCCGGGCCCGCTACCCCGACCTCTGGCAGGCCTGGCAGGAGGCGCCCCACACCCTCCACTTCCCCGGCGGCGAGAGCCTGGACGCGGTCCGGGAGCGCGCCATGGCCGCCCTGGAGGAGACCGTCCGCCGCCACCCCGGGGAGACCGTCGCGATGGTGGGCCATCGGGTGGTCAACCAGGTACTCCTCTGCGCCGTCCTGGGTCTGGGCAACGACCATTTCTGGCATGTGGCTCAGGACACCTGCGCGGTCAATCAGATTGAATGGAACGGGAGATTCTACCGCCTGGCGTTGATGAACGACACCAGCCACCTGTGGCGGCCGCTGTAGCGCAGGCCTCTGCCTGCGTGCGCGCCCTGGCCGCCTCCGCCGCGCGCCTGACGCCGAAGCGGGTGGAGGCCATCATCCGCCAGCACCCCCGCCCCGACGGCGGCCTCTACTCCCGCGACCAACTCCTGCGCGCCTACCGGCGCCTCTGCTCGGCGGGCGAACTGGCTCCCGACCCGCGCCTGGAGCAGGCCCTCAGCCGCAAACCGACCCGTACCATCTCCGGTGTCGCCCCCGTCTCCGTCCTGACGCCGCCGCACCCGTGCCGGGGCCGCTGTCTCTATTGCCCGACCGTCCCCAGCGCCCCCAAATCCTACCTGCCCGATGAGCCCGGGGTCCAGCGGGCCATTCGCTTCGGCTACGACCCCTTCGCCCAGACGGCGGGCCGCCTCCAGGCCCTGGAGAACATCGGCCACCCCACCGACAAGGTGGAACTCCTCATCCTGGGCGGCACCTGGTCCGACTACCCCTCTGACTATCAGGAGTGGTTCGTCCGCCGCTGCCTGGACGCGATGAACGAGCAGGACTCGCCGACCCTGCCGGAGGCCCAGGCCCTCAACGAGACCGCGCCCCACCGCAACGTCGGCCTGGTGGTGGAAACCCGGCCCGACTGCATCACCCCCGAGGAGGTCCGCCGGTTGCGCGCGCTGGGCGTGACCAAAGTCCAACTGGGCGTCCAGAGCTTGGACGACGAGATTCTGGCCCTCAACCGGCGCGGCCACACCGTCGCCGAGACCCGGGAGGCGGTCCGGCAGCTGCGCCTGGCGGGCTTCAAAATCGTCCTCCACTGGATGCCCAACCTCTACGGCGCCACCCCGGAGCGGGACCTGGAGGACTTCCGGCGGCTCTGGGACGACCCGGCCCTCCGGCCCGACGAACTGAAAATCTACCCCTGCCTGCTCCTGGAGAGCACCGACCTCTACGACCTCTGGCGGGAGGGCAAATACCGGCCCTACGACGAAGAGACACTGATCCGACTGCTGGTGGCCTGCAAGGCCCTGATCCCCCCCTACGCCCGGCTCAACCGCCTGATGCGGGATATTCCGGCCCCGAACATCGTCTCCGGGGTGACCCGCTCCAACCTGCGGGAAGTGGTCCGGGAGGAGATGGCGCGCCAGGGCCTGCGCTGCCAGTGCATCCGCTGCCGGGAAGTGCGCGGCCAACCGGTGGACCCGTCGTCCCTGAGCCTCACCGTCACATCCTACGAGACCGATGCCACGGCCGAGCACTTCCTGGCCGCCGAGACTCCGGACGGGCATCTGGCGGGCTTCCTGCGGCTGTCGTTCCCCCGGACGGAGCCGGAGTTGGAGGAACTGCGCGGGAGCGCTGTGGTACGGGAACTGCACATCTACGGCCCGGCGCTGGAGTTGGGCCGGCGGCGAGAGGGACGAGTCCAACATATCGGCCTGGGCACCCGTCTCCTGGAGCGGGCGGCGGAGATGGCCCGGGGGGCCGGATACCGGCGGCTGGCGGTCATCGCTGCCGTCGGCACCCGCCCTTACTACCGGGCGCGCGGCTTCGCCCTGGAGGGAACGTATATGGTGCGGCTCTGCTGGTAGTGGGGCCACGAATTCGGCCACGTTCCTGAGGGGGAGCCGCTGGCCGGTTCCTACCTCTTCTCCAAATGGGAGACCGGCGCCTTCGCCGAGAACACGGCCAACCCCAACTTCTTCTTCAAGGGCGCCAAAGTGATTGAGTACAAGAACGGCGCCTACAAGGAGTTCAAGGAAGGCGTCTACGAGTTCGTCGGCTACGGCGAGCCCACGGGCGACGTGGACAAGGAATGGGAGGTCGGGCCTTTCGCCTCTTCGGCCATCTACACCCTCTACGGCACCCAGGATGCGGCGGTGCTGGCCCTGAAAGCGGGCGAGATTGACTTCGTTCTCAACCCGCTGGGTCTGCAACGGGGCCTGAAGGCTCAGATTGAAGAGGACCCGAATCTGGCCGTCATTGAGAACAACACCAACGGGTTCCGCTATCTGGGCTTCAACTGCCGCAAGCCGCCGATGAACGACAAGGCCTTCCGCCAGGCTGTGGCCGTTCTCATTGACAAGGAGTTCGTAACCAAGACCATTCTCCAGGGTGTGGCCTTCCCGCTCTACTCCTTCGTCCCCAAGGGCAACGCCTTCTGGTACACCGACGACGTGCCCAAGTGGGGCCTGAAGGAAGACGGCACACCGATGACCCGCGAGGAGCGTGTCAACAAGGCCATTGAAATCCTGGAGGCGGCTGGTTACACCTGGGAGAACGGTCAAAAACCGGCCTGGGATGCGGCCAACCGGCAGGTAACCCCTGGCGGCCGGTTGATCATGCCCGACGGCACGCCGGTGCCCGAGATGGAACTGCTGGCTCCCAGCCCCGGCTACGACCCGCTGCGCTCCACCTTCGCCATCTGGATTGAGCAGTGGCTCAACGAGTTCGGGATCCCCGTCAAGGCCAACCTCACCGGCTTCAACATCATTGTCACTAAGGTCTTTGACGAGCAGGACTTTGATATGTGGATGCTGGGGTGGAGTCTCTCCATCTTCCCGGACTACGTGCGTGACTTCTTCCACAGCGAGCGCGCGGGCATAGGCGACAACAACGCCGGTGGTTACTCCAACCCCGAGTTTGACGCCCTGGCCGACCAGATCAAGTCCTGCGACACGCTGGAGTCCTGCAAGGCCATCGCCGACCAGATTCAGAAAATCCTGGCCGACGAACTGCCCTACATCGTCCTCTTTGATACGGGCATCGTGGAGGCCTACCGCGCTGCGGCGGTGGAGTATCCCTACACTGACACGCTGGGCGGTCTCCAGTTTGTCCAGGGCCTGCCGGCCACCGTCGTGATTAAATAACCA
>JACIWQ010000095.1 GCA_014360895.1 Thermoflexales bacterium | reverse complement strand
GCGGCTTCGCCGCTACCCCCTCCCCTCTCCTGACCCTCGGTCAGGAGAGGGGAGGGGGTGGCCCGAAGGGCCGGGGGAGGGGTGAGGACCAACTCTACGGCAACCGCCGGACGCGGAATATCCGCTCCGCCGAGAAGGGCGTCGTGCACAAGGGCTCCCCGTCCTGCACCACCGTCACCTGCCCGCTCCGCACACTGGTCACCCAGACCTGGTTTGCCACCGGGTCCAGCGCGATCCCCTCCAGCGGGAAGGACGGCAGGTCCAGCGGCACCGGCGTCGGCGTCCCCATCGGCCAGACCGGGATGAGCAGCACCTGGTTCTGCCCGCTGTCCTCCTCAGAGGTCACCACCCACAGGTGGCCGGAGGTTCCTATGCCGGGGTTGACCGCAATCACCCGCAGCGGTACCCGCGAGCCGTCGCCCCGATGGACGTCTATCGCCCCGACGATGGTGTCCGTCGCCCCGTCTATCAGCGCGATGCGGCCCTGGGAGATGCCGATGGCGTAGACCCGGTTGCGCACCGTATCCACTGCCACTCCGTAGGCGTCCAGCAGCAGGAACTGGAATTGCCCCGGCCCGGCCTGAATCGTCCGGGTGGCGTGGGTGGCGCCGTCTATCACCACCACGCCCCGATAGGGCCCGTGGTCCGCCACGTAGATTTTGTTGGTGACGGTGTTGACGGCCATGTGCGCGGGCTCGCCGAAGCCAATCAGCACCGTCGTCAGCGTGAGGGCAGCAGCGTCGTAAACCCCCACCGTCCCGCTGAGGAAGTTGCTGACGTAGACCCGGCCCGTGCGCGGGTTGTAGGCCACCGCGTGGGGCGAACCGCCCGCCGGGAGCGTCGCCAGTACTCCGTACGTGCTCCCGTTCAGCACCCAGACATGCCCCGGCCCCCCGTCCCGCGTCGTCACCCAGATGCGGTTGCGGTCGGGGTCGTAGGCGATGCCGTGGGTGGCGGTGAGGGCGCGAACATCGGTGATGACGGTGTGGTTGACCGTATCTATCACCCGCACCCCCTGGTCGTGGGCGACAAAGGCCCGGCGCCCGGCCGCGTCTATCGCCACCCCGTAGGGGGAGGGGCCGGCGGCGACCGTCGCCACCCACTGGGGCGCGCAGAACGACGGCGGGGGCAATTCCTCGCCGGCGCAGAGAGGCTCCCCGTCCTGCACCACCGTCACCTGCCCATCCCGGACGCTGGTCACCCACACCCGGTCCGTCGTCGGGTCCAGCGCGATCCCGTCCAGCGGGAACGACGGCAGGTCCAGCGGCACCGGCGTCGGCGTCCCCATCGGCCAGACCGGGATGAGCAGCACCTGATTCTGCCCGCCGTCCTCCTCCGAAGTGACCGCAAAGAGGTGGCCGTAGGCCCCGACGTCCGGATTCACGGCAATGACCCGCAGCGGCACGCGGATGCCCCCTTCCCGGTGAATGTCCATCGCGCCCACAATGGTATCCGTCGCGCCGTCTATCAGCGCGATGCGGCCCTGGGAGATGCCGGTGGCGTAGACCCGGTTGCGCGTGGCGTCCACCGCCACGCCATAAGCGTCCAGCAGGACCAGCGCCGGGTTGGTGGACTGGATGTAGTGCCAGGCGTGGGTGGCCCCGTTGATGACCGCCACGCCCTTGAAGGTCCCGTGGTCGGCCACGTAGATTTTGTCCGTGACGGGGTTCACCGCGATGTGCGCGGGCTCGCCGAAGCCCGTCAGGGTGGTGAGAGCCGTCAGGTTGACCGCGTCGTAGACCCGGACCGTCCCGTCCCCGAAGTTGCTGACGTAGACCCGGTCGGTGTTGGGGTTGTAGGCCACCGAGTGGACGCCGTTCCCCGCCGGGAGCGTCGCCAGCAGCGCGTAGGTGCTCCCGTCCAGCACCCGCACGCGGCCGGGGGTGGCGTCCCGCGTCGCCACCCAGATGCGGTTGTGCTCCGGGTCGTAGGCGATGCCGAAGCCGGCGCTCACGGAGCGGACGTCCGTAATCACGGTGTGGTGGACGGTATCTATCACCCGGACGCCCTGCTGGTGGGCGATGAAGGCCCGGCCGCCCGCCGGGTCTATCGCCACGGCGGAGGGGTACGGCCCGGCGTCCAGCGTGGCCACCCGCTGGGGCGCGCAGAAGGGCGCGGGCGGGAACGACCGCATCACCAGGGGCAGGTAGACCGGCCCGACGGCGAAGAAGCGGATGGTCGCCGTTCCGGAGACGGAGTCGGCGGTGCCCGTCACCGTCACCGTCCCGGTGACGGTGGAGGAGACCTGGGTCTGGGCCACGCCGCCCCGCGTCGTGTCGGTGACCGGGGCGACGGTCCCGGGCGGGCTGACCGCGAAGGTGACCACCGTCCCGTTCTTCACCCCGTTCCCGAAGCAGTCGGCGACGGCGGCCTGGACCCCCACGGGGGTGCCGACCCGCGCCATAGACGGGGCGGTCAGCGTCACCGAGCAGGGCGGGCCCGGGTCCACCGTCAGCGCGCGGAAGGATGTGCTCATGCAACCGGTGGCGGCGATGGCGGTCACGCTCGCCACCACGCCCCCCGTGCGGGTGTAGACGTGGGTGGTGGAGGGGACAAGCGTCTGGGCCGTGGCGCCGTCCCCGAAATCCCAGAGCCACTGTTGCCCGCCAGAGCCGATGTCCCAGAGGGTGGTGGAAACGCCGACCTGCGTCGGGCTGGGGACAATCAGAAGGTTCGGCGAGGGGAGGGGGTGGACGATGACCGTGCCCGTGGCCACATCGGTGCCGCAGGGGCCGGTGGCGGTCAGGATGGCGGTGTAGGTGCCGGGGGCGGCGTAGAGGTGGGTCGGGTTGGTCTCGGTGACGACGGGCGAGCCGTCGCCGAAGTTCCAGTGGTACGCCGTCGCGTTCTGGCTGAGGTTGTAGAAGCCGACCAGGCGGCCGTGGCAGACCGGCGCGGTGTGGGTGAAAGCGGCGGTGGTGCGGACGACGGCCAGGCCGTGCTCCCAGACGGGCACGTTCGGGATGGCCTCCGGGCTGGCGAAGCGGTAGGTGGTGGTCAGGCGCGCGCCGTCCGGCGTCCCCGGCGCGACGGTGGCCGCGAAGGTGCGGGTGACCGAGTTCCCGCCGGAGGCCAGCAGGGCCGTCGGGACGGTCCAGGTGAGGGTCGGGGAGACCCAGAGGCCGCCGTCGGAGACGGTCCCCGGGTCCACCGTCAGCGCGGGGGGCACAGTGCCGGTCAGGGTGAAGGGGACGCTGGTCGCCACGCCGCCGGGGTTGGTGGCGATGAGGGTGTAGGTGACCCGCCCACCCGCGCAGACCGGCCCGGTCGTCCCCACCGCCAGGCCGAAGTCCGGCGCCCGGATGAGGGTGGTGACCGGCGCGGTCTCACAGAAGGCGCGCGGCGTCCCGTCCACCGTCCCGCTGAAGCAGTAGGCGGCGTTGACCACCGGCGTTCGGTCCCGGAAGGGCGGGGTGAAGAGGACGTAGTACGCCCCAACCAGGGAGAGGGCATCCGAGATCGGCCGCTTGGAGTTGTAGGTGACCAGAGTGCTGCCCGGCACCAGGGTGGCTTCCCAATCTTCGCCGGTGGTCCCGCTCTCCAGCGCGCCGCCGGGCGGGAGGTCATCGGTGACGGTCGCCCGGGCGGCGATGGTGCGGTTCTGGGGGTTCTGGAGCGTCAGGGTGTAGGGGATTCGGAGGAGGTTGGGCCAGTTTTGGTAGAGGACAGGGGGGGCGGATTTGGTGAGGGTGATCCCAGCGGCGACGTTCTGGGGACTCTGAGGTGGGGGACCGGCGGCGGTCGGCGGCCCCAGGGCCAGGAAACAGAGCAGAAGCAGCAAGACTCCCGCCAGGCTGGCCGTGGCGGTTCTGGAGAGGCCTTTTCCGTTCATTTGGGTTACCCCCTTTCGCCGAACAGGGCCTTGCAATTGTCAAATCCTCTTTTCCATGCTATCTTATACTTCAGTTTGCGGGGAATGGGATTGCGCTTCCGTTACAGTTCAGTAACCAGGGCGATACATTTAAGGAGGACCAATGGCAAAAAGACGGATTATGCCCGGCGGGTTGGGGGCTCCCGGCGATATGTTGCGCCGGTTGCAGAGCCTCCAGGACGACCTGATGAGGGCCCAGGAAGAGATCGCCGCGATGACCATCACCGCCACCGCCGGCGGCGGAGCGGTGACGGCGGTCATCTCCGGAGACCGGCGGCTGAAATCGCTGCAGATTCAGCCCGATGTCGTGGACCCCAACGACGTGGAGATGCTCCAGGACCTGATTGTGGCGGCGGTCAACCAGGGGCTGGAGCAGGCGGAGAAGGCGGCTGCCGAGCGGATGAGCGCAGTGACCGGCGGCCTGGGGCTGGATTTGGGATTGTAGGAGGGGACCTGTCCCGATGTCCGCTCTCCCGCCCTCGGTGGTGCGGCTGATAGAGACCTTCTCCGAACTCCCCGGCATCGGGCCCAAGACGGCCTCGCGCCTGACCTTCTTCCTGCTGCGGGGGGAGTCGGACCTGGCCCTGCGGCTGGCCCAGGCCCTGCAGGACCTCCGGGCACAGACGCGCCTCTGTTCCGTCTGCTACAATATCACCGAACAGGACCCCTGCCCGATCTGCCGCGACCCGATGCGCGACCGGGCGACCATCTGCGTGGTGGAGGAGCCGCTGGACGTGGTGGCGATTGAGCGGACGGAGCACTATCGGGGGCTATATCACGTCCTCCACGGCGCGCTGGCCCCGATGGAGGGGGTGTTCGCCGAAAACCTGCGGATTGCGGAACTGCTACGGCGGGTGGAGGGCGGGGAAGTGCGGGAGGTCATCCTGGCAACGAACCCCACCAGCGAGGGGGATTACACCGCCGCCTATCTGGTGGCTAAACTCCGTCCTCTCGGGGTCCGGGTGACCCGTCTGGGGCGAGGGTTGCCCGTCGGGGGCGACCTGGAGTACGCCGACCAGGTCACCCTGACCAACGCTCTGGAGGGGCGACGGGAATTGTAGCGTGTCCGAGACCCGCTGGCGAATCACCTACAGCGTAGAGGGTCCCCTGCGCTACATCTCCCACCTGGAGCAGGTACGGGTGTGGGAGCGTGCCATTCGGCGGGCCGGCCTGCCCCTGGCCTACAGCGGCGGCTTTACCCCCCGCCCCCGCCTGCAGGTCGCCGCGCCGCTGCCCCTGGGCTTCGCATCGGAGGCGGAGTGGCTGGACCTCTGGCTGGAGCAGCCGGCGGAGCCGGAGACCATCGTCCAGGCCCTGGCCGCCACTCTTCCCGAAGGACTGACCATACGGAGCATAGAGGAGATTCCCCTGGGTGCCCCGTCCCTTCCCTCGCAGGTGGTAGCGGCCGAGTACGCGGTGACGGTGGAAACGGCCATCCCGGCCGAGGAAATCCGGGGGCGGATAGAGGGCCTGCTGGCGGCGGAGGCGCTCCCCCGGGAACGTCGGGGCCGTCCCTACGACCTGCGCCCGCTGATCCTGGACCTCCGCCTGGAGAAAGCGGGCGCGGGGGAGTGCGTGCTGACGATGCTCCTTTCGGCCCGTGAGGGCGCCACGGGCCGGCCGGAGGAGGTGCTGGACGCGCTGGGCCTGGCCGATGGCTTCTTCCGGGTCACCCGGCGGAGCATCCACCTTACGGCCCCGCCAGCCTCTGCCAGATAAACAGCAGAATCATCACCACGCCCAGAACGGCCTGAATGAGACCGGAAAGGAGACAGCCCGCCAGCCATCCGGTGCCCGCGCGGGCGGCCGCTTTCCAGTCCTTTCGCCGGGAGTACTCCACCAGCAGAACCCCGGCCAGCGCCCCGATCAGCCCTCCCGGTACGGCCCCGATGCCTCCCACCAACAGGCCGACGACGAAGCCGACCGCGCCGAGGCCCAATCCGGCCAGCAGCGCCTGCCAGGATGCCCCACCCAGACGGCTGCCCAGGTGGCTGGCCCAGATGTTGGCGGTGACCCCTATCGCGGCCAGCGCAGTCAGCGCGGCGAAGGTCAGAGGGTCAATCGTGGCGAACCGCTCGGCAACCGCGTAGACCAGCGCGGCCAGCCAGATCAGTTCCACGCCGGGCAGAACGGGAATCACCGTCCCGATCAGCCCCACCGTCATCACGCCCAGCGTCAGCCAGAAAGCCCACTCCGGCAGGGGCATTGCGCTCCTTTCTGAACCGAAAGACCCTCCCGCAGTCCCGAAGATTGCGGGAGGGTCTGCTATGGTGAGCCGTGCAGGATTTGAACCTGCGGCCAAGGGCTTAAAAGGCCCCTGCTCTACCTGACTGAGCTAACGGCCCCCGTTCATCGGAGAGTATAACACGGGAGCAGGGGATTGTCAAATAGCGATGCACCCTTGCGCTCGCGGGAATGCTGCCTGGCTCAACACGGAGGCCAGATGGGGGTGGGAGTGGATTCGCCGCCCCCCACCCCCGTTCATAGCAGGGCCCTGGTGCTCAGTGGGTATCCAGAAACTCCAGTACCAGACGATTGAACACCACCGGCTGGTCCGTTGGCGTGGCATGGCCGGAGCGGGGGACGGTGATCAGACGGGCGCCGGGGATGCCCGCCGCCAGTTCCTCCTTGGCCCGCAGAGGAACTACCGTATCCTCCAGGCCCGCCACCACGAGGGTAGGGGCCCGAATGCGCCCCAGGTCCCGACGGCCATCGTAGCGGGCTGCGGCCATCGTCGCCGCGCGGTAAGCGGTGGGGTCGTTCGCACAGAGTCGGTGGTAGGCCACCCGCCGCAGCCCGGCCTGGCCCGGCCGGGGGAACAGTTCCTCCGCTTCCATCCGGGCGTGAAGGGCCAAGCTCACCAGCAGAGCCCCCCATCGGGCCAGGGTCAGCCGCCACTCCGCCCACCCCTTCGGACGCAAGTAGGCGAAGGTGTTGACCAACACCAGGGAGCGCACCCGCTCCGGATGGCGGACCGCCAGCGCCTGAGCTACCGCGCCGCCCAGGGAAAGCCCGACGATGTGGGCCGCATCCGTCCCCAGAGCGCTCAGGAATCCGGCGATATCGTCGGCCATCTGGGGGACGGTGTACGGGCCGGGGGGCTTGTCGCTCCGGCCGTGGCCGCGCAGGTCCGGCATCAGGACCCGGTACCGCTGGCTCAGGGCCGGCGCCTGCAGCAGAGACCAATCCTCCGCACAGGAGCCCAGACCATGAATCAGCACTACGGCCGGTCCGAACCCCTGGACCAGATAGTGCAGACGTAGACCGTCCACCTGGATGTAGGGCATGCGCTCCTCCCATCAAAAGTGCCAGGCACTTCTGGAAGTGCCTGGCACTTTCGCTATTCTCGGGCCGGTACCAGCCGCAGGAAGCCCCGGTTCCCCACCCGAAGCACTGCCTCCTTCTCCGTGCCGACCACCGTTTCTATACTGGTGACCTTGATGCCATCCAGCAGGACGCTCCCCTGCTGAATCAACCGACGGGCATCGCTCTTGGAGCGGGTCATGCCCGCCGCGTGAATGAGGTCCACAATGTTGACCGGCTCCCGCAGTTCCCAGACGGGCATCTCCTGGGGGAGTTGCCGTTCCTGGAAGACCCGGCGGAAGTGCTCGGCGGCAGCGTCGGCGGCCTCCCGACCGTGAAAGATGTCCACGATTTCCCAGGCCAGCTGCTTTTTGGCTTCCATCGGATGGAGCGAGCCATCGGCAATGGCCGCTTTGATCCGGGCAATCTCCTCCGGCGTCCAGCGGGTCACCAGGTCAAAGTAATTGGGCATCGCCTCGTCCGGGATGGACATGACCTTGCCGTACATCACCTCCGGCGGTTCGTCCACGCCGATGTAGTTGCCCATACTCTTGGACATGCGCAGTTTGCCATCGGTGCCGACCAGGATGGGGAAGGTGATGCAGACCTGCGGGGGCAGGCCGTAGGCTTCCTGGATTTTCCGCCCCACCAGCAGATTGAACAGTTGGTCGGTGCCGCCGATCTGGACATCCGCCCGCAACATCACCGCGTCGTACCCCTGGGCCAGGGGGTAGAGGAGTTCGTGCAGCCAGATGGCGTCCCCTGCTTCGTACCGCCGGGCGAAGTTCTCCCGCGCCAGGAACTGTTGAACGGTCACCTGTGCGGCTGTGAAGATGAAGTCTTCATACTTCATCCCGGCGAGCCATTCCCCATTGTAGCGCACTTCCGTCCGCTCCGGGTCCAGGATTTTGAAGGCCTGCTGGATGTAGGTCCGGGCGTTGGCCTGAATTTGCTCGTAAGTCAGGCGGGGGCGGGCCCGATCCCGACCCGACGGGTCGCCGATGAGCGCAGTGTAGTCCCCAATGACGAAGATGGCCTGATGCCCCAGTTCCTGGAAGAGCCGCAATTTGCGCATAGTGACGGTGTGGCCCAGGTGCAGGTCGGGCGCGGTGGGGTCGTAGCCGCAGTAAACCCGCAGCGGGCGGCCCTCTTTCAGGCGCTCCCGCAGTTCCTGAGCCATGCGCTCTCTGATCTGGTCATCGCCAAATTCAGCCCCGTGCATCAGCAGGGCGACCTGTTCGTCTATGGACAATGGTTTCATGGCCAGCTCCTTTTAGGGAAAGGATACAAAGGAGACAGGGATACAGGATACCGATGGGCAAGGAGGCAAACGACAAGGATTTTATGGGGAGCAGGGGGGCGGATTGCAGCGCGGAAGGGCCCGCAGGCCCGGATGGCCGCGCTACAATCCGCTAACGTAGATGTAGGTGAGCGCTCTCCAGCGGTTCATATCCTGGGTCTGACCCGATGGGTTGCTATTATGATAACCGAATTTGTCCAGATTGCAAGTGGGGGTCCCCACGGGCCTGTTTGCCCTCGCCGATTCCAAATGGTATAATAGGCTTCCAGTTGCCCGGATGGCGGGCCGCAGGCTGGAAAAGAGGGAGGAAAGGGAAAGACAAATGCCGTAACAGCCACCCGCCATCCGAAACAAGTTGCAAACCGACCATACCAAAGGAGTCCTATGGAAGCGATAGAAACCGCCATTGTGGAATTTCTCCATTCCGTGCTGAACACCATCGGCTGGCCGGGGGTCGTGCTGATTATGGCGCTGGAGAGCGCCAATATTCCCATCCCCAGCGAGGTGACAATGCCGCTGGCCGGATGGATGTTGGTACAGGCAAAGGGGTGGCCCCTCTGGCGGGCCGCGCTGGACGGCGGCTTTTACGGCGGCCTGGGGTGCACCATCGGCTCCATCGCTTCTTACCTGCTGGGGCTGTGGGGAGGGCGGCCATTCCTTCAACGCTGGGGCCGGTACATCCTCATTTCTCAACACGACCTGGAGCAGGCTGACCGCTGGTTTGCCCGCTGGGGCGATTGGGCTGTCTTCATCTCCCGCCTCCTGCCCATCGTGCGTACCTTTATCTCCTTCCCGGCGGGAGTGGTGCGAGTACGGTTCGTCCGCTTCACAATTCTCAGTTTCATTGGCTCCTTCATCTGGTGCGCCGCGCTGGCGGCCGCAGGCCATGCCTTCGGAAGCGAATGGGAGCGCATCCGGGAAATCATGCGCCCCTTTGACATCCCCATCGCCATCGCCATTCTGGCCGGCATGGGCTACTACATCTACCGGCACATCCGCCGGGCACAGACCCCCGTCGCGGTTGAAGAGGGCGAACCGGCATAACGGCCACCGCGATGAACATCCTCCAGCACCTGCGAGAACTCTGGCAGTACCGAGACCTGGTCCGCAACCTGGTCGTCCGGGACCTGAAGGCCCGCTACAAAAACTCCATTCTGGGTGTGGCCTGGTCGTGGGTCAACCCCCTGCTGATGATGGTTGTCTACACCATCGTCTTTAACATCCTGGCGGGCCGCTCTAATCTCCGTAACTACCCGGTCTTTATCCTCTGCGCCCTGTTGCCCTGGAACTTCTTTGCCAACGCCATCTCCCAGGCAACCAACAGCATCGTGGACGCCGCGCCCCTGGTCAAAAAGGTCTACTTCCCCCGGGAGGCGCTGCCCCTCTCCGCCGTCCTGAGCAACATGGTCCACTTCCTGATCTCCCTCCCTGTCCTCTTCCTGCTGGCCCTGGCGATGGGGAATCCGCTGACCGGCTGGGCCCTGCTATTCCCCGTTACCCTGGTCATTCAGGTGATGTTCACCGTCGGCGTCGGATTCATCACCGCCACACTGAACGTCTTCTACCGGGATACCCGGCTGATCATGGACGTGCTCCTGTTGGCCTGGTTCTTCCTCACCCCCATTTTCTACCCCCTCACCACCGTCCCGGAACGATATATCCTCTGGGGCGTTTCCATCAACGTGCGGGCCTGGCTGTTGCGCCTGAACCCCATGGCTTCCATCATCTCTTCGTACCGCGATCTCCTGTATTGGGGTACCTCCACCGCCTGGGACTTCCTCCTGCGGACAGCGGTGACCTCGCTCATCGTGCTGGTGATGGGCTACATCATTTTCCTGCGGTACAGTCCTCGCTTCGGAGAAGAGGTGTAAAGAAGCAGGAAGCAGGAAGTGGGAAGCGGGAAGTGGGAAGCAGGAAGCAGGAAGCGGGAAGCAGGATGCAGGAAGCGAGGTACAGGAAGCGAGATGAGGTTCACAATCCACGGCTTCCCGATAATCGCCGTCGGTTTTGTCCTGGCGGCCATCTTGGCCTGCGCCCCCTCGGGGTTCCTGACCCAGCCAACTCCCACCATCCCGCCTACATCCTCGCCCCCCGACCTGTCCCTTGCCCCTGAGGATGTCGCCCTCTACCCGCTGCCAATCCCCGGGTTGGGGGGCCGCTGGCTTTTCTACAGAGGCGATCGGATTTCATTGGACATCACCCCTCGCCATCTGGGCGCTATTCCGCCGGGAGACCTGACCGTCCGCATCTACCGTCTGAAAGGGACGGAGCGGGAGGTTCTGGCCGAAGGGACCGTCGGCTATCCGGCCTTTGATGGGGTGCCGCGCGCCCGCCTGGCCTGGGCCTGGGACACGCGGGACACGGGAGGGCGGGAGACCCTGGTGGTCCATCTGGACCCCGATGACCGCGTGCAGGCGGGAGACGAGGACCCGACCAACAACGTGGTCACGCTGACCGTCCGCTTTGTTACCGACGCCGCTCGCCCGGCCCCGGAGGCCCTGGCCACCTGGGCTACGACGACCACGAACTGTTGCATCCTCCACTATCTGACCTGCTCTCGCGCTGAGCGGGACCTACCTGTTTTGATCCAGACGACCGAGCGCTCTGTTGCTTTTGTCCAGGAGCGGTTGGGCACCCGGCTGGCATCGCCGCTGGAGGTGTACTTTATCGGGCGGGTGATTGGACAGGGAGGGTACGCCCAGGAGGGCGTCGTCCTCTCCTATCCAGATCGCCTCTATACCGGGGAGGAATTGGAAATCGTCCTCCGCCACGAAGCCGTTCACCTGCTGGACGCCTCACTGGTGGGGCCAGCGACGCCGCCCATGTTGCGGGAAGGGTTGGCCGTCTGGGTCGCCGGAGGCCACTACCGACCCGAGTCCATTCCCTCTCGGGCGGGTGCGCTGCTCCGGCTGGATCGGTATATCCCACTGGCCCGACTGGCAGAGGATTTCTACAGCCATCAACACGAAATCGGTTATCTGGAAGCTGCCGCACTGGTCGCCTACCTGGTGGAAACCTACGGTTGGGATGAATTTCTGTCCTTCTACCGCCAGACCGAGGAGCCCACCAATATGCCGCCCGCCGACGCGCTGGATCGCGCGCTGCATCGTTCCTTCGGTACGGGGCTGGAGGAAACGGAACGGGCTTTCCAGGCCTGGTTATCCGATCAACCCACCACCTCCGAAGACGCACGGGATTTGGAGTTGACCGTCCGGCTCTTTGATACGATTCGCCGTTATCAGCAAACGGACGACCCTATGGCATACTTCTTAAGCGGTTGGTTCCCCAATGCGGCGGAAGGGAAACAGCGCGGAATCATTGCCGACTTTCTCAGACGCCCGCGCACCGTACAGGCTATTGCTGTAGAATTGATGTTCGTCTCAGCCCAGGCGGCCCTCCATCAGGGCGCTCTGGACCAGGCCGCTCTCCTGATAGACGGGGCGGAGCGGGCCCTGGATGGGGATTTTTCCATCCCCCCGGCATCGGAGTACCTGGCCATCGCGCGGGCCGTTGCCGACCGGGGCAGCGAGGCCCAGCGAGTGGAGATCGGGGGAGACACCGCCTACGTCTGGGTCACCCCCATAATGACCACGACGGCCTGCTCCTCACCCCAGGTGTGGACGCTCCATCGTACCGATGCGAACTGGATCGCGGGAGAATAGCCCGGCGGCCTGAGGTTCGGACAAAAGTTGAGACAGGCTCGTCCTCACCCCTCCCCCGGCCCCACGGCCACGCCGCGCCACGCGCCTCGGCGCGAGCGCCTTCGCCGCGTGGCGGGGCGAGGAAGCCCCCTCGGCCTGAGGCCCCACGGGGCGAGGCCCCTCGGGCCGAGGCCCTTCGGGGCCGAGGTCGCTTCGCTCCGCTCGCGATGACTTTGCTCGGGCCGTGGCCCTTCGGGCCACCCCCACCCCTCTACTGACAGAGGGTGAGG
>JACIWQ010000094.1 GCA_014360895.1 Thermoflexales bacterium | reverse complement strand
GGCCCCTCCCCCAGGGCGGGGGAGGGGAGGGCCGGGCGGACGATGAGGGCCAGGCGCGCGGTGCGGCCGGGGGCGAGGCCGGGGCCCAGCCCGACCCGGTCGCCGGAGAGCCAGAGGACGGAGCCGGCCTGGCCGGGGGAGAGGCCGCCGACGAACCAGGCGGCCCCGCCGTCTTCCAGGACGACGGCCCGCTCAAAGACGGTGCCAGGCGGGGTGGATTGGGAGATTTCTACCGGCGCGCCGGTGCCGACGACGGCCGTCTCCACCACCTGGAGGGTGGGCTCCCTGGCCTGGGCGGGGAAGTACCAGGGCGGGTAGAGGGCGGTGGAGGGGGCCGCGCGGGCGGGCGTCGGCGCGGCCAGCGCGGGGAAGGCGCTCTGCAGGAGCAGCGCGACGGCGACAAGGATGCTGGACCAGCAACGGGTCTTCATGTCACACCTCCCTTTTTGGTCCCCGCCTGCCCTTTGGGAAAATGGGACGCGGATGAACGCGGAAGAACGCGGATTTTTTCTTTTAGCGAGCGCCTTCGGCGTGTGGCGCTGCGTGGCCCATCCCGAACGACTTCAGGATTATCTGCTGTGCTACCTGCAGAGAGAGTCTCTGCGCTCTCTGCGTTCTCGGCGGTGAATCGGAACGGCCTGGCGGCCGGCGTTACGGTTTGGGTGCGGACAACAGTTGCGGCCAGATGGCCTCATCGCCGCCCAGGTGCAGAATCTCCTTCAGAGCTGTGCTCAGGAAGCCGGGGGCGGCGGCGAGGCGGCGCAGTTCGTTCAGCGTGTAGGGGAACGGCTCCACCGGAAGCGACGTGCCGTCAAAAGCGGCCGCGTATTCCGGGATCCGGTCAAACCAGCGCGGTTCGGGGTGGCTTTCCAGCACCAGGAGCACATCGGCGTCGCTGCTGGGGAGGGCATCGTCACGGGCCAGGGAGCCGAAGAGTCCTACCGCCCGCACCCGCGCGTCGCGCGCCAGCAGGTCGCGGGCCCGCTCTTTCAGTTCCTGAATGGCCTGCTCTCTATTCAGCCATACGATCTGTACAGAACCGCAGGATTCGCTCCGCACAGCCGATGGCCTGCTGGCTGTCGGCGACGGTGTAATAGTCGGCCGGTTTGCCATAGTCAAAGCCGTTGGGGTATCGGGTCGGGATGTAAAAGCGGTCCAGGATGCGGGCGCACTCTATCAATTCCTGACGGACTTCCTCTTCCAGGGGCAATCGCTCCAGAAGCCATTTCACCGAGTGGCCTCTGGCCTCTCCGCCCAGGTGCTGGTAGAGGGCTTTGAGGCCCTTTTCGGCGGCCTGTTGGGCGCTGAAACAGGCCCATTCGTGGAAACCGTCCGCCATATCCCGGCGGGCATGTTCCAGGTCGCGCCATGCCTGATCCAGCCAATCCCTTGCCCGTCTCATCGCATGCTCAATCCCAGGCGGCGGTTGAAGCGTTCTCCCGCAGAGCGAAAGTGTCTCTGCGCTCTCCGCGTTCTCGGCGGTGAATCTGAACGGCCTGGCGGCCTGCGCTGCTTTAAGTTTACAGCAAAACGCGATTTCCGACAACTGCAGATTAGGTGACGGTCACCTTCAAGGTGACCGTCACCTTTACTACGGGCATCCCAGTTGGGCTTTCGCTTTTTGGGCCTGCTCCGCCCAGTCGGCGGGCGGGGAGAGGGAGAGGAACTGGTCCAGCGCACGGCAGGCCTCGGCGGTGTTGCCCAGGGCAGCGTGGGCCTGGGCGGCGGCATACCAGGCCTGGGCCGAATCGGGGTGGCGCTCCAGGACCGGCTTCAATACCTCCAGCGCCTTCTGTGCGTCTCCCTGAAGGAGATGGAGGTTCCCCATGCCGATGAGGGCCTCCGGCATGCCGGGGCAGAGTTGGAGCGCGCGGTCAAACTCCGCCTGGGCCTTCTCCAAGAGCGCGCGGTCGGGGAGGGCGAAGGGGTTGGCCGGAATGGCCCGGGCCAGGTAGACCGCGCCCAACTGGTAGTGGGAGCGGGGGTCGTCGGGGTCCTCCTTGATGGCGGCCTCCAGGTCGGCAGTCGCCCCCTCCAGGTCCCCCAACTGGTAGAGGACGACGCCCCGGTTGTGGTAGGCGGCGGCCTTCTCCGAAAGGCGCGGGAGCGCGGCGTCCAGTTCCCGCCGGGCCTCCTCCAGCCGGCCCTGCTCCGCGTAGATTTGCCCCAGCCAGAAGTGGGCGAGGGCGTGGTCGGAGCGGAGTTCCAGCGTCCGCTGCAGGGCCTGGACGGCGCGGTCCCTCTGGCCGACCTCGTAGTCGGCGCGGCCCAGCCAGTAGCGGGCTTCGGCGTCCGAGGGGGTGGCCTGGGCGACGGATTCCATCACCGAGAGGGTGCGGCTGACGGCCTCCGTATCGCCCAGTTCCTGGTAGAGCCGCAGGAGCCAGTATCTCCCGGCAGGCCCACCCCGCCCCGCGGCGACGGCCTCCTCCAGCGCGGCCCTCGCCTGGTCGGCGGCGGCCTCGTCCCCCAGGGCGCGCCGGGCGACGAAGAGCCAGTAGTAGCCCTCCACCAGGTCGGGGTCGGCGGAGAGCGCGGCCTCCAGTTCGGCGACGGCCTCCGCGTACCGGTTCACCCCTTCGCAGCGGCTAGCTTCTATGTGTTGCCGGGCGGTCCAGAGGGGGTCGGCGGCCCCGCGCGGCGCGCCGCAGGCGACCAGGAAAAACACCAGCAGAATCGGTAGAAGACGGCGAAGCATAGAGGTCCTCCTCTTCAGGCATTTCTGGGAGCAGGGGGGCTCAGGTAAAAGTATATCGGTTTTGTAGGAAATGTCCAGCGGCATAGCGGCGGATGTGCCGCGTACTTCTAAGTGGACTTGCCATAAATAGAAATTTGCAGTAAACTATAAACGTACCGGCTACCTCAGTCCCGGAGGTTGTCCTATGAACCGAGTTTACGGTTACCTACTTTTGGGGGGCGTGGTCAGCGCGCTGCTGGTACTCCTGGGCGCGTGGGCGGCACCTCCCTCCGCCGTTGCCCAGCAACCCCGCCCGACGCTGACCCCCACGCCGGAAATTGTACCGTCTCCCACCACAAGTCCCCCTCAAGAATCCCCGCCCGGTTCGCCGCCTGCTGAAACAGCTCCTTCGCCGCAAACTCTGCCCTCTACCGGCCCTTCTCTGTTGCCGGTAACCGGTTACGGTCTGACGGCGATCGGGGTCGGGTTCGGGATGGCGGCGGCGGCCCTGGCGGCCCGGCGCGTCCGTCGGCGCCGTCGGCCTGAGAACCCGGACCCGGAGCATCCGCAGGAGCCATAAGGAGCCAACGTGGTCAAGTTGCTGTTGGGTTGGAACCTCATTCCGGGATTAGAGAACGAGTACTTTGAGTTTTTTACGAGGGAATTTGGACCGGCGCTGGAGGAAATGGGCCTTCAGGCAACGGATATGTGGTACACCGCGTACGGAGAGGGGCCCCAGATTCTCACCGGAGTTATTGCAGAGGACCTGAGCACCGCGCGTCGGATTCTGTCCTCCGAGCGCTGGATGAAGTTAAAGGAGCGACTTCTGGAATTTGTGACTGACTACCAGCAGAAAATCGTTCCCGCTTCCGGCGGTTATCAGTTGTAATACCAACCGGATTTGTTTCGGTCACCAGGGGGGCCGGTATTTCCTATGCCGTCCCTGTCTCCAGCACCGCCCCTCGGCTGGCCGCGCCCACATAGCGGGCGTAGAAGCGCAGAAACCCCGGCGGAATTTCCTTCTGCGGCGGCGTCCATTCCCGCATCCGGGCCTGCAGTTCGCTCTCGCTCAGGTGGACGTTCAGGGTTCGGGCCGGGATGTCTATCTCAATGACGTCGCCATCGCGCAGGGCCGCCAGCGGCCCGCCCACGGCCGCCTCCGGGCAGACGTGCCCGATGCAGGGCCCGCGCGTGGCGCCCGAAAACCGTCCATCGGTGACCATCGCGACGGAGTCCGCCAGGCCCATGCCCACCATAATCGCCGCTGGCAGAGATAACTCCCGCATCCCCGGCCCCCCGCGCGGCCCCTCGTAGCGCACGACCAGCACATCCCCGGGCTGAACCCGCCCGCCCAGCAGGCACTCCTGCACATCCTCTTCCCGGTCAAACACCCGCGCCGGTCCCACGTGGCGCATCATGGCCGGAGAGACCCCGCTGACCTTAACGACGGCGCCCTCCGGGGCCAGGTTGCCCCGGAGCACGACAATCCCGCCCGTGGGGGCCAGGGGGGCATCCAGCGGTCGGATGATCTCGGGGTCGGCGACCTCCGCGCGGGCGGCCACTTCCGCCAGGGTGCTCCCGTAGACGGTGGGGATGTTCAGGTCCAGGAGCGGCGCCAGTCGTTTCAAGAGGGCCGGTACCCCGCCCGCGCGCCCGAAGTCGGAGACGGTGTGGGGGGAGGCGGGCTTGAACCGGGCCAGGAGCGGCGTCTGTCGCCCCAGTTCATCCCACTCCTCCAGCCGAAGTTCGTACCCCAACTCCGTCGCCAGAGCGGCCAGGTGGAGCACCAGGTTGGTGGAGCCGCCGATGGCCTGCACCACCCGGATGAGGTTCCGCAACGCCGACGGGGTCACAATGTCCCGGAAAGTGATGCCGCGCTCCAGGTTCTCCACCGCGTGCCGCCCGGCGGCGCGGGCCAGGTCCAGGAGCGCGGAGTGGGCCCGGCGCGAGCCGGGCTCGGTGGCCGGGATGGTGGCGTTGCCGGGCAGACTGAGCCCTGCCGCCTCCAGCACCACGCCCATCGTGTTCGCTGTGCCCATCATGTTGCAGACCCCGGGGCCGGGACAGGCAGCCCGTTCCATCTGGCGCAATTGACGCAGGGTGATCTCCCCCCGCCGGGCCCGACCGATAGCTTCTTTGATGTCGCAGGTCACCACGCGCGCTCCCTGCCACTCTCCCTCGGCCATCAGTCCGCCGCTGACGAAGACGGTGGGCAGGTCCAGCCGTGCTGCCGCCATCAGCATGCCCGGGACGATTTTGTCGCACGAGGCCAGGCAGACCAGACCATCCAGCCTGTAGGCCCGCGCGGTCAGTTCCACCGAGGCCGCGATCACCTCGCGGCTGGGGAGGACGGCATGCATCCCGGCGCCCTGACAGATGCCATCGCAGAGGGCGATGGTGTTGAACTCCAGGGGGATGCCGCCAGCAGTCCTCACTCCTTCCTTCACCGCCCGCGCCACCTGGCGGAGATGGATGTGGCCGGGGACCATCTCGTTCCAGGAGTTGGCAATCCCGATCCGGGGACGGCCCTCGGGCCGCCGGACCCCGCAGGCAAAATAAAGCCCCCGCGCGTATGCTCCGGTCAGTGCTTCTTGTGGCATTCCGGTTGCTCCAGCCTTCTCTTTGGGAAGGGGGCGAGAGATGCTCACACTTAATCTTTCTCTCTCCCCTCCAGTTGGGCCAGCAGGCGGGCGTGGGTGGCCCGGGTGATGGGGTACCAGAACAGAAGCGGCAACGTTAGAGCCAGGAAGAGCATGGGGATGGGGCCGAAAAACAGGCGAATGCCCAGCAGGGTCCGGGCGGTCTGCTCCACGTTGGGCACGTAGCCGGAGAGTTGCAACGCCCAGCCCGCAGCCACCAGGCCCAACGCGTCCGACAGTTTGGTTGCCAGCCCCCAGACGCCGTAGTACATCCCCCCGCGGTACTCCCCGGTGGAGAGCCGGTCAATCTCCACCACGTCGGGCACCATCGCCCAGGGGAAGACCCACTGGGCCGAGAAGCCGATACCGGCGATAATGGCGATGGGGTACACCCAGAACGTCGGCCGGTGGGGGAGGAAAAAGGTCACCGCCATAGCCAGCCCGCCGATGACCAGGCCCAGCGCATAGGCCGGCCCCTTGTTCAGCCGCTCGGCCAGTTTCTTCCAGGGGAAGAGGAAGAGGGCCACGAAGACGAGCAACAGGAACATCACCACCGGCACCTGGTCCTCCATGCTCAGTTGGTAGGTGAGGAAGTAGTACAGGAGGGTCTTGATCAGGGCGAAGGCGACGTTTGCCAGCAGAAAGGCCACGATGAGCTGCACGAAGGGCCGGTTGCGGAAGGTCTCCAGAAACGTGCGCAAGGGCGGCGCTTCGGCCTTGCTCTCGGCGATGCGCGGACGTTCCCGGATGCCCGCCGCCGCGATCCACAGTACGACCGCCGCCAGGACGCCGTAGATGACGCCAACGACGCCGTACCCCGTCCGTTTATCCGGGAAAAAGCTGACCAGGAACGGCGTCAGGGCGGCCCCCACGATGTACGCCGGCACGCCGAGCACCATGCGGAAAGCGGTCAGGCTGGACCGTTCGTCGTAGTCCTCGGTCAGTTCGGCGGTCAGCGCGTAGTAGGGGACGTTGGTCAGGGTCCACAGGGTGTCAAAGAGCATAAAGGTGAAGGCAATCCAGAGGAAGACCCCCACGTTGGAGAGGCCGCGCGGCACGGACCAGAGCAGGGCGATGGAGACCGCCAGCGGCAGGGCGCCGAAAATCATATAGACGCGGCGCTTGCCGAAGCGGGAGGTGGTGCGGTCGGAGAGCCAGCCGAAGAGGGGGTCGTTGACCGCGTCCCAGAACTTGGCCACCCACAGGGCCGTGCTGGCCAGGCCCGCCGGGATGAGGGCGCCGTCGGTGTAGAACGCCAGGAGGAAGAACTGAATGGCCGAATTGACGATGGCGTTGCCGACGTCGCCCACGCCGTAGATGAGTTTGGTCTTGACCGGCAGTTTTTCCGATTGAGTGTCCACTTTTGCCCCCCTTTCCGAAAACGTTCACCATCACCATAGGACGCGGATGAACGCGGACGAGCACAGATTTTTCTCGCAGAGAAGATACGTGCTGCGCTACCACGAACGGTCGCACTACGAACGCATGCCCGATGCCCTCAGAATCATTTGCGCCGTTCGGCTGGCTCCGGTCATCACATTGGTGACGCCGCCCCCGCTCTGGCTCTGGGAGCCGATAAACCACAGCCCGGGGATAGGGGTGCGGTGGGGAATGCCCGCTTTGCCCATTACCGGTGCGCAGCCGCCAAAACTGTGGTGCTCCTGGTGGGTCCGCCGCCGGAAGTCCTCGGGCGTGAAGACCACCCGCACCCGGGCGCGCGCCCGCAGCCCGGGGATAACGCGTTCCGCCTCTGCCAGCAGTTTCTCCGCCAGTTCCTCCCGCCGGTCGGCCCAGGTCCCCTCGCTCAGCCAATTGGGCGCGATGGTATAGACTGTCACGGCATGGTGGCCGGGCGGGGCCAGTTCCGGGGAGTGCAGGGACGGAATGTAGATGAGGAATCCATCCCGCCCCTCGTGGTACTCGCCGCGCTGGCAGCGGCCCACTGCCCCCTCCACATCGTAGGTGTTGTAGTAGTAGCACAGGGCCGAGAGCTGATAGGGAGTGAGGTCAAAATCCACCCCCAGATGGACCATCAGCACCGACTCCTCCAGCGGCACGTCCTCCACCCGCGCGGCGAAGTCGGCGGGCAGGTGCTGACGGCCCACCAGACCGAAGAACGTCTCCCGCGCGCCCCCGCTGGCGATGACCACGTCGGCCCGCTCCTGATGCCCGTCCGCCAGTGCCACCCCTGCGGCCCGACCGTTCTCCAGCAGGATGCGGGCAACCGGCGCGCCTGCCCAGATTTGCCCGCCGCAGGAGCGGATGAGTTCGGCCATGGCCTCCACCATCCGGCCACACCCACCCAGGATATAGCGAAAACTCAAGCGTGGCCCCGCCCGGGATGTCCGCAGAGGGATGCGCCGGTCAAAGGCAATTTCGGAATTGACCGCCGGGATAGCCAGCGCCGGGAACTGGCTGGGGCGGACGACGAAGTCGGCCAGAATGGCCGTATACACCGCCCGGATTTCCGGACGTCGGAAGAAGTGGCGCATCAGTTGTTCGGCGTTCCAGTCCGCCAATCCCCGCACCCGCTGGAAGAGCAGAAACATCCAGGCTTTCAGCAAGAGGGCCCGCAGTCCCCGGGCCCGTTCAGCCCGTCGGGCCAGCGCCATCAGGTCCATCATCCGGTCGTAGAACCGGTAGTAGCGGTCCAGGCCCTCCCCCTCTTCGGGGAACAACCGCTTTAGATGCTCCCGCCGCCAGTACGGTCCGGCGTATTCGGCCGGTTTCCAGAAGGAAAAGTCCGGGAAGACCGCGCCCCGATCGTCCGGCACGGTCCGGACCCGGTCGTCCAGCCCCAGTTCGGCCAGGATTTCTCCGGCGGGCTCGCCGGGACCGAAACCCTCCAGGAGCAACGGGCCCAGGTCCCAACCGAAACCGTCCCGGCGGAGGGTGGCGGTCACCCCGCCGATTTCTTCGTATTGTTCGTAGACGATAACCGAATGGCCGGCCCGGACCAGGTATGCCGCAGCCGTCAGGCCAGATATACCGGAACCGATGACGATGGCCTTCATCACTGCACCTCATCCGGCCGCACCTCCCGGCCCGTGCGGGAGGAGATGAGGGCGGCCAGGGTGAACTGGAGCACCGCCTTCCCGGTGGGGCCGTCCAGCACCGGCTGCCCGCCGCCGGTGAGCACCCCGATCAGGTGGCGGGTGCAGTCTATGAAACTATCGTGCCATTCCACGCGCTCCACGGGGACCGCGGTGGTCTTCCCGTCCCGGAACAGCATCAGCGGCGGCAGGTCCACCGTCCGGGCCGTGCAGCGGTTCACGAAGATGATGCCGCGATCGCCGATGACCTCCACCCGGTCGTCGTCGGCGTAGTAGATGGAATCCATCACCAGGTTGGGGGTGTGGGCGAAGTCCATCACGCCGTAGCGGCGGGGGGCCTTGAACTGGAACATCATCACCGCGGGCGCGTCCACGTACTTGGTGGGCACTACGGGGGAGCGGTCAATCCAGGCCGCTACCCGTTCCACCGGGCCCATCAGGTAGTAGGCCAGCGAGAAGAGATGGTAGCCGTGGTCAAAGACCAGGGGCCCGCCACCGCACCGCTCCTCGTTGAACCGCCAGGCCCAGGCACTGAGGGGCACCTTCCAGGCGGTTTTGCTCTTGCCGGTGCTGACGTGGATGCGGATCATCTGCGGCTCGCCGATTTCGCCCGCCTCTATCATCTCCTTCGCCCGGACGTGCGGGGGATAGAAGACGAAGTTCTCGTACACCCGCAGGATGACGCCCGCCTCCCGGGCGGCCGCTATCATCTGGTCGGCCTCGGCGGCGGTGAGCGCCATCGGCTTCTGCACCGAAACGTGCTTCCCGGCCCGGCACGCGGCGACGGTCATCGGGGCATGCAGGTCGTGGGGGACCAGGAGTTCCACCAGGTCTATCGCCGGGTCGTCCAGGACCTGCCGATAATCGGTGTAGACCCGCTCCACACCCCACTGGCGGGCTTTGGCCTGGGCGCGACGGCGGTTGACATCGCACACCGCGACAATGCGGGCGTCGTCCCGGTCGCGGTAGCCCAGGGCGTGGAGGTCGGAGATACGGCCACAACCCACAATGGCGACGCGGATCGGGGGCATCACATCCTCCTGAAAGAAAGCGAAAGCGAAGGTGACAGTCACCTCAAAGGTGACTGTCACCTTCACCTTCATTGCTCCTCAGCCCGTTCCCGCTCGTAGCGGGCCCGCGGCTGGCTCATGTACGCGGGCACGGGGACGTCCCACCAGCCCACTGCCGGACTGCCGGAGAGCGGGTAGGTCCGCTCCACCATCACTTCTATCACGGCGGGCCGTCCGGAGGCAAAGGCCCGCTCCAGCGCGGGGCGGATTTCGCCAGGGGCCGAGATTCGTTCGGCGTAGCAGCCGAAGCCCCGGGCAATTGCCGCCAGGTCGGGCGTGATGGGCTGGCCGTCCCTGAGGAACTCGGCGCCCACCGCCCGCTCCGGGCCGTAGACGGCGGCCTGGAGGTCGCGGATGGCGATCCAGCCCACGTTGTTGGCCACCACGTAGACGACGGGGAGGTCGTACTGCACCGCCGTCGCCAGTTCCTGGACCGTCATCAGGAAGTCCCCGTCGCCGACCAGGCCCACCACCTGCCGGTCGGGCACGGCCAGTTTGGCCCCCAGCGCGGCGGGGACCGTCCAGCCCATCGTGCTGAAACCGCCGGTGGTCAGGTTGGTCTTCGGCTCGTAGACCATGGCCTCCTGGAACCACTGGGCCTGGGTGTTGCCGGAGGAGGTGAGGACGACGGCGTCCCGTCGGAGGAACGCGCGCAGTTCCGCGATGAGACGGGAGATGGTGACGGGGGTTTGGTCGGAGGCCGCCAGTTGCCGGACGTGGGCCAGCCATTCCTCCCGCAGGTGCTGGATTTCGGCGAAATAGGCGCTCTGGCGATAGTCCCGGGGGGCGCTGTGGGCCCTCAGCCATTCCAGCAGGGCCGCCAGCGCGGCCTTCGCGTCCGCCACGATGCCCACTTCAGCGGGGTAGTTCTTGCCGATCTCCGCCGGGTCCAGGTCTACGTGGATCAGGCGGGCCGGGGGGATGGCGTAGGAGACGCCGCGCCGGTAGGAGGAGGCGGACTCGTCGGCGAAGCGCATCCCGACGGCCAGGACCACGTCGGCCCGCGCGGCGAGGGCGTTGCCGCAGGTGGTGCCTTTGGAGCCGGCGTGGAATCCGGAGAGGGGGTGGTCTTCCGGGAACGCGCCCTTGCCCATCATCGTGGTGATGACCGGCGCGCCCAGGAACTCCGCCAGCGCGCGCAGTTCGTCCCAGGCCTGGCTGGCGATGACGCCCCCTCCGGCGACCAGGACGGGCCGCCGGGCCTCCAGCAGCAACCGGCCCGCGCGCTCTATCAGTGCCGGGTCCGGCAACACCCGGCCGGGAAGCCCGTGGTCGTCCAGTTCCTCCGGCGCCACCTCGGCGCTATCGCACTGGACGTCCATCGGCAGGTCAACGACGACGGGGCCGGGCCGCCCGCCCATCATCACGGTGAAGGCGTGCCGGAGGATGCGCGGTAGATGGTCGGCCCGGGTGGCCTGCCAGGCCCGTTTGGTGATGGGCCGAAAGACGCTGATGCTATCGGCGTCCCGCTGGCGCTCAATCTCCTGCAGGACGCCCCGCCCGGCCATGTGGGTGTGGGCGTTGCCGGTGAAGAGCATGACTGGGATGGAGTCCACGTAACAGGAGGCCACGCCGATGACGGTGTTCATCGCGCCGGGACCGATGGAGGTGAAGACGGCCAGGGGGACTCCGGTCATCCGGTAGTACCCGTCGGCCAGATGGACGGCGCTCTGCTCGTGGCGGACTTGCAGGAGTTGGATCCGGCCCGCGTAGTTTCGGAGGGCGTCCACCAAGCCCAGACAGCCGTGGCCGGGGATGCCCACCAGATAGGGGATGCGATGGCGGACGAGGAACTCTATGACGATTTCACCGCCGGTCAATCTCATCGGGGCCTCTCTTTCGGGGACAGGTGTTTTTCCCATTATATAGCGATATGTTGATATTGTCAATACATTGTTGACTTTTTTGCAACATCTCTGTATAATGAAAGAGGATGGAAACCGTACGCCTTCTGACATGCGTTAATGGAGGTAAAGATGAGCCAGGCGGATGCCGGTTCTCTGGTCAAGGGGATCAAATTGCTGGAGGTACTGGCGGACACCGGCCGGGCGATGGGGGTATCGGAACTTTCCCGGACGCTGGGCCTGGATAAGAGCACGGTCTACCGGCTGCTGGCCACATTGAAGGCCAGGGGGTACGTGGAGCAGGACCCGGAGACCCGGAAGTACGCCGTTGGTCCCAAGATGATCGCGGTGAGCAGCCGGATTCTGGGCAACAACGACGTGTATCTTCAGGCCCGTCCGGTGATGAAACGGCTGCTCCAGGAGACGCGGGAGACCGTTCATCTGGCGATGCGGATGGAGAACCAGGTGGTCTACATTGCCCAGGAGATCAGTCCGGAGGTGGTGAGCGTCAACACCGAAATGGGGCAGCGGGAGCCGGTGCACTGTACGGCGGTCGGCAAGGCGCTGGTGGCCTTCCTGCCCGACGAGGAGCGGGAGGCGGTCATCCGCTGCCTGGACTTTCGGCCGTACACCCCCCGAACCATCACCGACCCCGAGCGGTTCCGGGCCCACTGCCTGGAGATTCGCGCTCAGGGGTACGCGGTGGACGATGAGGAACTCCATCCGGGCGTCCGGTGCATCGCGGCGCCGATTCGGGGGTATGACGGCACGGTCCTGGCCTCGCTGGGCATTTCCGGCCCGACGATTCGCCTCTCCTCCGAAACCCTTCCCCGACTGGGCCGGATTGTGATGAAATATGCCCAGGAAGTCTCTGGCCGTCTGGGTTATCTGTTTTGATGCTGCGCGACGTCCGGCGTTCGCAAAAAGACAGGAGTTACGCAGTTGGCCCTTGGGGATGAGATAGCCACCACGCTGCGCTCGTGGTAAACCACCACGCTTCGCTCGTGGTGAACCACCACGCTTCGCTCGTGGTGAACCACCACGCTTCGCTCGTGGTAAACCACCATGCTTCACTCGCAGTGACGCAACAGGTCATTGCGAGGCCCAACGGGCCGAAGCAAACGTCATTGCGAGGCCCAACGGGCCGAAGCAAACGTCATTGCGAGGCCTAACGGGCCGAAGCAAACGTCATTGCGAGGCCCAACGGGCCGAAGCAAACGTCATTGCGAGGCCCAACGGGCCGAAGCAAACGTCATTGCGAGGCCCAAC
>JACIWQ010000093.1 GCA_014360895.1 Thermoflexales bacterium | reverse complement strand
CGCCTCCGGCTCGCAATGACCGGAAGGGGCCTCTTTTGGCCCTGGCTACCCCTATCCAGGCGGATAGCGAATAGTTACCCTTAAAGAAGGGGTATGGCGCTGAGACCTCTGGCGCCATTCCCGATAAAGTCTATTGTTAATTCTAGCTACCTGACAGTTTCCACTGGAGAGGTCATTGCGAGGGCGCAAAGCGCCCGAAGCAATCTCCAAACAGGTTCCTGGGGATTGCTTCGCCCCCTTTGGGGGCTCGCAATGACACCCCCAGAGAGGAATTCGGGAAGTGCGGAAGAAAAGTGTCAGGTGGCCAGTTGTTAATTTAGAGATGATGCGACTCTGTCGTTGGCTACCGTCCATAGATGCCCTTTGGTCCGCCGTCGTCCTGGCGGGGTTGGCCTTTATCATCTCTCTCATCCCTCTCCCGCCCAACGACTTCTGGTGGCATCTGAAAATCGGCGAAATCATCTTCGCCACCCGTGCCATTCCGACCACCAACATGTTCGCCTGGACCCTGCCGCCGGATGCCCCTTTCACCTACGGCGCCTGGCTGGGGGAACTGCTCCTCTACCTGGTCTACCGGGCCGGAGGGCTTCCGCTGGTCACCTTCGCCCGCAACCTCCTGGTCCTGCTGGCCTTCTGGCTGGTGGGGCGGACGGCGCGGGAGCGCTCCAGCTCCTGGCGGCTGACGGCCCCCGCGCTGGCCCTGGCCGGGGGGATGTCTCTGAACAACCTCATCATCCGCCCGCAAATCTGGGCCTTCCCCCTCTTCGCCCTCTACCTCTGGCTGCTGAACCGCTACGTGGCGGCCTGCAGTTCGGCACGGAGCGAGGCGGAGTGCCGGATACATGCGAGATGGCTCCTGCCCCTGCCCCTGCTGATGGCCCTCTGGGTCAACGTCCACGGCTCCTTCGTGCTGGGGCTGGTGCTGATGGGCATCTTCGCCGTGGGGGAGGCGGTCCGGACCGCGTGGGCTCAGGGAGGGGGCGGAGCAGAGGGCCACCCGGACACCCTCTCCTGGCGCGGGGTCGGCGCCCTCTTCGGGGTCGGCGCGCTGACGGCGCTGGCGACCCTGGCCAACCCGCGCGGCGTCGGCATCGCCGCCTACGTGGTGGACCTCCTCACCGACCGACCCAGCCAGGCCCTGGGGATGGAGTGGCAGTCCCCCACCCCCTCGGGTATCGCCAACGTCGTCTTCTACGTCAGCATCCTGGTGCTGCTGGTGACCCTGTCCCTTTCCCGCCGTCGTCCTCGCCCCACAGACCTCCTGCTGATGGTGGGCTTCCTCTGGCTGGCATGGAGCGGGATGCGCTACGTCGTCTGGTACGGGATGGCGGTGATGCCCATTCTGGCAGAGGACTGGGCAGCTCTCTGGCCCCGCCTGGCGGCCCTGCCCGCCCGCCGCCACCCTCTCAACCTGCTCCTGCTCCTCCTGCTGGCGGTGCCCGTCGTCCTGGCCCAGCCCTGGTGGGTGGAGCGGTTGCCTCTGCCCGAAACGTACTGGAAACAGGTCTGGCGGGACCGTTCCGTTGGCCCACTGGTGGGTCGGGAGACGCCTATCGCCGCCGTGGAGTACCTGCGCGCCCACCCGGGCGGCCGTCTCTTCCACGAAATGGGCTACGGCAGTTACCTCATCTGGGCCCTCCCCCAGCAGGGGGTCTTCGTGGACCCGCGCGTGGAACTCTATCCGTATGACCAGTGGCTGGATTACCTCCGCATCGGCCGGGGGGTGCGCTATAACGAACTGCTGGAGCAGTACGGGGCGGACCGTCTGATGGTGGACCGGGAACTGCAGGGGGAGTTGATCCGGGCGCTGGAGGACGACCCCCGCTGGGAGCGGGAGTACGCCGACGAGCGGACCGAAATCTGGAGGCGGGTGCGATGACCCGCTGGCTGACTCCCCGACGTCTCTCCTACGCCTGGCTAGCCGGCGGCGTCCTTTGGCTGGCCTGGCTGGGGAGCGTCCTCCTGGGGCCGGGGAACCTGGACCTGGTCGGGCAGCCGGTGGGGACGGACTTCCTGGAGTTCTACGCCGCCGGGACGACGCTCCTGCGCGGGGAGAGCGCCCACCTCTACGATATGGACTACCAGGCCCGGCTGGAACAGGAAATCATCGGCCCGGGTCTCCGGGCCTACTACGCGTTCATCACCCCACCCTTCTTCGCCGCTCTCTTCGCCCCGCTGGCTCTGTTGCCCTACGGCCTGGCGTTCGCCCTCTGGAGTGTTTTGGGACTGGCGGCCCTCTGGGCCGGCATTCACCTCATGGGCATCCGTTCGTCTCGCCCATTCCTGTGGTCCCTGACCTGGTTCCCCGTCTTCGCCGCCGTCAGTTACGGACAGAACAGCCTGCTCAGCCTCTTCCTCCTGGCCCTGGCCTACCATCTCTGGCGGGACGGGCGGCCCTGGGCGGCCGGGCTGGCGCTGGCCGCGCTGATGTACAAGCCGCAACTGACCCTGGGGGTGGCCCTCCTGTGGCTGGTGAGCGGGCGGGATGGGTGGAAGGCGTTGGGGGGATGGATTCTGGGGAGCGCGGCCCTGGCGGCCCTCTGCGCGATGGCCTGGCCCGAGGCCAGTCGGGCCTACCTCCACTTTGCCCGGACCGTCCTCCCTGACCTGCCCAACTGGCAGGAGTTCCCCCTCTGGCATCTGCATACCGTCCGGGGGTTCTGGCGGCTGCTGCTCCCGGAGTGGCCGCTCCTGGGGGACGTCCTGACCCTTCTGCTGGCCGGGCTGGGACTGGTGGAGGGATACCGGTTCTGGCGGCGCCACCGGGAGCGCATCCCGCTGACCTTCGCGGCGGCCGTCGCCCTGACCATCTGGATCACGCCCCACGCGATGATCTACGACTGGGCCGTGCTACTCATCCCGGCTATCCTGCTCTGGGAGGAGAGGATGGAATGGCGAGGGCGGTGGCGCGCCCTCTACGCCCTGGTCTGGCTGGCCACTTTTCTGGGAGACCCGCTGACCTATGGTCAGTGGCGCCTCCTTCATCACGCCGTTCAGGTCACCGTGCCGGTTCTGGGGTTTGCGCTCTACCGGGCCCGGAGTCTGCTGGAAGTTCCCATTCGTAATCAGGCACGGGTATGAGCACCCCCAACCCTACCCCCGGAGCCTCACCGCCAGCGCCGCCCCGACGCCGTCTATGACCACGTCCCACGGCGAGGGCGTTCGCCCCGGCACGAAAGACTGGTGAACTTCGTCGGTGACGGCGTAGAGGACCGCCAGCCCGAAGGCCAGGAGGCGCGCCCGGCCCGATGGGGGGCCGTCTCCCCGCAGGAAACCCCAGTAGAGCCACGCCAGCACCCCGTAGAGGGCGGCGTGCCCCGTCTTTTTGACCACCACATCCAGCCACGGCTCCGGCGCGTGGGGGAGGTCCGGCTGCGCCGAGAGCCAGAAGATGAGCCCCATCCACGCCAGCGCCAGCAATCCCCAGAGCGCCCGACACTTCACCGTCTACACTCCGTATGCCCTCTCCACTTCCGCCGCCAACCGTGCCCAGGAGCGGCGCTTGCGGATTTCGCGGGCCGCCTCTATGCCCAACCGACGGCACAGGGCCGGTTCCTCCAAAAGACGCAGGACCGCCCCGGCGAAGGCCGCCTCGTCTCCCGGGGGGACAAGCCAGCCCGTCTCCCCGTGGCGGATGACCTCGCGGATTTCCCCCACCGCTTCGGCGACGACGGGCACCCCGGCTCCCAGCAGGTCCAGCAATTTGACCGGACACTTGGCCCGGTTGACCAGCGTGTCGTCAAAGGGATAGACCGCCAGCGTCGCCTGGGCGAAGACCTCCGGCAACCGCTCCGGTTCCACCCAGCCGGCGTACTCTACCGCCTCCGCCAGCCCGGCCAGCCGGGCCTCCTCCAGGAGGCGCGCCTCCTCTCCGAACAGTCCCTTGCCGACCACCCGCAGGCGGGCCTGGGGAAACCGTTCCCGCACCCGGCGCAGCAGGCCCACCACGCGCGATACGGGAAACTCAAAGAAACGGGTGTAGAGGAGGATGACGGGTGGACCCTCATCGGTTCGGGGGGATAGAAGCACCTCCGGGCCGGCCCAGCCGTTGGGGACGTAGAAGACCCGTCCCGGCGGCACCCCCAGCGCCCAGACCAGACTCTCCAGGGTGCGGCTGGCGACGGTGACGGCGTCCGCGTGGGTCAGGCCCCACCGTTCCTGCCAGGCGAAGAACCGTCGCTGGGCCGGGGTGTAGAGGGGCCGTCCGGAGGTCGGGTCGGTCATATCGTTCCAGCCGCCGGGGCCCTCCCAGTCGTCGCTATCCACCACCAGGCGGGGCCGCCAGGCGCGCGGACGGAGGGCCAGCAGGAAGTGGGCCAGGCCACTGTAAGCTTTGGGCTTAAAGAGGTGGACGACGTCGGGCCGCAGGGCCAGGGCGCGGGCCGCCAGCCGCCGGGCGACCCGCAGATGAAAGAAGAGCGGCACGCGAGGCGGCAGGGGGATATTTTCCACCATCACCCCGGCATCCTCCCAGCATCGTCCGGCGTCCTCCGGGTTCTGCCAGGGCGGGAGGAGCAGGGTGACCGTGTGCCCCCGGGCCGCCAGTGCGCGGGCCATAGGGAGGGCCCGGACGGACATCGTCCCCCGGGGCCGCAGGCCAAAGGGGCCAACCATTGCGACACGCATGGGTAGGGAATGAGTCGTTAGCCGATAGCCGGTAGTGGGTAGCCGTATTAGCCGATAGCTGGTAGTGGGTCGCCGTCTAGCCACCTGACACTTTTCTCCCGCACTTCCCGAATGCCCCTCCGGGGGTGTCATTGCGAGCCCCCGAAGGGGGCGAAGCAATCTCCGAAAACCAGCCGGGGAAATTGCTTCGGCCACGCCGCGAGCGGCTGCTTCGCTGCGCTCGCAGTGACAACCTCGCCGCGTGGCGGCGGCTTCGCCGCCTCGCAATGACCCTTCCAGAGGAAACTGTTAGGTAGCTAGTGCCGGTTTAACAAACTGGTTGTGCGAGATTCTCCCACCATATGGCGGGGTCTTCGCACAACTACTCAGTTAACGATGCACTAGGGTCGCCGTTAGTGGTGAGCAGGCGGATTTCTCCGAAGCGGCCCTCCACGTATATCCGATGCCGGATGCCCAGGCCGGGGCGCGGGTGCTCTGCCAGCCCGACCCGCTGGGGCCATTCCTGTTCCGCCGGGCAGGACGAGAGATGGGCGATGTATTCCGGGTACAGGTAGGCCGCCACCGTTTCGGCCCACTGTTCGCCGGCGGCGCGGAGGGTCCGCCGGAGGCCGGAGAATCCGCTGCCGTACCAGGTCGGGCCCGGCTCCTCCCCGACAAACCGGACCAATTCCCGGACTATCCGGCCCGGTCGGCCCAGAACGCGGGCCGCGATGTTCGCCGTCCGGGCATCCCAGGCATGGGCCAGTTCATGCACCACCGCGACTTCCCCCAGCCATTCCGGTTGCTGGTGGAGGATGGGCGCTCCGATGAGAATCCGCATCCAGGGAGGACGGGGCCAGAAGGCATAGAGCCCTCCGCCGCCCTCTTTCCGTTTCTCCAGCCGGACGTTTCCTAACGCTCGCTGCATCCCTTCCGCCCCGCCCAGCGCCTGCGCCATCCGCTGTACGGCGCGCAAAATCAGGGCCCGCTCGTCCTCTTCCCACGTCTCAGGGGCGACGACGAGCAGGCCATATGGTCGCAGTTCCTGGGCCCACCGGTCCGCCGTCACCCCAGCATCTCCACGAACGCCGCCAGACGGGTGGCCACCTGCTCCTCGGCGAAGGCCCGAAAGTCGTTGTGGTCGGCCTCCAGCAACAGCGCGGGAACCCCCACCTCGCGAATCAGCCGGTCCCGCTGGTCCATCTGCCCGATGGAATACGGCTTGCAGGACCGGTCGGAGTGCAGGATGGCGCCGTCCAACTGATACTCTTCTACCATCTGCCGCATCGTCCGCAGTTTGTGGCCCGTCCCCCGGTTCAGGATGGGGTAGATGTAGGTGCGGGCCATGGACTCCCAGAGGTCGTCGGGGTCAATGAGCGGGGCCAGTTCCCCCCAGGCGTTGGTGTAGGTGGAGACGACGACGGCGACGCCGTGCCGGGCCAGGAACTCCGCCAGGTAGCGCAGCCGGTACCAGATGGGGAGGTTATCCCAGAGGACGCGCTTTCTCTCGTTTTTGACGGCGCCGACCCCGGCGGCGATGCGCGCATCCACCTCCTTCAGCAGCGCGGCGTAGAAGTCCACCGTCTCCGGGTCGCCGCGCATCTCCACGATGGGGGCCATCTGGATGAACTGGTCAAAGACGGAGATGGGGGCCGGTCGGTGGCGACAGCGCTGGAGGATTTCCAGCCAGAGTTCGGAGGCGCGCTTGCTCAGCAGGCCCACCTGCCGCAGTTTCCGCTCGTCCAGCCGCTTGCCCGCGATGCGCTCCAGGACCGGCACCGCCTCCTCCAGTTGCCGCCGGACGTAGCGGACGGCGTGCTCCGCTGCCTCTTCGGTGTAGACGAAGGGGGTATCTATCAGGACCAGGGGGGCGCCGAAGTACTCCGCCAGCGCCCGATACCAGAAGAGGACGGTCTGGCAGATGTTGGTGCAGGCGAAGAGGACGTCCGGTTTGGGGAGGCGGCCCACCGGGGTCTTGCCGGAGAGGACGGCGCCGATGTCGGTGCGGGCGTAGGAGCAGAGGTCGCGGGAATACCCGGCCCCTTCCGCCTCGGACGCGATGTCCACCGCCAGCCGGGCCGTCCCACAGATGGCGGCGTGGTTCTCCGGGTAGAGGACGTAGAAATCCAGCGCTTTGAGGAGTTCCACCGGCGCGCCGGAGGTGACCCAGGCCACCTTGCGGTAGCCGTCCGCGTAGCGGCCAGCCAGCCAGTGCCGGGCGACCAGTTCTTTGGTGCGGGGGGCGATGCGGAGCGGCGGGGCCAGATAGCGGGTGTCCCAGCGGGCGGGGCGGCGTTCGGCCTGCCATCGCTGCAGGCGGAGGACCACCGGTCCCAGAACGTTCACGTTCCAGTGGTAGCGAAGCGCGAGAAGGGGATTCATCTTCGGGCCTCCTCTGCGGGCTGACCCGCGACCATCTCCAGAAACGCCTCTATGCGGGTGAGAGTCTGGCCGGAGAGGGGGTCGTTCAGGTCTACTTCTATGTGGACGGAGGGCAGGCCGGCCTCCTGCAATCCCCGGCGCAGGAGGGGCAGGTCAAAGAGTTCCGGCTCGCAGAATTTGACGTCGTAGAAGACGACGCCGCGCGCGCCGCTCTCCCGGGCCATCCCGACCAGATGGCGGAGCCGTTCCGCGATGGGGCTCCCCCGGGTGGGGTCGGGGGGGCCGTTCAGGATGCGCTCCGCCATCCGGCGGAAGGGGTCGGTGCTGGTACCGGGCGGGTAGAGGCGACGCCCGCTGCAGGCCAGGTCGTCCGCGACGACCGCGCCCCCCATTTCGGCCACCGCGTCCAGAAGCGCCATCGGCTCCGGGACGATGCCGGAGAGGAGGAGGGGGACGCCGGGGCGCGGGTCGGCGGGTGGTCCGTCCAGGACGGCGCGGGCCCGGGCGGCGAACTCCTCGGCGGGGAGGTACTCCCGAGCCCGCACCAGCCGGTAGAAGGCCAGGTCGGAAAGGGGAAGCACGCGGCGACGGCGGTGGAGTTCCGCCAGCAGGCCGTCCGCTTCCTCTTCCCGGCGAATGCTCTTCATCAGTTCCACCTCCGAGGGAGCGCGGCCGGTGATGGCGGCCAGTTTCTCGTAGAGCGCGCGGCACTCATCGGCCAGGAACTGGAGGTCGCTCTCGCGGCGGCCGCGCGGGAGGTAGAGGGGGAAGACCGGCTGTCGGGGCCGGACGAAGTCCAGCAGGAGGCTCCCCAGCCCCTGGAGCGAGTCGCAGGCGTGGGGGACGATGATGACATCGGTCCCGTCCAGCCCGCCGCTCAGCAGAAACGAGAGCGCGTTGCCCACGATGGAGCAGACGTAGGGCTGGAGGTGGGCGGCCCCGGGGGCCGGGTCCACGCGCGGCGGCCCCCAGACCTCCACGGGGAGCAGGCCGAAGGCCCGCAGCAGGGCCCGGGGGTAGTGGATGGGAAGAACGGCGGCAATCCCTCCACCCTGCTCTTTCCAGGCGCGCAGGGTTTGGGTGCGGGAAGGGATGGGGGACGCGGGTTCCATCGGGCCTCCTTTGGTCCGTCACAGGTGCTCCTAATTGTAGCACAAAACGGGCATGGAGGGAAAAATAAGGTGACAGTCACCTGGTAGGTGACTGTCACCTTATACACGGCGGAGGAATGGGCGGTCAGTGGCCGCCTCTACCTCCTCCACCTGATACCGGTGTGGCGGTCCCCATCGGGCCGGGGCCGGGGCCTGTGCCGGGCGTCTCCATCGGGCCGGGGCCGGGGCCTGAGCCAGGAGTGCAGGTGGAAGAGGGCACTGGGCCTGGACCGGGCGTCTCTACCGGGCCGGGGCCGGGACCCGAGCCAGCGCCTGGAGTTGCTATTGGGCCCGGGCCGGGGCCGGCACCGGGGGTCCCTTTCGGACCGGGGCCGGGACCTGTGCCGGGCGTCCCCATCGGGCCGGGGCCAGGGCCGGGGCCTGTACCGGGTGTCCCCATCGGGCCGCGAGGGCCGGGAGGCTCCGGGGAACCGGGGGCATTCTCCCGAATTCGCTCCCGAATTTGCTGGCGGAACTGGGCGGGGTTGGCCTGGCCCGCCTCGGCCAGGCGCCGCCAGGCCTCCAGTTGCATCCACACGCGCTCCCGAACCGGAGTCTGTGGAATGCCCGCAAGCCTCTGTTGCATGGCCGTCAGGCGCGCCTCCACCCGGTTGAGAGTCCGCATCATCTGTTCATCCCCCTGGGCGGCGGCCCGCTCCATCGCCCGGTAGAGATGCCGCTCCATCCGCTGGAGCACCGTCTCCGGAGGAATCTGACCGGCCTGGGTGAGGGCGACCGTCTCCTCCACCCGACGCTGGGCCATGTCCATGAGCCGCTCCACCTGGCGGGCCGGGTCCGCCGTCAGCGCGACCTGGACATCCTCGCTCCAGGTCTTGAGGGGATATAGCGCTTGGCCGGGGAGGTCGTCCTGCGCTGCGTACAGTGTACCGGTGAAACCACCCACAGAGGCCACGACCAGAAGCAGGGCAATGAGAATTTGTGCCATCTTTCGCTCCTTTCCGAACAGGATGAACATCCATCCTGTATGACGGGGAGCGGGCCGAACGGATACGGCCTGGGCGATAAATCGGGCCCGGGTGCGGGCCGCTCGCCGGGGGTCTCGCTGAGGGACTGCCCGCAGAGCGCCCAGGTAAGCATAGACACGGGGGTCCAGTTCCTCTTCGGGCTTTACTGTCATATCTCACCTATGTCTTGTTGATGGGAGACTCCCTGCTTCCTGCTCCTCAGCGGGAGCCAGAAGACGGCGCAAACGGGCGACCGCGCGATGTTGCAGAGCCTTGACGGCGCCGATAGGTTTCTGGAGTGCTCGGGCGATCTCTTCCAGTTCCCATCCCTCCACATACCGCAGGAGGATGACCTGACGCTGATCCGGGGTCAGGTGGAACAGTGCGGCCCGGACGGTCTGCTGGCGGATGCGCGTCTCGGCCTCGGCCGCCGGATCGTCCACAGCGGGCAGAGGCATGGCATCTTCCAGCGAGACGGTTTCCCAACGGGCGCGAAACTGGTCGGTGAGCCAGTTATGGGCAACGCGGTACAGGTAGGCGCGCAGAAATTCGCGCGGGCCGCGACCGCGTCGGAAGGCGTCCAGCAGCCGGGCAAACGTTTCGGATACGCACTCTTCGGCCAGGTCCGGGTCGCCCCCCAGTCGCATCGCGTACCGGTAGAGTTCGTCGCTATAGAGGTCGTAAATCTGGATCAGGGCCTGGGTCTCCAGCCGCTGGGCCCGCGCCAGCAGGGAAGGATCGTCCATTATGCTCCTGAAAGTAAGACGAAAGGCAGGGCCAGAAGATACGGGTTTTTCAATTTCCGGCCGTATCTCTGGAGGGAGTTCTCCGTCTAAATAACAGAGGCCAGAACCGGAAGGTTCTGGGCCCCATCTTCGGCAAAAGGAGGTCGTAGATGAAACGCTGGGTCGTTCTTCTGCTGGTGGTTGTGCTGGTAACGGGAATCGCTGTGCCCGCGCTGGCCGCCGGGAATAAACCGCCTAAACGGATGCCCTTCAACCTGGTCGGCCGGGTGACGGCTGTGGATACCGGTGCAGCGACAGTGACCGTTGAGGTGATTCGGGGAAACCGGGTGGTCAAGCCCTTCATCGGCAAAACGGTGACGGTTCAGGTCACCCCCAACACCCGTCTGCTCCGGAGGGCGGAGCCGGAGGCGGTGCCGATAACCCTAGCTGATCTGAAGGCAGGGGACGCGGTGAGTGTGCACGGCGTGCTGTCCGGCGACGTCTGGACCGCCAGCCGCATCACGGTGGGGGCCGAACTCGTCGGCCAGCCGTAAACGGAGGGCGGCGTTGACGGCAGCTCTGCCGCCCTCAACGCCGCCCTGCCCTCTACTCCGCCTGCGGCTCCCTCCGCAGACTCCCCAACAGACTGGTGAACTCCAGCGGGAAGACGAACTTGGTCGCCGGACTCTCCCCCAGCCGCCGCAGGGTGTCCAGATACTGCAGCGTCATCGTGTTGGGGTCTATCCGCTGAGCGACCTCAAAGATATAGCGGAGGGCCATCGCGTACCCTTCGGTGCGCAGGGCCTGCGCGGCCCGCTCCCCTTCGGCCCGCAGGATGGATGCCTGCTTCTCGCCCTCGGCCCGCAGGATGGCGGCCTGCTTCTCGCCTTCCGCCACCTTGATGGCGGCCTCCCGCTGACCGTCCGCCTCGGTGACCATCGCCCGGCGGTTCCGTTCCGCCGACATCTGTCGGTTCATCGCCGCCTGAATCTCCTTCGGCGGTTCAATCTCCCGAATCTCCACGCTGGTCACCTTGACGCCCCACCGCTCCGTCACCTCGTCCAGTTTGACCCGCAGGACCTGGTTGATGTGCTCCCGCTGGGCCAGGACGTCATCCAGCATGATGTCGCCGATGACGGCGCGCAGCGTGGTGGTGGCGATGCCGATGGATGCCCGCCGGAAGTCCCCCACCTGGATGACGCTCGCCTCCGGGTCCACCACCTTCCAGTAAATCAGGAAGTCCACCCCAATCGGCGCGTTGTCTTTGGTGATGCTGGTCTGGTGGGGGATTTCCATGAACTGCTCCCGCAGGTCCACCACCACGGCCCGGTCAATGAGCGGGATCAGGAAGACCACGCCCGGCCCCTTGGTGCCGATGCAGCGTCCCAGGCGGAAGACCACCAGCCGCTCGTACTCCCGGACGACGCGGATCATGGAGAAGAGGAGGATCAGACCAATCAGGCCGGCAAAGAAGATGAAGATGAGCATCAGTATTTCCATTTTTCTTCCTCCTTCGTAAAATGAGGCTTTATCTTCTCCTCAGCCAGTACCGCCAGCGCATCAGCGCCAGTATGCGGGGAGTCAGAACGGTGTACAGGCTGTAGAGCGTACGGTGCACGGGGAAATCCCAGGCCCCAATGTGCCGGACCGGACGGGCGCCAAAACCCGCCTTGAACCGGTAGACCCCCCACATCGGGTCCGATTCATCCGCTCTCTCCGGCGCTCCCCAGAGGTCATAGACGGTACACCCCTGGGCCTGAGCCCAGCGGATAGCTTCCCACTGAAGGAGATGGTTGGGCATATAATCCCGATACACCGACCGGGATGCCCCGTACATGTACCATGCCCGTTGTCCGAACCGGAAAAGCATCACCATGGCCACCGGCTCGCCCTCCACCTCGGCAATCAGTGGCTGCGCCAGCCCTGCCTCCATAAACGAACCCCAGGCGTCCCGATAATACGCCTCCGGCCGGATGACGAACCGGTCCCGCACGCTGGTCTCCTGATACATCCGGTACAGGAGGGGCAGGTCCTCCATTGTCCCCAGGCGGACCGTTACCCCTTTCCGCTGGGCCAGCCGGATGTTGTAGCGCCACTTGGGCTTCATCCGGGCCAGAAGGTCGTCCGGCGGAAGGGTCAGGTCCAGGAGCAGAGTATTGCGAAACTGAACCTGCTCGGCCGACGGCTGCCAGCCCCGTGCCCGTAGCGTGGCGGTCACCCTTTCTCCTTCTGGCGTGTCCTCTTCTACATCGGGGTCTATCTTCAGGAATACGGCCCTGGCCCGCCGGGCGGCGGCCTCCAGGTCCGCCAAGACGCTCTGGAGGAGGGATATGTCATCCCAGGGGAGCGTCGGCCCTTTGGGGATGTACATCACTCCCAGCGGAAGGCGGGCGGGGCGGCGCAGGAGGGCCAGCGCGGCGGCGCGGGGAATCCCCTCCGCCTCCCAGAGGTAGTGGACGGCCCGCCAGGTCTGCCGTTCCTTGAAAGCCCCCCACTCCCACGTCTGCAGGATGTGGGGGGTCGGCAGGCGGAGCAACGCGTCGTCCCACTCTCGGGGGTCGGACAATTCCCGGATGTTCGGTCTCATCACAGAAGAATTCGGGAGTTCCGCCGTTGGCCTCCCGGGGTGAGATTGCTACCACGCTTCGCTCGTGGTGAACTTCGCGGCGAAGCTACCCGCCGCAAATCTCTTCTCGCTATAGGGCAAAAACCCCACTGCGGCAGGAAGTTCTTCCCCCGGAGGGGGACAGCCCTCACCCCCACCCCCCGAACCCCCTCCCCCTCTCC
>JACIWQ010000092.1 GCA_014360895.1 Thermoflexales bacterium | reverse complement strand
AGTTGTTTAAATGTTGCAGGGGATTCAAGATATGTTATAATTTCCCTAACCGGCACTGGGGACGGTTCACATCGGTAGAAGTTTTATCGCCGCGCCGCCTGTAACGAGGATTCCATGCAGTTTCTGGGGAGTCCGCCGCCTCCTCTGACCGTCAGGAAATGGAATCAGCCAGGAAGACCGCCCGAAAGGGAAAAGGCAAAGGGAAGAAAAAGCGGTCCCAGCGCGCCCCCGAGCCGCGCGTCCGGCTGAGCCGGGACGCCCAACTGGATATTCTGGGCTATTCCCTGCTCGTCGTCGCCGCGCTGACGGTGCTGGCATTGTTCTCCGCCCAGCGAGGCGCCCTCCTGGGGTTCTGGATTCAACTTCTGGGCCGCACCTTCGGCTGGGGAGTCTACTTTGTGCCCTTCTTTATGGGCGCGGTAGGCCTCTACCTGGTCCTCCGCCGCTTTGGCGAGCGCGCCCCGCGCCCGGAGCCGGAGCAGGTGGCGGGAACGCTGATGCTCTTCCTGGCCTTTCTGGTTACCGCCCACTTCCTGGGCCTCTGGCTGACCCGCCTGCCCCCGCAGACACTGGCTGACCGGGGCTACGGTGGGGGACATCTCGGCCGTTCCCTGGCGACCTATCTTGTGGAGGGGATGGGCGGCGCGGGCACCGTGCTGGTCCTCCTGGTCACCTGGCTGCTGGGCATCTTCTTCGTCCTGGGGGTCTCCCCGGCGGAGATGGTCCGGGCCGGAGCTTCGTGGCTCCAGCAGCGGAGGGAGCCGCGCCCCCGTCCCCGTCCTGCTCCCCCTCCGCCCGCGGTACCCGCCCGACCGGCTGCCCCGTCCGCTCCCTCACCCCGCCCGGCGACTGCTCCTCGCCCCGTTCCTGTCCAACCCCCAGCTCCTGCGGCCGGGGTCTCCCCTCCGCGCGTCCTCGGCGGCGGCACGCTCTGGCAACTTCCCCCGGTGGACCAGATTCTGGAGCCGGGGAGCGAGCAGGACCTCAATCAGGAAGTCATCCGGCAACAAGTGCGAATCATAGAGGAGACCCTGGCCAGCCTGGGGGCACCGGTCAAAGTCAAAGAGATCAACCGGGGGCCGGTCGTCACCCAGTTCGGCGTGGAACCGCTCTTCGTGGCCAACAGTCGGGGCAAGGAGACGCGGGTGAAGGTCGCCAAAATCGCCAGTCTGGCCGACGACCTGGCGCTGGCGCTCTCGGCCCGCTCCATCCGCATCCAGGCCCCCGTCCCCAATAAGGGGCTGGTGGGCATTGAAGTGCCCAACGAAGAGGTCGCGCTGGTCGCCCTGCGGGACATCATAGAGAGCGAGGCGTGGGAACAGGTCTCCTCCCCCCTCCGGCTGGCACTGGGTCAGGACGTCTCCGGAGCACCCTATGTGACCGACCTGCGCGCCATGCCCCACCTGCTCATCGCCGGAACCACCGGGTCCGGTAAATCCGTCTGCATCAACGCGATTCTGACCGCGCTGCTGCTTCAGAACACCCCGGACGACCTGAAACTGTTGATGGTGGACCCGAAGCGGGTGGAGTTGACGCCGTACAACGGCATCCCGCACCTCCTGGTGCCGGTGGTGGTGGATATGGAGCGGGTGGTCGGCGCGCTGGGCTGGGTCCTACGGGAGATGGATAGCCGGTATCGCCAGTTTGCCGCCGTCGGCGCGCGGGATATTGTGGACTACAATGAACGGGCGGTCCCCGCCCATCCGGACCTTAAGCGTCTGCCGTACATCGTGGTGGTGGTGGACGAGTTGGCCGACCTGATGATGCTGGCCCCCCAGGAGACGGAAAAGGCCATCTGCCGCCTGGCCCAGATGGCGCGGGCGACCGGGATCCACCTGATTATCGCCACCCAGCGCCCCAGTGTGGACGTGGTGACCGGTTTGATCAAGGCCAACTTCCCGGCCCGCATCGCCTTTGCCGTCGCGTCGTCGGTGGACTCGCGGGTCATCCTGGATATGCCGGGGGCCGAGCGACTGCTGGGACGGGGGGATATGCTCTTCATGCCCCCCGATTCGCCTCAACCCATCCGCCTGCAGGGCGCCTTTGTCTCCGATGCCGAGTTGCAGCGGCTGATCGGGTACTGGAAAGGGGTCGCTCCGCCGCCCGCACCCGCACCGATGCCCGCCGGGCCCGCCGGGGAGACGCGACCGGTCCAGTTGCCCCTCCGGCCCGACCTGGCCCCTCCCCCTCCCCTCTTTGAGGACGACCTGATCCCCGACGCGGTGGCGGTACTGCTGGCGGAGAACCGGGCCTCGGTCTCCCTCCTGCAGCGTCGGCTACGCATCGGGTACACCCGTTCCGCCCGCATCATTGAGTTGCTGGAGGAGAAGGGCATTGTCGGCCCCCCTCAGCCCGGCACTCAGTTCCGGGAGGTGAACCGCGCCACAGCGGAGGCGTTACTGCGTCAGGCGGGATGGAGCGACCATCGCTAAAGGAAATGACCATGCTCCGGGTCTACAAGGCGTCCTTTTCCGAACATCAGGTGTACCGTTATCGGATCACCGATGAGGCCGACCAGACGCTCTATCTGGCCGAACCGACGGGTTTCTTTCTCCCCAACCCGACCCGGGAGGTTACGCTTCTGGGCCCGAACCGCGAGTTCCTGGGTCGGGTAGAACCGCCGGACCCCTCTCGCTGGCCCTGGGGAGGAGAGTATGCGGTGGTTCTGGAGGGCCAGGAATCCCCGCTGGCGGTGATCACGGAGCAGTGGGAATTGGTAGATATGCTTCTCCTGCGGTTGCCGCGTTACCTGTTCCAGTGGGAAGGGGCCTCGTACATCGCCAGGGGAAGCCGATTCGGTGAGCGGTTCTACGAAATTTTCCCCTACGCGCCGGAGGCCAGAGAGGAGGCGGAGAGCGCTGCTGCCGACCTCGGGATGGTGGATGTCGCCGAACTGGACCTGGCCCGGCTGGAGGAGGTCGCAGAGAAAGAGGAGCGCCGGTGGGGGGAACCGGTGGGTGTCATTCAGCGTCCTCCCTCTGGCCCTCATTATCAGGCAGAGGTGTGGGCTTCCCCCCTTCAGGGGGCCCCATTACTGCTGGGGGTTCTGGTCATTCTGGCCGACCTTCATCTGCAGGACCGAGAGGAAGGCAGGATAGGTTTTGTGTAGCATAAGATGGCGGGGAAAGGACAGCGATAGCAATGCGCCTGGCGATTGCTACTCCCCGTCCCGACATCGCTCCCTACGTTGCTCTGGCCCGGGACTACGGCATCGGTATAGAGATTCAGGTCTATGGGTATCACCCCGGCCTGCTGGATGGCGACTGGTCATCGTTGGTGGCGCAACATCGGCGCCTGCTGCAAGGGTTTGAGGGTGAGATCGCCCTTCATGGGGCCTTCTACGATATGAGTAGCGCCAGCGAGGATCCGCAAATTATCCGCGTCACTCGGGAGCGCTACCTCCTCAACCTCCGGATCGCGGCCGAGTTGGGCGCCCGACACGTCGTCTTCCACGCCAACTATCTCCCCTGGATTCGGAATGCCCGGTACCTGCGCCGGTGGACGCAGCGGCAGGTAGAATTCTGGGCCGAGATAGGTGTGGAAGCTCAGCGATTGGGGTTGATCGTGGCGCTGGAGAACATGTGGGAGCCCAGCCCCGATCTCATCGGGCGCATTCTGGATGGGGTAGACTCCCCCTCTGTCCGGGCATGTCTGGATGTGGGGCACGCGTATCTGTATTCCGATTCCATCCCGTTTACGGGGTGGCTGGCCCGGCTGAGGGAACTCGTAGTCCACTGTCACATCAACAATCACCGGGGAGTAGAGGATGAACATCTCCCCCTGGACGCCCCGGATGGAGTGGTGGACTACTCCCTCATCCTCCCGCTTCTGGGGAGCCTCCCTGTCCCTCCATTAATCTCCCTGGAGATGGAGAGTCTGGACGACCTGGAACGAAGTCTGCGGTTCGTGATGGAGGTCGTATGAAAGGCGTCATCACCATCGCCGGATATGGTACGCGATTTCTGCCGGCCTCTAAGGCCCTGCCGAAGGAGATGATCCCCATCGCGGGTGTCCCGCTGATTCAGTACCACGTGGAGTCGCTGGTGGCGTCGGGGATCACGGACATCATCGTCGTCGTTCGGGGTGGGAGTGAGGTGGTGGAACGGCACTTCGCCCCCGCGCCGGACCTGGAGCGCCACCTGGAAGCTACAGGGAAGGCGGCGCTATTGGAAGAGGTGCGGCGACTCTCCCGCCTGGCCAATATCGTTTTTGTCCGCCAGCCGGAAACGCTCCCCTACGGCAACGCCTCTCCCGCGCTGGCGGCCCGCCCCTGGCTCACGCCCGGGGAACCCTTTTACTACATGTTCGGTGACGACATCGTTCTGGCCGACATGCCGGTGCCGAAGCAATTGCTCCAGGCCTACGAACGGTACCGTCCGGCCGCCGTCCTGGCGACCCAGCAGGTTCCGGATGAGGAAACCCGCCTCTACGGCTGTATGGAGTTCAAACCCGGCACCACCAACGTCCTGGCCCGCATCGTGGAGAAGCCGGAGCCGGGTACGGCGCCCTCCAACTGGGTGCAGGTGGGCCATTTTGTCTTCACGCCGGAGATTTTTGACGTTCTGGACCCCCGGCAGACGGGCAAGGGTGGCGAACTGTGGATGGCGGACGCGGTGGACCGGCTGGCGGCCCGGGCGACGGTCATCGCGCAGCCGATAGAGGGGATGTGGCTGGCCGCCGGGGACCCGCTGCACCACCTGAAGGCCTCCATCCAGGTCGCCCTGCGGCGGGCGGATATGCGGGAGGAACTGCTGGCGTATCTCCGAACGCTGGAGGGGCAGGCATAGTGTGGGCCCCCCCATCACGGTTGCTCGCGCTTTCCACAAACGGATAACGAAGATGCGCGTCGCCTCCGTAATAGCAACGCTTATCCTGGGCACCGCGCTGGTTGTTGGGGTGGGATTTTATTTTGTCCACGCCAGCCAGGCGCTCCAGGCTCGCATTCCGCTGGATTACGGCGAGGGTCCGCTCCTGAACCAGGCCCGATGGCTGGCAGAGGGGCGGCCCATCTACCGCGCCGACCTCACCGATTACCCCTACACGGTGGCGAATTACCCACCCCTCTATCCGCTGGCCGTTTCCATCGTGGGCCGTCTGATGGGGTTTTCCTACGCCACAGGACGGGTCGTTTCGGCGCTGGCGACATTGGCCTGCAGCGTGGGGCTGGGATTTATCGTCTTCCAGATGACCCGTGATCGGATGGCCGCAGCGGTGACCGGTGCACTGTTCTTGTGCTTCCCGTACGTGATTTACTGGGGCCCCCTGGGCAGGGTAGATATGCTGGCGCTGGCGTTCAGCCTTTGGGGAATCTGGGCCGCTCTCCGCTGGCCCGATTCCCTTGCCGGATTGGGGCTCTCCTTGCTCTTTCTGCTGGCAGCCGTTTTCACCCGTCAGTCCTACCTGCTGGCCGCGCCACTGGCCGTGATGGCGCATCTGGGAATCCGGAACAGGCGAAGGGCTTTTCTCTTTGCGCTTACTCTGGGAGTTGGCATCCTGGCAGGGGGTGGCATTCTCACTTGGCTGACAGACGGTGGTTTCCTATTCCATACAGTCACAGCCAATGCTAACACCTTTTTGCTGTCCAAAGTTGTTGCGGTAGAAGCACACGCTTTTCTGCTGAACGCTCCCCTTATTGTCTTGGTTTTATGGGAATGGCTTTATTACACCAACCCGTATGTCAATAAGCCCTGGATCGCTATCATCTATTTGGTTGGAGGGTTCCTCTCTGGTTTAACGGTAGGCAAAGTAGGTTCCTTCGTAAACTATCTATTGGAATGGACAGCGGCAATGGGATTGTTGGTAGGCATCGCCCTTGCCCGATGGCATAAAGAAATCCCCAAGGGGGTGTATAGTCTCCTCAGCCTGACATTGGCCGCCCAGATACCCTGGACACTGTATCTGGGCCAATCTCTGACTGTTCAAATTTGGATGAGACGAGCGTTGGAATCAGAGATGCCTCGACTGGAGCAAATGGTCTGCTCTGCTCCAGGTCCTGTTCTGGCCGACGAGATGATGAGCCTGCTGGTAGTCTGTGGCCGTGAAGTCTTATTGCAGCCCTACGAGTTCAAATTGCTGGCCACAGAGGGCAAATGGGACCAAGGTCGGGTGGTCTCGGACATCCGGGCAGGGAAATTTGCTCTCATCTTGATCAGCGATTGCCCTCCTTTCTCAGCTTGGGTAGCCAGAGACCGGTGGACGCCGGAAATGTGGGCTGCCATCCGAGAGCGATATGAACCGGTAACCATTTTGGCTGGCACAACGGTTTACCGCCCCAAAGAGACCATTCCGAAAGAGGAATAAGGCAATTGGTATTAGTGCTGGCCGACACCGTCTTGGATATGCCTTACGCCCAAAAGACGGAATGTCATCCATCTTTTGCCCCCCTTGCGGGTTTTTGCGGCGGGGGGCTGATCGCTTGTGGACAGGAACCAGTGGGTATGAGGTGAAGTAGCGAGTCTTCGGGAGGCCATCAGAACCTATCTGGCTCAGCCCCCTATGAACTCCCCCCAACTGCGTAAGTCCCACTGGTTTATGGAGACAAGGTATGGGGAAGCCCTTTCAGAATCTTCACTCAGACGAATGGCTCCGCCTGGCTGGATTTGCTCTGGGCATATTCTACGTTATCCTCACGATCTGGACAGCTCTTCACGTAAATTTATTCACTGTCTTGGGCGGAGATTTTCGCGCCCTTTTTGCCTCTGCCCGGATTGCGGTCACGTCTGGCTTCTCTCAAGTTTACAACCTGGCCGTTCAGAGAGAGACCCAGGCCGCCCTGATGGCCCCGTATGCAACTGCAGAGGTAGAAACAATCCCCACCCCCTTCCTTCCGTTCTTTATCCTCCCGTTCACCCTCTTCCTTCCTTTGGGTCTGTCCGGGGGATTCATCCTATGGACAATTCTGAATATAGGCGCCCTGGCTCTCTATCTGTTACAGTTGGTGGGAAAAAAGGACCGCCTTTTCCCTGGATTGGCATTTCTATCCCTCCCCGTCTTTCTGACCCTCCTGCTAGGCCAGGTAAATATCTGGTTGCTGATATGCGTGGGGGAATTCCTGCGTGCCTGGGAACAAGGAAAGAGGTTCTATGGTGGCCTTTGGCTGGGCGGTCTGCTGATGAAGCCTCAGACGCTGATTTTGCTGATCCCCGTTCTGTTTCTAAAGAGAAGGTGGGACATCCTGGCAGGGTTTGCTGTAGCCGCGCTGGGGATCATAGGGATTTCTCTGGCGCTGGCCAGGCCAGCGGGGATAACTCCATGGTGGGGTCTGCTCACCCGTTATACGGGCCAACTGTCCGCAACAGACCCCCAGGCGATGGGGAATTTTCGGATGTTGGGCTGGCTACTCTCCCTTCTGGTCTCCCCTCGCCTCGCCTGGAGCATCGCCATCGGGCTGAGTGTGGCTATCGCCTCGCTGGCCTTCTGGGCCTCTCTCCGAAGAAGAGGCCCAGAAGACGAGACCACCTCCTTGCTTTCTCTGCTGGCCGCGACCTGCGCCGTGGCCTGGCATTCCCACATTCATATGGCTGCAATTTTGATTCCCCCGATGCTTCGCCAAGTCGCCAGCGGGCAGATGCCGCGCTCTTTGCTTGCCCTGTGGTCCCTGTTGCCCCCTGCCATATATTTTCTGGCTATAGCCACCATGGCACTGTTGACGGCCCGGGGGGGACAGCCACTTCCACTCCCTGGCTTTACCTACCCTGCCCTTGCGATACTGGGGCTTCATATATATTTTGTGATTTGGGCGGTTCCGAAAACCAACTGACGGAATAGAGCCGCCTTGCATACCCCGCGAGCAGAATGGCAGGCAGCATGAACAGCGATAGAGCAACACGCTGGCTGGTCGCCTTCCATCTGGCCATCGCTCTGGGATACCTGGGCCTGATCATCAAGGCGGCCGTGGACGGCCTTCTCTGGCGGGCCGACGTCACCGCCTTCTACACCGGCGGCGCCATTGTCCGCCAGGGGTTGGGCCCCCAACTCTACGACCTGGACCTCCAGGCCCGGGTCCAGCAGGCCATCCTGGGGCCTGGACGGATGTTCTACGACGGCGTCCTCCCTTTCAACAACCCGCCCCACTTCGCCCTGGTCATGGCCCCGTTCTCCTTGCTGCCGCTGGGCCCGGCGTTCTGGTGCTGGACCGCCCTGCAGGTCGGAATCCTGATCCGGGTCATCCAGCGATTGCGACTCCTGAGCGCTGGATGGGAACGAAGGGAGCGCTGGATGCTCTTCAGCGCGTTTTTCGCCTTTTTCCCCCTGTTCCTGCAATTTCTATACGGGAGCCTCTCCCTCTTCGTCCTCTGGTGCCTGACGGAGTTCTCCCTGGCGCTCCGGCGGGGGAAAGACGCTCAGGCCGGGGTTTGGCTGGCGCTGGCGGCGGTGAAACTCCAGGCCGCGCTCTTCCCGGCCCTGGTCATCCTGGCTGCGCGCCGCTGGCGCGCCCTGGCCGGAGCTGGCGCGGCTGGACTGGTTATCCTGGCAGTGACGGCGGCGGCCCTGGGCCCCTCCATCTGGCCCGACTACCTGCGCTGGCTGGCCGCGACGGGGAGTTATTTTGACCACTACGGCGTATATCCGGATGGGATGATCAACGTCCGGGGCACGTTGACCCTCTGGCTGGGGGCCGGACGGGCTCCGCTGATCCAGACCATAACCGGAATCGCCCTGGCATTGGGCGCTCTGGGTACCCTGGTCTTTTGGGCGCGTCAGAGGTGGGAGCCGGAGCAACCCCGCTTTGACCTGCGACTTTCCTTCACCCTGCTGCTGGGGGCCCTGCTCAGCCCTCACCAGAATCAGCAGGATTGCCTGATCTACGCGCTTCCCATCGCGCTCTTCTACGACGCCCTGCGCCGCATCGGGCGCCCCACCCGTCCTCTGACCGCGTTCCTGATGGCCTGGCCAGTGCTCTTTCTGCTGGAACAGTTCGCCATCCGGGGGCGCCTGGGTATCCGCCTGCCGGTTATTTTGACGGCCATCCTGCTGGGCTGGATAGGAGTTCAGTATGAACGCTCCCGGAAGAGGGGCCCGAGGGCACCGAATAACTGCGTTCGCTCCATCTACCACTGGTTGCGCTGGCCGTTGCTGCTCTTTGCTGTGGCCGGCCTGCTCTTATTCGCCGCTTGGCGGCTGACGCGGCCGGATATTCTGCAGTGGGATGACTTCGCCGTCTACTGGGCAGCGGGGCGGCTGAATGCCTCCGGGCAGAACCCGTACGAGGCAGGTCCGTTGCTGGCCCTGCAACAGAGCATCGGCCGTCGGGTGGAAGAATTCCCGATAGAAACGGTCCGAATGTGGAATCCTCCATGGGCCCTGGTCCTGTTTACCCCTCTGGGAGTATTGCCCTACCCGTTTGCCCGGGCGATTTGGTTCTTCCTCCACTTAGTTGCCCTGGCCTGGAGCGCGGAGCGAATATGGATTCTGGAAGGCAGAATACCGACGCATCGCCTCCCGATATGGTTGCTGGTTTTCACTTTCGGGCCAGCCCTCCAATCCGTTAAAGCGGGGCAGATTTCCCCTTTCCTGCTCTTCAGCCTGGTCGCCTTTCTGGATTTCGCCTCTCGGGGACGCGGGTGGGCTGCCGGGGCCGTCATCAGCGTGTTGCTGCTCAAGCCCCAGGTCTGCTATCTGGTGCTGGCGGCCGTGCTTCTCCAGGCCGTCCGCTGCCGCCGATGGCCCCTGGCCTTCGGGATGGTCGGAATTCCGCTGGTGGCCACCCTGATAGTTGGGCTCATGAACCCGGCCGCCCTGGCGGGGAGTATTCGGGCCTTCCTGGACAACCCGGCAAAAGAGCAGGCCACCCCTACTTTAGGGGCCTGGCTGCGCTTTTTCTTCGGTATTGAGCGGACATGGCTTCAATTTCTGCCCTCTGCCCTGGGCCTCCTGTGGCTTCTCTGGGATGTTCTGCACCGTCCGGGGGAAGAGGGATGGGATGAACACCTGCCGCGCTGGGTGCTGATGTCGCTGCTGACCATGCCCTTTGGATGGATACACGACCACGTTGTCGCCCTGGTCGCGCTGATTCCTGCGGGGCTCCACCTGGGATGGCGACCCCGGGCCCCCTCCTGGTGGGGCCTCTGGGCATCCTATGTCGCGGTCAACGCGGTTCTTTTATTTGTGGGCATGGACCAATTCTGGTACATCTGGCTGGCGCCGTTCTGGCTCCTCTGGGCGGCGATGGCCCGGAGGTTCGCCCAGCGGTTGCCAGTGGAGGCTGTCTCGTGACATCTTTCTTGAACTCTCGGCGGTTGCGAGATTATCCGGTTCTGGCGCTGATCGGCGCAGGAGGCGCCCTGCTGGTCAACATTCTGACGCGCCACGGGTGGGTAGGCGGCCTGACGGGACAACTGATGTTCGGGGACTTCATCAGTTATTACGCCGGAGGGCTGATCTACCGTACAAACCGCTTCCACCTGTATGACCCGGCGGTTCAGGAGCAAGTCCAACGGGCGCTGGTATGGCCCAGCCAGCCTCCGGGCTTCGCCCCATACATCAGTCCACCCTATGTGGCGGCGGCATGGAGTCTGATAACGACCCTCCCTCCCACTCCCGCCCTGATCCTCTGGATGGTTTTCAGCCTGGCCGGATTCATCGCGGCCCTTTACCTGCTGGACCGATGGGTCGTCCCTCCGGCACTGAAAACCGCTGGCCTGACGCCCTCGCGTCTGGGGCTGGCGGTTGCCTCCTCCTACTGTTTCCTCACCGGTCTCCAGTCCGGGCAAAATCACACCCTGACGATGCTTCTGGCCTCTGGCGTGACCGCCGCCTGGTTGGGTAAACGGTGGTTCCTGGCCGGACTATTCGCCGGAGCCCTCATATATAAGCCCCACCTGGTCAGTGGGTTCCTGATTCTCTGGCTGGTCCGCAGGAATTGGCGCGCTCTCCTGAGCTTCACAGCGGTTGCCGGAGTGTGGACCGGCCTTTCGTTCTGGACAGATGGTCTTCCTCTCTACCGGGAGTACATAGCTCTCTCCGGCGCTCTGCTCCGGCTTCCCCTGGTCAAAGGGGACTTCCCGGTCGCCGCGATGGTCACCCCATATGCCCTGCTGGCCTCTCTGATACCGCCGGGCGGAATCAGCATCGTGACCCGGATATATTTGCTTCTGGTCGGCCTCACCGCTCTCGGCCTGAGTTGGGTCGCGATCCGATGGCGTCACCACGAGCAAATGATGCTGGTCTCGGCCCTTCTCTATCCGATTTGTATGATGCCGCACGCGCTGATCTACGACCTGCTGATGGTGGTGCCGGCATTGGTGCTCATGGCCCGAAATGGGTGGGAGAACCGCGTTTTACGCCTGACCGTTGGGTGCTGGCTCGGTTCGTTCCTCCTGCCGCTGGTCGGGTACGGACTCCAGATCGCTCTGCCCGGCGTCCTGCCGGTGAGCGTCGCGGCCCTTCATATCCAGCAACTGCGGGCCACGATGAAAGGAGAAGCGGCATGCCCTTCCTGACCACCCGTCGCTTGCGGGATTACCCGCGCCTGATCGGGGCCGCGCTGTGGGCCGCCTGGGGGTTGGAAATCCTCTTCCGCCACGGCTGGCGGGGCGGACTGGGCCAGGTCGTAGGGAGCGATTTCGTCACCCTCTACGCGGCAGGATGGCTGGACCGTTTTTTCCCCCACCAACTCTACGATCTTCCGGCTCAAGCCTATACCCAGCAATCCCTCATTGCACCGACTCCGCTCCCCGGCCTGAACCCCTTCATCTCCCCACCCTACGTCGCCCTGGCCTGCCGGGTCCTGACGCTCCTTCCTCTCCCCGCCGCCCTGGTCACCTGGTGGGGGCTGACCCTGTTGCTGACCCTCCACGCGGCCCGGCGCCTCTGGCATCTCCTGCCCCCCGACCTGCGCTCGGGCTCTTTGCCCTTCCCCCAGTTCCTGGTGGTGATTTTCTCCTTCTTCCCCTTCCTGGTCGGCTGGCGGGTGGGGCAGAACCACGCCCTGACCCTATGGCTGGCCGTGGGGATTCTGGAGATGGAACGGACGGGGCGCCCGCTCCTGGCGGGCATTCTGACCGGCCTCCTGCTCTATAAGCCGCATTTCGTCCTGGGCTTCCTGATCCTCTGGGCGGTCCGGCGGGAATGGCGGGCGCTGGCGGGCTTCGGCGCGGTGGTGAGCGCCTGGGTCGGCGCGGACCTGGCCCTCCACGGCCCGGGCCGCTACGGGGAGTACCTGGCCCTCAGCCCGGCCCTGCTGGGGCTCCTGAAGACCGAGGGATTCCCGGCCTTCGCCCAGGTGACCCCCTTCAGCCTGCTGGTCACCCTCTTCCCTGCCCATTCTCAGCCCCTGTGGTCTCCCCTGAGCGGTATCTGGCTTCTGGCAGGGTGTTTGACCCTGGCCGTCTGGGGGATTCGGCACCGAAACGAGATGGTCCCGGCCCGAATGCTGGCCCTCCTCTTCCCGCTCCTGGTCGCCCCATACACCCAGTTGCACGACCTGCTGCTGTTAGTCCCGCTGCTGGTCCTCTGGGCCACTCACGACTCCTCCCGATGCCTTCTCCTTACCACGGTCGCCGTCTACCTGGGGGGACTGCTCCTCCCGCTTTTCGGGGCGCCCCTGCGTCTGGCCCTGCCCGGGTTGATTCCCGTTGGCCTGCTCTGTGCCCTCATTCGGTGTGGAGCGCTGAGGGGAAAGGGATCCCCCAAAGATACAAAGGCACATGGCTTTGGTGCATAAATCGGGTTTGCGAAGATGCCATCCCTAAAAATGGTCGTTTTTTTTGCCCCAA
>JACIWQ010000091.1 GCA_014360895.1 Thermoflexales bacterium | reverse complement strand
CCTCTCCTGACCGAAGGTCAGGAGAGGGGAGGGGGTGGCCCGAAGGGCCGGGGAAGGGGTGAGGGCGAAAACAGCAGATTGCCGGATTAATTTTTCAAGTTGCAACAATCGGCGCAGAAGGCAGCCTGCACTCCATGTCCCTCTCGCTCAATATAGGGTGCATACTTAACTCTGATGGGGTGAAATGGCTCGTCAGGATCGCTGGATTGCACTGGGCGTTTTTCTGTTCCTGCTTTCGGTCTACCTGGCCAGTTACAGCGGCCATATTCATTCGGTAGACGAAGCCCACATCGTCGCTGTGACGGCCAGTCTCGGCAAAGGCCGACCGGATGTCAACCAGGTGGCTTTCTACCTGCATGGTTTTGACCGAATCGGACAAATCGGTGTCGTTGGCCCAGAGGGAGATGTTTTCTGCAAAAAAGGCCTGGCCGTTTCCCTGCTCGCCGTCCCATTCTTCTGGATCTTCGGGCTTCTGCCCGGGGCCGGAGCCGTCCATGCCGCCCATTTGACCAACGGGGTTGTGACGGCCCTGACCGGGAGTATTCTCTACCTCTACCTGACCGCGCTGGGCTTTTCCCAAAGGACGGCTCTCCTCTCTTCTCTCCTATGGGGAACGGGGACCCTCGCCTGGCCCTATGCCCGGATGCTCTTCGCCGAACCGGTGGGCGCACTGGGGCTTACGGCGGGCCTCTACGGGGGTCTCCTGTTCCGCCAGAGGCCCACGGTCCGGGCTGCTTTCCTCACGGGGTTCGGTGCAGGGCTCGCTGTGCTGGCGGTTCCTTCCAGCGCGCTGCTTCTGCCGCTCCTGGGAATCCCCTTGCTGCTTCCCTTCCTGCGAAGCCACGGCCGAAGGATTCTTCGGGATGCGCTGATCGGAGGGCTGGGAGGGATAACTATCCCCCTGGGGATAATGTTTGCTTACAACGCCTGGCGGTTCGGGAACCCCCTGGATACCGGCTACCGCCTTTCCCTCTCCGACCTTCGTTTTCCACTCATCGGGACCATCGGCCTGCTGTTCACTCCGGCCCGTGGGCTTTTCTTCTACTCTCCCGTGGCTCTTCTCGCGGTGCCGGGGTATATCCTGGGGTGGCGCAGGTACCGGACGGACTTCGTCCTGAGCCTGGCACTCTTCGGGGCTTTCCTGCTCTTTTACGGCTCCTGGGTCATCTGGCACGGCGGCTGGTCCTGGGGGCCTCGGTATCTGGTGCCTGTCCTACCTTTGCTCTTCGCTCCTGTCGCCCGAACCCTGGAATCCTTCGGCACTTTCCCTCTCCCGGCACGAGGGTTGGTGGCGCTGGTCCTTGTCGTCTCCGTTCTGGCCCAGGTCGTCGGCGTGGCGGCCGACTACGTGCAGACCGAGTTCGTTCTGGAAAAAGACCCTCAGTCCCATCCGGACCAGTGGTTCTACCGTGGGCGGGCTCTGCTCTGGGACCCTTTCCGCTCCCCCCTGGTCGTCCAGGCCCGGAATCTGCGGCTTAAGGATTTAGACCTGGGCTGGATGACCGATGGCCGTCCGGACCCGATGGGGTTTGCCGCCGTCCTTCTGGCCCTGAGTCTCGGAGGGACAGGCCTGGGGAGCACCTTAGCGCCTCGGCCCCTGGCCCGCTCCCTGACTATGGGCGGCGCAGGCTTGTTGCTCTGTGCGGGGGTTCTCGTCGTCCGCTCTACAGAGAAAGCCCTGACGCCGTTTCGGGGCGATGGCCGTCTGGAGGCCCTCACCTTCGTGGCCGCTCATCGGGAACCCGGCGATGGACTGGTCTCGGATAACGGCTATCTCTACGAGTTCATCCTGGAACAGTATCCCGACCTGCCTCCTGCCTATATCCCCCCAGCGGCCGCGGAGGTCGCGTTCCCTATCCTGGACCTGGCCCTCTCCCGCCATTCCCGGGTATGGTTTATCGGGGGCTATGTGTTGCCAGACGATTCGGGCCGGTGGGTGGAGCGCTGGCTTTTCCAGAACGCCTTCCCCCTCCAGGCCTGGGATTTCGCCTACCACCATCTCTCCCTGTTCAGCACGCCGGGGGAGACACTGCTTGTCGGTGAGCCGAACGCTATCTTGGGAGGCGCTGTTCAGCTGCGCGCTTTCCGGTTGGCGCATCGCCGGGGGCAAACGGAGGAAGTTCTCCAACTGACCCTCTACTGGGAGGCCCTGGCCCTCCTGCAACGGGATTACCATGTCTTCGTCCATGCTTACGACCCGACCCTGAATCTCCTGGCCCAGGCCGACCACGCTCCTGGTGACAACCTCCGTCCCACCTTATCCTGGCAGCCTGGGGAAATCGTGGAGGACCGGGTGGCGTTCCCCTTGCCTATGCAGGCTCTGGAGGCGGGGTTTGCCCTCGCCGTGGGAATGTACGATTTGCAATCTCCGAAGGACCGGCTACCCGTCCGGACTCCCGAAGGGGTGGCGCCGGATGGCCGCGTGTGGCTGATTCCCCCTGGGCGTCCTTTTCCGTTGAGACCGTAAGGGCCTGTGCACTTGAGAGTTTGCTTCGGCCCGCTGGGCCTCGCAATGACGTTTGCTTCGGCCCGCTGGGCCTCGCAATGACGTTTGCTTCGGCCCGTTGGGCCTCGCAATGACGTTTGCTTCGGCCCGCTGGGCCTCGCAATGACCCCTCCCGCCCTCGCTGGGTCATTGCGAGCGGCAAGGCCGCCGAAGTTCACCACGAGCGAAGCGTGGTGGTTCACCACGAGCAAAGCGTGGTGGTTCACCACGAGCGAAGCGTGGTGGCAATCTCATCCCAGAAGGCCATCGGAGACGATCTCACGGGAACGAAGTCGGGTGATAAATCTGCGTTTATCCGCGTCCTATAACAAAACGATGTTGATGCATGATACCATCGTCATATTAGACTACGGTTCCCAGACAACCCAACTCATCGCCCGGCGGATTCGGGAATCCCAGGTCTACTGCGAACTCTTCCCCTGGGACACCCCTGCCGGGCAGGTGATGGCGCGGCGACCGCGCGGGTTCGTCCTCTCCGGCGGCCCGGCCAGCGTCTACGAGCCCGGCGCGCCGACGCTCCCCGCCTACGTGCTGGAAAGCGGGCTCCCCGTCCTGGGCATTTGCTACGGGATGCAACTCCTGGCCCACGCGCTGGGCGGGCGCGTCGCCCGGTCCCCCCAGCGGGAATACGGCCCGACCCCGGTGGAACTCCTTCATCCCCTTCCGTGGCTGGCCCCGCTGCAATCGCAGCCCCAGGTCTGGATGAGCCACGGCGACCGGGTGGAACAACTGCCCCCCGGCTTCGTCGTCCTGGCCCGCAGCCCCAACTCCCCCATCGCCGCGATGGGGGACCCGGAGCGACGCCTCTACGGCGTCCAGTTCCACCCCGAGGTTGTCCACACCTCTGCCGGACGGGAAATCCTGCGCCGCTTCGCCACAGAAGTCTGCGGATGCGCTCCCACCTGGACCCCCGCGGCGTTCATAGAAGAGGCCGTCGCCTCCATCCGGGATCAGGTCGGAGAGGGCCGGGTCCTCTGCGCGCTCAGCGGCGGCGTGGACTCCGCGGTGACCGCGACGCTGGTCCACCGCGCCATCGGCAACCGGCTCATCTGCATCTTCGTCAACACCGGCTTGATGCGCCGGGGGGAACCGGAGGCGGTGGTGCGGACCTTCCGGGACCGGCTGGGGATGCCCCTGGTCGCGGTGGACGCGACCGAGGAGTTCCTGGCCGCGCTGGAGGGGGTGACCGACCCAGAGGAGAAACGGCGCATTGTCGGGGAGAAGTTCATCCGGGTCTTTGAGCGGGAGGCGGAAAGGGTGGGGCGGGTGGATTTTCTGGCCCAGGGCACGCTGTACCCGGATGTTATTGAGTCGGCAGCGCCGGACCGGCCCGGAGCCCGCCGGATCAAGACCCACCACAACGTGGGCGGGCTTCCGGAGCGGATGCGGCTGCGGCTGATAGAGCCGCTGCGGTATCTTTTCAAGGACGAGGCCCGCGCGGTGGGGGAGGCGCTGGGACTACCGCCGGAGGTTGTCTGGCGGCAGCCCTTTCCGGGGCCGGGGCTGGCCGTCCGCGTCGTCGGCGCGGTGACGTGGGAGCGGCTGGAGCGGCTGCGGGCCGCCGACGCCATCCTGCAGGAGGAACTGGGCCAGGCCGGTCTCCTGCGGACCACCCAGCAGGCCTTCGCCGTGCTCCTTCCCGTCCGCACCGTCGGCGTGATGGGGGATTCCCGCACCTACGAGGAGGTCGTCGCCCTGCGGGTGGTCACCACGGAGGACTTTATGACCGCGGACTGGGCCCGGCTGGACCCGGACCTGCTGGCCCGTATCAGCAACCGCATCGTCAACGAGGTCGCCGGGGTGAACCGGGTGGTCTACGACATCACCCCGAAGCCGCCGGCGACCATTGAGTGGGAGTAGAATTCAGCAGTTGACCCTTGTGGGCCACACAGAGTTACCTTTGGCTATAAAACTGAAACACACCTGTTGCATAGACGCGGTTGACTTGTCACCAGGAAAAGGTATAATAGTATCGCTACTTGGCGTCTATTGTCCGTCGTTCACCTCAAGAGCAGGCAGGGTATATGGCACTGAAAGGGAACCTGCAAGACTTTAGCGCTACCCAGTTACTCCATCTCATCAACCTGGCGCGCAAGACAGGCACGCTGGCGGTAGAAACGCCGCAGGACCAGGCTCGCTTCTGCTTTCGCGAAGGCAAACTCATCTATGCCAGCCTGGACGGGCAGGATGACCGTCTGGTCTCCATCCTGCAGCGGGCAGGGAAAATCACCGAGGAACTGGCCCGCACCATCCGGGCCCGTTCCGATATTAAGGACGACCGGGAACTGGGCGTGTTGCTGAGCAACGCCGGCTATGTCACCCAGAAGGACATCGTGGATAGCGTCCGAAACTACGTCCTTGAGGTCGTCTATAAACTCTTTACCTGGCCCGAAGGGACATTTCGGTTTGAGCCCAATCTGCTCCCTGTAGAGGGACGTATCACGGTCTCCATTGACCTGGAGAACGTGATTATGGAGGGGAGCCGTCGTCTCCGGGAGTGGGAGCGGCTTCAAGAGGAGTTGCCCAATCTGGATATAGCTCTTCGCTTCACCGACCGCCCCGATGCGCGCCTGCGCACCATCAACCTGACGGTGGAGGAGTGGAGGGTTGTTTCGTTTATCAATCCCCGCAACACCATTCGGCAGATCGCTCAGTACAATCACATGAGCGATTTCCAGATTCGGCGCATCGTCTACGGACTTCTTCAGGCCGGATTGGTGGAACTGGTTCCGCCGGAGGGGGTAGAGGTCAAACCGTCCCCCGGTGTTCCTACCCCTGTGGGGGTACCGCCTACGCAACGACGCCCGGCCGTCAAGCGCAGCATCGTCCAACGCCTCATAGATCGCATCCGGGAGTTGTAAATGCAGATCGTTAAAATGGTGGTGACCGGCCCCTTCGCAGCGGGCAAAACTCAGTTCATCCGTTCTATCAGCGAGATAGATGTGGTGGCCACCGAGGCGAAAATCAGCCGCCCGGAAGAGCGGATTAAGGACGAGACCACGGTGGCCATGGACTTTGGGCGGATCACGGTAGATGACGACCTGGTTCTTTATCTGTTCGGCACTCCGGGGCAACGCCGCTTTGAGTTTATGTGGGAAATCCTCTCGGAGGGGATGTTGGGCTTCGTGGTGGTTGTGGATAGCACCCGCCCGGAGACGTTTCGCGAGGCCCGGCTGATTCTGGATACGTTTCGGACCTATGCCCCAACGCCGTACGTGGTAGCCGCCAACAAGCAGGATATGGAGGATGCCTGGTCCCCGGAGGACCTGCGCATCGCCTTGCGGATTGACCCGGCGGTGAAAGTGCTTCCCTGTGTTGCCACTGATAAGGAGAGTGTGAAGAACGTCCTTCTGGAATTGCTGTATTCTATTTTGGAGACAATGGACGGCGAGGGGGAGTAGTCGGCGAGGTCGGGGCGGGCACTGCCGTCCGTGGGGCCGGTCTATTCGGGCCACGGCCACCGGTGTCCGCCTTTATGTTATATAAGGCTGTAACCTCCTCTTAACTCACTTGCAACGCATGATTGTGGGGAAGATGCGGGTTTTGTGATAAGATAACAGAGGGTGACCACGCCCGAGGAGAAAGACAATGAGTTCCATCGTCACAGATCGGGGAGTCATCCATTATGAGACATATGGTCGGGGGCAGCCGGTCATTCTCCTCCATTGCTGGCTGGGCTCGTGGAACTATTGGCTGAGCACGATGGAAGTGCTGGCGGATGGGTACAAGACCTACGCGCTGGATTTCTGGGGCTTCGGCGAGTCGGGAAAGAAGGGGTTGCAGTTTAGGGTGACGGATTATGTGGAAATGGTGGCCCAGTTTATGGACCAGTTGGGCATCTATCGGGCCCGGGTGATGGGGCATTCTATGGGCGGCACGGTTTCTCTGAGCCTGGCACTGACGCACCCAGAGCGAGTGCAACGAGTCGCGATGGTGGGTTCCCCCATTACCGGAGACGGCCTGGCGCTGATGCTGAAACTGGCGGCCAAAAAGCCCCTGGCCGCTCTGGCCTATACCATCCCCGGAGCTCTCCCCCTGGGCGTTCGCCTGGCTTCCCCCTTCCTGACTCGCGACTGGAAACGCTGGTCGGAGATGTTTGAGCAGGACCTCTCCCGCACGACACTGGAATCCTTTCACTATAGTATTGCTTCTCTCCGTCATACCGACCTCCGTCCGCGCCTGCGGGAAATCCGCATTCCGGTGCTGGGTATCTACGGCCGAAACGACCGCATTGTGAACCCCAACCAGGGGGAAATCCTCGCCAACGGAATCCCCCTGGCGCAGGTCGCCTACTTTGAGCATTCCGGCCATTTCCCGATGCTGGACGAGCCGGAACGGTTCCACCAGACCCTGAGAGAATTTTTGGACCGGTGATGGAAGAAACCTATATCCCGAACCGGTTCGGGCGTTTTCTCCTGATGGCGTTGGAGCAAGCGTTGGGCACTCCCGGTTTCCAGGCAATGCTGGGCCGCGGGGGCCTTCGCCATCTGGCCGTCTACCCGCCCGATAATCTGGAGAGGGGGTTCCCGGTTGGCCTGATCCCCCGGCTGATGGCTGCCCTGGAGGAGATGTACGGGGTGGGGAAGGGACGGGAACTGGCGTTTCAGGCCGGACAGACTTGCTTTCATCTGGGGGTTGCGGATTTCGGGGTCCTGGCGGACATTGCTGACCTGGTATTTCCCCTCCTTCCGCCCCTGACCCGGGCCCGCATTGGGCTGGAAACGATGGCGGAGATACTCAACCGGGTCACCGACGGGCATGTTCACGTACAGAGACAGGATGGCCATCTCTTCTGGGTGGTGGAGCGCTGCGGAGTTTGCCAGGGACGGACCTCGTCTTCTCCCTGTTGCCACCTGCTGGCTGGCCTGCTCTATGAGGCAGTCCATTGGGCGACCGGCAGAGATTCCGTTACCGTTACAGAAGTGGCCTGCGCGGCGTCTGGCGGACCTCACTGCGCGATGGAGATAGACCTGGGATGAATCCCTCCCGATAGACCGTCTGGAGCCTTATGCGGAAGATTATCCTGAAAGACCGGAGATTCATCCATCCCTTCAACGAGCCCGCCCGCGAGTTGCGGGTGCTGAATAAGCCCCTCTGGCTCCACCAGCGGGACCTCCTGGCACCCTACGTCACCCAGGAGCGAGAGGTAGATTCGTTCAGCGAAATCGGGCCGGAGCGGGTGGAGACGCTGGTCTATCGGGAGAACCTCTTCTTTGATAAACCGTTCATTGATACCTTCATCCAGAAAGCCCGGAAACTGGGCAAGGCCTGCCAGGTCGCTTTCCCCCTGGATGATAAAGCCATCGTTGCCCATGCTCTCCCCCTCCAGCAGACCATCCGCCGGGAGGGCGACCTCTATGTGGCGGACATGTGGTACTTCCCGCACGGCATTGAGGAGACGGTCCGCCCGCTGGTCATGCACACCGAGCCCCGCGAGATGGGGTACTACCGGGTGCCCACCCACATGTCCAACGTCCTGGGAGACCTGGTCTATCAGGTGCCCACGCGGGCCTTTCTGGCGATTGAATCTTGGGTTCACGTCTTGCTGGCGAACATCATTTTCGGCATCTTCGCCGAGGCCGCCCGTCTGGATAAAGCGATTGAGGAAAATGTCTGGTTGCAACTGAAACTCTTCTGGCGGGCCTTGCTGGAGCAGAAGCAGGTCCTTTCCTCGTCCGCCGTCATCAAAATCGGCAAGAACTGTTCCATTGATCCCAGCGCGATTATCCGGGGGCCGACGGTCATTGGCGACAATGTGGACATCGGCCCCGGCGCGGTGGTGGACATTTGCGTCATTGGCAATAACGTCACCATCTCGGACGGCTGTCATTTAATGCTCAGCGTGGTCAGCGACCGTTGCTTCCTGCCCTTCCGCGCCTCTCTCTTTGAAACCGTCCTGATGGAAGATACGATGGTCGCCCAGAACACCTGTCTGCAATTGGCGTGTGTGGGGCGGAGCAGTTTCATCGGCGCCGGGACCACCTTCACCGACTTTAACCTGATTCCCAATCCACTGCGGGCCATGCGCGGCGACCGCCTGGAGCCGACCGGCATGACCGTCTTGGGCGGATGCGTGGGTCACCACTGCCGCATCGGTTCGGGCCTGGTGGTCTATCCGGCCCGCACGATAGAATCGGATAGCATCCTGCTGGCCTCGCCCCGGCGGCGGGTGGTGATGAAAAACGTCTCCTACGAAGAGAGCGACGTTCACCGCATCCCCGGGGCGGCCCGAATGCATCCGCGCCTGTACCCGCGCCTGGATGAAATCCGGGGGCCGAAAACCGGCGGGCACGAATAGCTCTTCACGTTTCACGTTTCACTTTTCACTTTTCACGCTTCACGCCATGGACTCGTTCGCCTTCATTCTGCACCCATTGGACCCTAAGGCGGACGTGGCGCGGAAATATCCAAACCTGGCCCGCCTGTTGCCGGTGAGGGTCATTCACTTTCTCTCGCTCTACTGGCCCCCACTGGTCCTTTCCCATGTGCGCGGCATCCGGTCGGAGGCGACGGGCCGGGAGGTAGAGGGGTGGCTGCTGGCCTGCCCTCTGACCGCCCGGCGGATGCTGGAGGTCTCGCCCCGGATTGCCTACCGGAAAATCATCCAGACTGGGCGGCTGGCGGAGCGGCTGGGAGCCCGCATCCTGGGCCTGGGCGCCTACACCTCTGTGGTGGGGGACGGCGGGCTGACGGTCGCCCGGGCGCTGCAGATTCCGGTGACCACCGGAGATAGTTACACCGCCGCCCTCTCGGCCTATGCGCTTCTGGACGCGGCGGCTCAGGTGGGCATTGACCCGGGGCGGGTCGCTGTTGCCGTCGTCGGCGCGACGGGGGCCATCGGCGGGGCGTGTGCCCGGTTACTGGCCCCCCAGGTGGGCCGCCTGCTCCTGGTGGGCCGCCGGGCCGATGCTCTGCAGGAGATGCAGGCCCGCCTCTCGGGCGAGGCGAACGGACCGGTGGAAGTCGCCACCGACATCGCGGCCATTCGCTCCGCCGACCTGGTGCTCAGCGCCACCAGCGCGGGGCGCCCGGTGATCTTCCCGGAGCACCTGAAGCCCGGGGCCGTCATCTGCGACGTGGCCCGCCCCCGGGATGTCTCCGGGCGGGTCCACCGGGAGCGGGAGGATGTCCTGGTGGTGGACGGTGGCTTGGCCCAGACCCCCGGCGGGGCCGGGCTGGGGTTTGATTACGGCCTCCCGCCCGGGCTGACCTTCGGCTGTATGGCCGAAACCATCGCCCTGGCGCTGGAGGGCCGGTTTGAGGATTACACTGTGGGGAAGGAATTGGATGTAGAGCGGGTGCGAGAGATTCAGGAGATAGCGGTCCGTCACGGGTTCCGTCCGGCCCCGCTGCACTGCCTGGACCGCCCGCTCCCGCCCGAACGGATTCGCACGGTCGCGGCGCACCGACGGGCCGGGCCGCCGCAGTAGAGTTCCTTTTGCTCTCGCGAATGTCCACCAGCGAGTAGGGGAGGCAGACATGAGCAAACCGAGAATTCTGGTGGTGGAAGACGATTTTGACATCTCCAATATGCTCCGAATCTACTTCCAGAGCCAGGGCTATGAGGTCGCCGTGGCTCCACGGGGGGGAGACGCGCTGGAGATGTGCCGCCAGCAGTTGCCGAACATCGTCGTTCTGGACATCATGCTCCCGGACATAGATGGCTACGAGGTCTGTCGGCAATTGCGTAGCAACCTGCGGACCAGTCATATTCCCATCATCTTCCTGACCCAGAAGGACGAGCGGTCGGATAAAATCCAGGGGCTGGAACTGGGGGCCGACGACTACATCACCAAGCCGTTTGATGTAGAGGAACTCCGGCTACGGGTGAAAAACGCCATCGCGCGCGCGACCTATGAGAGTCTGACTAACCCCACTACCGGGCTTCCCAGCGCCCGCCTGATTGAGGACCAGTTGCGCCGACTGCTCCGCCGGGATAACTGGGGGATCATCTACATTGGCATAGACCGCCTGGAGCCCTTCAAGGAGGTCTACGGCTTCGTCGCGGCCGATGAAGTGCTCCGCTACACCGCGATGGTTCTCGGTGAGACAGCTGATACCATCGGGACTCCGGAGGATTTCATCGGTCACATCGGCGGGGACGATTTTCTGGTCATCACCCGGAAGGAATTAATCCGCCCGATGGCTCAGGATATGACCCGACGGTTTTCCGAAGGCATTGTCACCCATTATGATTTCAAGACCCGCCAGCAGGGGTACCTGGTGATCCGGGATGATCAGGGGAACGAGCAGCGGGTGGGGCTGATGGAACTGGCCATCGGCGCCATCTCCAGTGACGATGGCCCGTTTACCGACATCCGGGAGATCACCGAAGCGGCGGCGGCGGCGCGTCGGGAGCGGCGATTGCCGTAGGGCGCAGGTAACGGGGGCTGGAAATCCCCACCGACCTTGCTATCGCTGTCAGGGAAGACGTTTGGATCAACAGGACCTGGAATTTTGTGTACGGGATGAACTGAAGAGATGACGCGGCTGACCCCCATTCGGGAATGGCTGAAAATGTTGCGCCGGGACGGAGACCATCGGCAGAGCGAGAAGTCGGCTCGCCGAGCATCCTCCGCGTCTTCCCTCGCGCCCACTCCCGAAGAACTGGCGATTCTGGAAGAAATCGCCCGGACCGTCGGCGCCAGCCTGGAACTGGGGGTCATCCTGCGGAATATCCTGACTTCCACCCGGCGGCTGATAGACTTTGACATGGCCGAGATCACCCTCTGGGACCCCGCCCGGCGCTGCCTGGTGAGCCGGGGCTCTCTGGATGCGGAGGCTTACCACGCGCAAGCTGGCATGGTGTATCGGCTGGGTGAAGGGTACTCCGGGTGGCTGGCCCGCCACCGTCAGCCGCTCCTGATTCCCGAGATTTCGGCCCGCCACGATGTCCGGCCCAAACTGGACCGGCCTGACCTCCCCTACCATTCGTTTCTGGGCATTCCCCTGGATAGCGGCGGCGAGTTTGTGGGAACGCTGGAACTGATCAGTTACCGTCCGGCGGCCTTCTCGGAGCGGGACCTGGCTCTGCTTCAGCGCATCGGCCAGTACGCGGTCACGGCGATTGAGCACGCCCGACTGTACGAAGAAGCCCGCCGTCGGGCCCTGGAACTGACCACTCTCTCTCGCGTCGCCACCGCGTTGACCTCCACGCTGGAACTCCCGCAGGTTCTGCAGACCATCGCGACATCTGTTCTGGATGTCATTGGCTGTGATGCTTCTGCGATTTTTGTTCTGGACGAGAAGGAGCCCCTTCTACGGCTTGCCGCGACCCATGGCCTGAGCCCGGAGTACGTGCGTCGGTCTGCCCTCCTGCCGGTGGAAGTAGGGGGCCGGGGCCACGCGGTCGCCGTCCGCCAGCCGATTATCGTGGAAAACCTGGCCGTTGACCCGACCCTGAAGCGGATCGCTCCGCTGGCGGAGGAAGAAGGGTTTGTGGCGTTTGCCGACCTTCCCCTCCGGGTGGGGGAGCGGGTCATCGGCATGCTGGCGGTCTTTTTCTCCCAACCCCACCACTTCACCGAGGGGGAACGGGAGTTGCTTTCCACCTTCGCAGACCAGGCCGCGGTTGCCATAGAAAACGCTCGCCTGTATGCCCAGACCGACCGGCATTTGCGAAAACAGCAGAACGCCCTGGCCAGCCTTCAGCGGGTCGCCCGGGAATTGAGCCTCACCTTTGACCAGGAGCGGATTCTCCGGCTGGTGCTGGAAGAGTCGTTGCGCATCGCGGATACCCCCTGCGGGGCCATCCTGATGCGCGGCGAATCGGGGGCCTGGGAACTGACCATTTGCGCGGGTTATCTGGAAGAGGAACAGGCGGCCCTGCGCCAGGAGTTAGGGGAGATTCCCCCTGAAAGTCCTCTGATAGAGTTGGAGCACCAGGTACAGACCATCTACCGGGCGGATACGGCCGGTCGGCCTGTGCTGGGCCGGAGCGATGCTCGCTCCGTACTGGTCGTGCCGATTCGGTTTGGGGAGAGCCTGGCAGGCGCCCTGGCTCTGCTCAGTCCCCGGGTAGGCGCTTTTGACGATGAGGTGCGCCAGTTCATTGAGACCATCGCCGCTCAGGCCTCCATTGCCATCGCCAATGCCCGCTGGCACCGGGAGCAGCAGGAGCGGGCCTCCCTCCTCCATCGGCGGGCCGACCAGTTGAGCCGGGTGCTGGAGGTCAGCCGCGCCTTCCGCTCCGACCGTCCCCTGGAAGAGGTCCTGGAAGAGGTTGCCTACGCCGTTCAGGAGAGCGTGGGCTTCAATATGGTTCTCATCAGCATCCTGGAAGGCGACCCCCCGGTCCTGCGGCGCGTCGCCGGAGCTGGCATCCCCCTGGCCGCTCTGGAGCGATTAAAGCAGACCCCCCAACCCTGGCGGACGGTGCAGTCCATTCTGGAAGACCGCTTCCGCATCGGCCAGAGTTACTACATTCCGGCCG
>JACIWQ010000090.1 GCA_014360895.1 Thermoflexales bacterium | reverse complement strand
GGTCAGGAGAGGGGAGGGGGTGGCCCGAAGGGCCGGGGGAGGGGTGAGGGCGAAAAACGGCAGATTGCCGGATTAATTTTTCAAGTTGCAAAATTTCTTCTTCTGTCCGGGTGGTTTTTGTGGTTTGCCCATCCGTGTCCGATCCTGTGAGGGAGGGAGGTCAAATGTACGCTGTTGCGCTCTTCCGTGTGCTGGCCACTCTGTTCTGGCTGGCCCTGTTCGCCCTGATCGCGCTGACGCTCTGGCGCGTCGCCATCCGCCGGGCCTCCAAGACCCTGGTCTCCCTGACCGTCATAGCGCTGGTCGGCGCCCTGATCTTCACCCTCATCGGAGCCGGCCTGGTCTTCATTGAGCCCTACGAGATGGGCGTGGTCATCACCGTCCTGGGCAAGGGTGGCCTGCGCCCGGAACCCCTCTCCCCCGGCCTGCACTGGATCATCCCCTTTGTGGAACGGGTGGAGACTTACCCCATCGCCCGTCAGACCTTCACCATGGCCAAAACCCCCGGCGAGGGCGAGACCCGAGGAGAGATGACCGTGGAGGCCCGCACCCTGGACGGGCAGCGCATCTTCGTGGATTCCTCGGTCATCTACGAAATCAACCCGGCCCAGGTCCTCAATCTCCACATCCGCTGGCAGCACCGCTACGAGCAGGACCTCATTCACCCGGAGACGCGCGGGATTATCCGGGACGTCGTCTCCCAATACCGGGTGGACGAAGTGGTCAGCTCCAAACGGTTTGAGGTGACGGCCGAAATCTCCCGCCGCCTGGAGGAGGTCCTGGCCGCCAACGGATTGACCCTGGTGGACTTCGTCCTGCGGGATATTACCTTCACCGAAGAATACGCCCAGTCCATTGAGCAGAAGCAGATTGCCGAACAACAGGCGCTGCAGGCGAAGTTCGTGGTGGAGCAAAAGAAGCAGGAGGCGGAGCAGGCGCGACAGATCGCTCAGGGTCAGGCCGACGCCGCCGTCATCCGGGCCAAAGGCGAGGCGGAAGCCCGGCTGATCCAGGCCCGGGCGGAGGCGGAGGCCCTGAAACTCATCGCCGAGGCCCTCGCGACCAACCCCAACCTCCTCACTTACGAGTACATCTCCAAACTGGCCCCGGGCGTCCGGGTGATGCTGGTGCCGTCCAACGCGCCGTTTATCCTGCCCCTCCCCGAAATGGAGACCCCCAGTCCGTAAGGAGACGCCGATGCGATACGCCACGCGCGAGGGCTTGCTGGCCTGGCTGGACCGCCTGGCCTCCGAGGCCGACCTGATCGCTCCCCGCGATGTGGACGGACACGTCCTCTACCGTCCCGTCCGCTCCGGCGCGGAGGTCCTGCTGGAATACGAACGGCCCGAACTCTCGGCCAAAGAGTTCCTCTTCCCCCCCACCGAGGTCATCCTGCGGGTGGAGCAGCGCGGGAAGGACGTGGCCCTGGAGGAGGTCCTGCCCGACCACCGTCAGGTAATCTTCGGCCTGCGCCCCTGCGACGCCCACGGTCTGGCCGCCATAGACGCGCTCTTTATCCACCAGGACCCGCCCGACGCCTACTACCGCCACCACCGGGAGCGGACCACGCTGGTGGGCATGGCCTGCACCCGGATGTGGGACGGATGCTTCTGTACTTCTATGGGCGGCGGTCCCGCCGACCCCACCCATCTGGACGTCCTGGTCCGCCCCGCCGAAGACGGTATCTACATCCTGCAGCCGGTCACCCCGAAGGGCGTGGCGATCCTGGAAAGCCTGCCCCTGGCGGAGGTGCGCGGTGAACCCTGCCCGGTGGAGGAGTACAGCCCGCCGGTCCCGGTGATGCCCCCGGAGAAATGGCGGACGCTCTTTGAGGAGTCGCGCCTCTGGATGCGCCACGGTGAGCGGTGTCTCAGTTGCCGCATCTGCACCTACGTCTGCCCCACCTGCCGCTGCTACGACGTGGTGGACCGGGTGGTGGACGTCCGGCCCGGGTGGGTCCGCACCGAACGCATCCGGGTGTGGGACGCCTGTACCAGCCCGAACTACCGGCGGGTGGCGGGTGGCCACAACCCCCGCCCCACCAACTGGGAGCGGCTGCGCAACCGGTTTATGTGCAAGTTCTGCTACTACCCGGAGGACTTCGGCCCTCTGGGATGCGTCGGCTGCGGCCGTTGCATCGTCGCCTGCCCGGTGGAGATTGACATCACCGAGGTGATGGAAGACGTCGCCAGAGTATGAGTGAGGTACCCGCCATGCCGATGACCGAACGCGTCCGACGACTGCGAGAGGAGAGCCTCAACGCCGTCCCGACTCTTTCCACCGAACGGGCCGAACTCATCACCGAATTCTACCGCCAGGACCTGGGCCCCATTTCCGCGCCCATGCGCCGCGCCCTGGCCTTCCGCTACATTATGGAACACCGAACCATCTACATCGGCGAGGGGGAACTGATTGTCGGCGAGAAGGGGCCCTTCCCCAAGGCCGCGCCCACCTACCCCGAACTCTGCTGCCACAGTCTGGAGGACCTGGACATCCTCAACTCGCGGGAGAAAATCCCCTTCCGGGTGAGCCCGGAGGCCCGGCGGGTCTACGCCGAAGTGATCATCCCCTTCTGGCGCGGCAAGTCTATGCGCGACCTCATCTTCCGGGAGATGACGGACGAGTGGAAGGCCGCCTACGAGGCCGGTATCTTCACCGAATTTATGGAGCAGCGGGCCCCCGGCCACACCGTCCTGGACGATAAAATCTACCGGAAGGGCTTCCTGGACTTTATGGCCGACATCCGCCGCGCGCTGGCGAATCTGGACTACCTGAACGACCCCGCCGCCTACGACAAGCAGGAGGAACTGAAGGCGATGCTGGTCTGCGCGGACGCGCTCATCCGCTTCGCCCACCGCCACGCGGAGAAGGCGGAGGCGCTGGCCGCCCGCGAGCCCGACCCCCAGCGGCGGCGGGAACTCCTGCGCATCGCCGAAATCTGCCGCCACGTCCCCGCCCACCCGCCGCGGGACTTCTGGGAGGCCATCCAGTACTACTGGTTCGTCCATCTGGGCGTCACCACCGAACTGAACACGTGGGACTCCTTCAGCCCCGGTCGGCTGGACCAGCACCTCTACCCCTTCTACCGCAAGGGACTGGAGGAGGGGACCCTCACGCGGGAGCAGGCGGAAGAGTTGCTCCAGTGCCTGTGGATCAAGTTCAACAACCAGCCCGCACCGCCCAAAGTGGGCGTCACCGCGGCGGAGAGCGCGACCTACACCGACTTCGCCCAGATCAACCTGGGCGGCCTGCGGGAGGACGGCTCCGACGGCGTCAACGAACTCACCTACCTCATCCTGGACGTGGTGGAGGAGATGCGGCTCCTGCAACCCAGCGCGTCCATCCAGGTCAGCAAGAAGAGCCCGGACGCCTTCATCAAGCGGGCCGCCCGCATCATCCGCACCGGATTCGGGCAGCCCTCGGTCTTCAACGCCGACCTGGTCGTCCAAGAACTCCTGCGCCAGGGCAAATCCCTCGCCGACGCCCGCAACGGCGGCACCAGCGGCTGCGTGGAGACCGGCGCCTTCGGCAAAGAGAGTTACATCCTCACCGGCTACATGAACTTGCCCAAGATTCTGGAAATCACCCTGCACAACGGGGTGGACCCCCGCACGGGCCGCCGCATCGGCCTGGAGACGGGCGACCCCAGGGACTTTGAGACCTTTGACGACCTCTTCGCCGCCTTTGAGCGGCAGTTGCGCTATTTTGTGGACGTCAAGGTTCGGGGCAACAACGTCATAGAGCGGCTCTACGCCCGCTACATGCCCGCGCCGTTCCTCTCCATCCTGATTGACGACTGCATCGCGAAGGGGAAGGACTACCACGATGGCGGCGCCCGGTACAACACGACCTACATCCAGGGGGTGGGACTGGGCAGCATTACGGACAGTCTGACCGCCATCCGCTACCACGTTTTTGACCGGCGCACCGTCTCTATGGACGAACTGCTCTCGGCCCTGCGGAGCGACTTTGCGGGCCAGGAGTCATTGCGCCAGACCCTGCTCCACCGGACCCCCAAATACGGCAACGACGACGACTACGCCGATGGGGTGATGCGGTCCGTCTTTGAGGCCTACTTCCGGGCGGTGGACGGGCGGCCCAATACGAAGGGCGGGCGCTACCACATCAATCTGCTCCCCACCACCGTCCACGTCTACTTCGGCTCCGTCACCGGCGCGCTGCCGGACGGACGGAAGGCCGGGATGCCCCTCTCCGAGGGCATCTCCCCGGTCCAGGGCGCCGACCGGCGCGGCCCAACGGCCGTCCTCAAGTCCGCCGCCAAAATGGACCACGCCCGAACGGGCGGCACCCTGCTCAACCAGAAATTCAACCCGTCCCTGCTGAAGAGCGAGGAAGGGCTGGATAAATTCGTCCAATTGATCCGGACCTACTTCCGTCTGGACGGGCATCACATTCAGTTCAACGTGGTGGATGCGGCCACGCTACGGGCCGCGCAGGAGCACCCGGAGGAGTACCGGAGTCTGATCGTGCGAGTGGCGGGCTACAGCGACTACTTCTGCGACCTGACGAAGGCGCTGCAGGATGAAATCATCGCCCGCACGGAGCACGAGTCGTTCTGAAGCCGCAAGGGAAGGAGGTCTACCATGCCCCGACGGTTCCCGCCGGATAGCCCGTGGAATTCGCGGTCAGGAGGATGAGCATGGCCCTGACGAATCCGATGCGCCCTTATCTGGGCCGATTGGCCGGCATCCGTGACCTGGCAACCGGGATCAAGTTGTTCCAGGTGGAACTGCTGGAGCCGGAGGGCCGGGCCGCCTTCGCCGACTACAAGCCCGGACAGTTCGCGTTCGTCTCCGCGTTCGGCGCCGGAGAGGCCCCCTTCGGCATCACCTCCACTCCGCGCCGGGGGCCGCTCCTGGAGTTTGCCGTCAACGCCCTGGGCCACGTGACCTTCACGTTGCATGCCCTGGACGTGGGCGACCCGGTGGGCGTGCGCGGGCCGCTGGGCAACTGGTTTCCCATGGACCAACTGCGCGGCAAGAACATCGTCATCCTGGGCGGCGGCATCGGTGGCGCCCCGCTGCGGCCCGTCATCCACACCATCCTGGACCACCGCGAGGACTACGGTCACCTGACCATCCTCTGGGCCGCCCGCAGCCCGGACCTGCTGGTCTTCACCGAAGAGTTTGACGAGTGGCGCTCCGCCTGGGCCACCGACTTCCACGTCACCGTGGACCAGGCCGGGCCGGGCTGGACCGGCAACGTCGGCCTGATTACCCAGTTGCTGGAGAAGGTGGCCCCGTCGCCGGAGAACGCCGTCGCCATCACCTGCGGCCCGCCGATTATGATCCACTTCGTCTTCCTGACCCTGAAGAAACTGGGCTTCGCGCCCGACCAGATGCTCACCACGCTGGAGGCCCGCATGCACTGCGGCATCGGCAAATGCGGGCGATGCAACCTGGGAGAGAAATTCATCTGCAAGGACGGCCCCGTCTTCTGGCAGTACGAAATTGCCCGCTTCCTGGAGGGTTTCCTGTAGGGAGAACCACCAAGACACGAAGACACAAAGAAAAAGCGGAAAAACTTCGTGTCTTGGTGTCTTCGTGGTTTCAGAGAATCACCACCAAGACACGAAGACACAAAGGAATGAACTATTTAACTTGGTGTCTTCGTGTCTTCGTGGTTTCAGAGAATCACCACCAAGACACGAAGACACAAAGGAATGAACTGTTTAACTTGGTGTCCTGGTGTCTTCGTGGTTTCAGAGAATCACCACCAAGACACGAAGACTCAAAGGAATGAACTATTTAACTTTGTGTCTTGGTGTCTTCGTGGTAAACCTTATAGGAGAAACGAAATGACCCCACCTGTTGACCCGATTCTCGTCCGGATTGGCCCGATTGCCATCCATTGGTACGGTGTCCTCATCACCGTTGGCATCCTGCTGGGCGCCGTCTACGCCGCCCGCCAGGCCCCCCGCAAGGGGATCCACCCCGACCACATCTGGAACGGGCTGGTCATCGCGATGGTCCTAGGCGTCATCGGCGCCCGGCTGTATCACGTTTTCTCCAGCCCGCGAGGCGGCGGACTGGGCTGGGAGTGGTACCGCCAGCACCCGGAGGACATCCTGAAAATCTGGCAGGGCGGGTTGGGCATCTACGGCGCCATCATCGGCGGCGTCCTGGGCGTGGCCATCTACGCCTGGCGCCATAAACTTCCGCTGCTGGTTCTCTTGGACCTGGGCGCGCCGGGGCTGGCCCTGGGGCAGGCCATCGGTCGCTGGGGCAACTTCATCAACCAGGAACTCTACGGCCCGCCCACCGGTTCTTCCTGGTGGGGCGTCAAGATAGACGCCGCCCACCGCCTGGAGATGTACCCCATCAGCCAGTATCCGCCGGATACCCTCTTCCATCCCACCTTCCTGTACGAGTCGCTCTGGTGCCTGATGCTCTTCGGCGTGCTGGCCTATCTGGCGAAGAAGCGGGCCGACCGTCTGCGGGACGGGGACATTTTCGTGGGCTACATCGTGGGCTACGCGCTGGGCCGGTTCTGGATTGAGTTCTTCCGCCCGGATGCCTGGATGATGGGCCCGCTGGCGGCGGCGCAGTGGTTCGGCCTGGCCCTCGCGCTGGCGGGTATCGCCCTCTTGGTCCTGCGGCGGCGGGGTGCTCCTCGGCCTTCTCCTGCAACGAGCAGTGTTGAGCAAGGAAGAGAAAGTCCGGAATAAAAGGGGAAAAGAGCAGGTTCGCGGAGGGACCAAACACCGGGCGGCGGCGATTGCCGTGGAGGAACCGCCGGAGATTCAGCGTTTCGTGAACACCATCATTGTCGGCGATGCGGAGGAGGTCCTGCGGGCCCTGCCCGCCGACAGCGTGGATATGGTCATCACCTCGCCGCCCTACAACTTCGGCCATTCCTATGCCGGCGACCTGACAGAGGACACCCGGGAGTGGAACGAGTACTTTGACAAACTCTACCGTATTTGGGCCGAGTGCTACCGCATCCTGAAGCCCGGGGGCCGTATCGCCGTCAACGTCCAGCCACTGTTCTCCGACTACATCCCGACCCACCATATCATCTCTCACCAGTTGCAGCGGTTGGGGTTCCTCTGGAAGGCGGAAATACACCGCCTGGGGCAGTTGGCAATCGCCCTCTATGCCCTACATCAAGTACACCTGGGAGTTCATTGAGGTCTTTGACAAGACGACCCACCGCAAGGTCGGCCCCCGGGAGGCCATAGACATCACCGCCGAGGAGTTCAAAGAGTGGGTCTACGGCCGCTGGAACATCGCGCCGGAGGGCCGGATGAAGGAGTTCGGCCATCCGGCGATGTTCCCGGAGGAAATCCCGTACCGGTTGATGCGGCTCTTCACCTATCGGGGGGACATCGTGGTGGACCCCTTCAACGGGGCCGGTACCACCACGGTGGTGGCCTACCGGTTGCGGCGGCGCTTCATCGGGATAGACATCTCCCCGGAGTACTGCCGGACCGCCTACGAGCGGGTCTGCCGGGAGGCCGCGCAGAAACCGCTCTTTGAGTACGGGGAGACGGGGGAGGTCATCCTGCCCGCGCCGTATCCGGACCCAAGACTGGTTGTTTGGGAAGAATCCGCGAACGCGAAAGGAGGAGCACATGGAATGGCACCAGCGCATTCATTCTGACCCGGAGATTCTGTTGGGGAAGCCTGTGGTGAAGGGGACAAGGTTATCTGTGGATTTTATCCTCAGCCTCTTTGCCGCGGGTTGGACCGAACAACAGGTTCTGGAGAACTATCCCACGCTCAATCGCGAAGACTTGCAAGCAGTCTTCGCGTATTGGCAAAAATAAGGTCTAAAGCGGCGGCAAAGCCGCCGCTTTAGACCTCATCTCGTCGTGTCTATGAACCGTGCTATCCCTCTGTACCGCCTTCAGCAGTTAGACCAGGAAGAAGAGGCTCTGCGCCGCCGTCTGCGGGAGGTCACGGCAGCGCTGGGGGAGACTCCGGCGCTGCGGGAGGCCCGCCAGACTGCCCAGCGCGCCGCCGACGAGGCCCACCGCTGGGCCGTCCGCCAGCGGGACCTGGAACTGGCCGTCCAGGGCCTCAAAGACGAAATCGCCTCGGCGGAGCGAACCCTCTACAACGGCAGCGTCCGCAATCCGAAGGCGCTGGATGACCTCCAGAAGAAAGTCCTCTCCCTGAAAAAGTTGCGGGAAAAACGGGAGGAGGAACTCCTGGAGGCGATGATCGCCCGTGAGGAGGCGGAGGAGGCGCAGAAACAAGCCCAGGCCCACCTGGCGGAGGTGGAGGCGGCCTGGAAGCGGGACCAAGCCGCGCTGGAGGCGGAAAAGGGGCAACTGGAGGCGCGGCAGGCGGAAATCGCGCGCGCCCGCACGGCCTTGCTCCCCTCCATCCCCCGGGAGGACCTGGAACTCTACCGCAACCTTCGCCGGACCAAGGGCGGGCTGGCCGTGGCGGTGATGCGCTTCGGGGCCTGCACCGCCTGCGGTATGGAGGTCCCCTCAGGCCGTCTGGAGCGGGCCCGGGAGACCGACCTCTTCTTCTGCGGCAACTGCGAGCGCATCCTCATCGCGGAGGATGCACTGTAGCGTGGGGTTTGTGGGACAACTGCAAGCAGTTGTCCCACATTGCGTGCGATATGGGTACCAAAACCAGTGCCTTCGGTTCTCCCGGACGAATCGCCCATGACTCCAGCGCCTTCTACGCCAGCCGTCTGTACGAAGGGCTGCCGCAGGAGGAGACCGTCCCGTATCTAGAAAACCCGATTCCGCCGGAGTTCCTGGACCGCATCTTCTGCAAGTCCAGCGAGCGGATGGAGGAACTGCCCGATTGCAGCGTCCACCTGATGGTGACCTCGCCCCCCTACAACGTGGGCAAAGAGTACGATGAAAACCTGACCCTGGCGGAGTACCGGGCCTTCCTGAAGCGGGTCTGGAGCGAGGTGAAACGGGCGCTGGTCCCCGGCGGTCGGGCCTGTATCAACATCGCCAACCTGGGCCGACGGCCTTACATCCCGCTCCACGCCTTCATCATTGAGGACATGCTGGACCTGGGCTTCCTGATGCGGGGCGAGATTATCTGGGACAAAGCCGCCAGTAGTAGCCCGTCCACCGCCTGGGGGACCTGGTGCTCCCCCCGCAACCCGACCCTGCGGGATACCCACGAGTACATCCTGGTCTTTTCTAAGGGGACTTTTAGCCGGGATTCCCTTCCCGGCCGGGAAAGCACCATCTCCAGGGACGAGTTCCTGGAGTTCACCAAGAGCGTCTGGACCTTCCCGGCGGAGCCCGCGACGAAGGTCGGCCATCCGGCCCCATTTCCGGTGGAGTTACCGTACCGGCTCATCCAACTCTACACCTTTGAGGGCGAAGTCGTCCTGGACCCGTTCATGGGAAGCGGACAGACGGCGATTGCGGCGATACGGACCAAGCGGCACTTCGTCGGGTACGACATCAGCGAGGAATACGTCCGACTGGCAGAAAGAAGAATCGGGGCGGCCCTGGCAGCAGGAGCTGCGCCGCTCCAGCAAAAATTGCCCATAGCATAACCTACCATTGCATTCAGGAGGATACCATGAAACTGGACCCACAAGCCCGTTATGCGAGGACTCACGAATGGGCCCGCTGGGACGGAGATGAAATCGTCTGCGGCATCTCCGACCATGCCCAGGAATCCCTCTCCGACATCGTCTACGTGGAACTGCCGGAGGTGGGGGACACCTTCGGCCGGGGCGACACGTTTGGCACGGTGGAATCGGTGAAAGCTGCCTCTGACCTCTACATGCCGATGGGCGGCGAAATCACCGCCATCAACGAGGACCTCCAGAGCAAGCCGGAACTGATCAACCAGGACCCCTACGGCGCCGGCTGGATGATCCGGTTCCGCCCCTCCAACCCGGCCGAGTTTGACGACCTGATGGACGCCCAGGCCTATGAGGCGTTCGTGGCCGAAGAGGAAGGATGATGACGGGCGAGACTGCAGAAAATCTGAAAGCAGAGGGACTGCGGCTGTTCCAGGAAGGGCTGTACGAGGAGGCACTCCGCTGCTTTGGTCAGGCCCAGGAACGGTTCGCCGCCGAAGGGAACGACGCGGAAGCGGCGGAGATGCTCAACAATCAGGGCGTGGTCTATCGGGTGCTCCACCGGTGGGAGGAAGCCCGGACCGCGCTGGAGGAAGCCCGGGCGGTCTTTGCTCGCATCGGGGACCGGCATCGGGAAGCTCAGGCCCTGGGCAACCTGGGCGGCCTGCTGGCCAGCCGGGGGGACGCCCTGCGGGCTCAGGAGTACCTCCGGCAGGCCGCCGACATTTTCGCCGAAGTGGGGGATACCCAGCGGCGGGCCGAGACCCTGCTGGCCCTGGGCACCCAGATGTGGAAAGCGGGCGACCGCTGGGGGGGCATCGCCGCCTACCAGGCCGGCCTGGAGATGCTGGAGCACCCCACGCCGCAACAGAAAACCCTGCGCGGCCTGATCCACCTGGTCGGTCGGCTCTTCCGGCTGCGGCTGCCAACGGTATAACGGAGATAGGAGAGAAGCGGAATTTTGCGGCGGGCGGCGAAGGGCCACGCTGAGGCTCGCCCGAAGCGCCACCCGCCGCAAAACCCTTCCCTGAACTCAGGATGCCCGATATGTCCCACGAAGTCTGGCGAATCAACGTGCGAACTCAGGAACTGCGCCGCGAGCCCGTCCCGGAAAATTGGCAGCGACTGGGCGGACGCGGCCTGATTGCCCGCATCCTCCTGGAGGAAGTCCCGCCGTCCAGCGACCCCCTGGGGCCGGATAACCGGCTCATCTTCGCCCCGGGCCTGCTGGGCGGACACATGCTCTCCAGCGCCGACCGTGTCTCCGTGGGCGGCAAGGGCCCCTTGACCGGCACCGTCAAAGAGGCCAACGCAGGAGGGCGAACCGGGCTGGCCCTGGCCCGTCTGGGGATCAAGGCCCTGATTCTGGAGGACTGGGCCCCGGATGGCCGGTGGGTACTCTATGTCGGCGCCCAGGGTATCCGTTTTGACCCCGCCGACGACCTCTCCGGCCTGGGGGCCTATGAGACGGCGGCCCGCCTGTTGGAACGGTACGGCAGGACCATCGCCGCTGCCCTCATCGGCCCCGCCGGGGAGCGCCGGATGCGGGCCGCCGCCATCCTCCACCTGGATAAAGACGGCGTCCCCGGACGGGCCAGCGCCCGGGGCGGGTTGGGGGCGCTCATGGGCTCACGGGGCCTTAAAGCGATTGTGGTGGATAGCCAGGGCGGCTCCCCGCCACCTCTTGCCGACCCCGAGGCCTTCCGCTCATTGCAGAAGCGGTACAACCAGGCCCTGCTGGCCCATCCCCAGACTCACACCTACCACGACTACGGCACCCCGGCCATGGTCGCCATGTGCAACGCCTTCGGTGGCCTGCCGACCCGGGGATTCTCCCAGGGGCAATTTGAAGGCGCCGACCGGATCGGTGGGGAGGCGCTGCGGGAGATGATCCTGGCGCGGGGCGGCGAAGGAGACCCGTCCCACGCCTGCATGCCCGGATGCATCATCTGCTGCTCCAACGTGGTCCCCGACGCCCAGGGTCGGACCATCATTTCGCCGCTGGAATACGAGACCATCGCGCTGATGGGCTCCAACCTGGGGCTGGACGACCTGGAGACCATCGCCCGTCTGAACTGGCATGCCAACGACATCGGCGTGGATACCATTGAGGTCGGCGCGGCGCTGGGGGTGGCCGCCCGGGGCGGCATCTGGTCCTTCGGAGACGGCGCGGCGGCGCTTCAGTTGCTGGACGAAATCCGCCACGCCACTCCTATGGGGCGCATCCTCGGCAACGGAGCCGTCGCGACCGGGCAGGCCTTCGGCGTCCTCCAGGTACCGGCGGTCAAAGGGCAGGCCATCGCCGCCTACGACCCCCGCGCCATCAAGGGGACGGGGGTAACCTACGCAACTTCCCCCCAGGGCGCCGACCACACCGCCGGCCTGACCATCCGGGCCAAAATTGACCACCTGAAACCCGAGGGCCAGGTCGCCGTCTCCCGACGGGCCCAGGTCACCATGGCCGCGTACGACACACTGGGCCTCTGCATCTTCGCCGGATTTGGCCTCTCCACTGCCCCCGACCTGATCCCGGCCCTGCTCAACGCCCGCTACGGTTGGGACGTGGGAGAGGACGCTCTGACCCGCCTGGGGGAGGAAACTCTCCGCCTGGAGCGGGCATTCAACCGACGGGTTGGCTTTGGCCCGGCCGACGACCGGATTCCCGAGTGGATGACCTGGGAACCGCTACCGCCCCACAACACGGTGTTTGACGTCCCTCCGGACGAACTGGACGGGATTTTCGCCGACCTCGGCCCGACCGGTCTTTGATTATGGAAACCATCCCGGTCAACAGCATTGAGTTTGAATACGTTTATGTGGCCAACCAGCGCTGTGCCTGCGGAGGGTACTTCGTCGCCGTCCGGCAGGAACTGCGCCAGAGTCCGTCCGGTCCGGTAGACCATCTACTTGCCCGCTGCGAAGGATGCGGGGCCGAGCGCTCTTTTGAGTTTGACATCCGCTCTTTCTTCGGTCAATGGGAACGGTACGGTCGCTTCCGGCAGACGGATGAGCGGTTCCGGGAGGCCATGTCCCAACTGCGTGCGGGGAGACTGGCAGAGGCAGAAGCGGCCTTACGACAAGTGGTGGATGCCGAAGAGGGGGAGCCGGCCTTTGCCTGGGGTCACTACCATTTGGGGCGTGTCCTGCTGCTGGAGGGACAGGCAGAGGAGGCCCGATTCCACCTGGAGCGAGCGGCGGCCATTCAGCCGCTGGAGCCGGAGATTCACGATGCCCTGGCCCGCGCGCTGCGGGCAACCGGAGAGGAGGAGGCCGCCCGGTCCCACTTTCAGGAAGGCGCGGCCCTGAGGGAGCGATTCCCGACGGAATAGCAGAGGGTTCGCGGGAGGGGGGCGGCTTTGCCGCCCCCTACCTTTTACCGTCAGGACTTGCGCACTTGGGAGATTGCTTCGGCCCGTTGGGCCTCGCAATGACGTTTGCTTCGGCCCGTTGGGCCTCGCAATGACGTTTGCTTCGGCCCGTTGGGCCTCGCAATGACCGCTTCCGCGCTCGCAGGGTCATCGCGAGCGGCAGAGCCGCCGAAGTTCACCACGAGC
>JACIWQ010000009.1 GCA_014360895.1 Thermoflexales bacterium | reverse complement strand
GCGAGCGGGAGAGGGGAGGGGTCGGGGGAGGGGTGAGGGCGAAAAACGGCAGATTGCCGGATTAATTTTTCAGGTTGCAACACGGTCGGGCGCAAGCGGCGATTGCCGAAACAATTTGTCAATCTGCAAAAGAAAACCCGCGCTTATCTGCGTTTATCCGCGTTTATCCGCGTTCATCCGCGTCCTATTTCCCATCAGCATTTTGCCGGCGAAAGCCCCTGATCCACTCCAGGACCTCCCGCACCGTCCCGGCAATGGCGGCCCAGTCCCCGGCCTCCACCCACTCCCGGCGGATCAGTTCGGAGCCCATGCCGATGGCCGCCGCGCCCGCCTCCAGCCAGGCCCGGACCTCCGCCTCGGCCGGCCGGATCCCGCCCGTCGGCAACAGACGCACCCAGGGACACGGGCCGCGCACCGCCCGGATGAAGGCCGGCCCCAGCACCTGGGCCGGGAAGAGTTTGACCACCTCCGCCCCCCATTCGCAGGCGCGGAGAATCTCGCCAACCGTTCCACAGCCGGGGATGTAGGCGGCCTGACGACGGTTGCACAGCCGGGCCACCTCCCGGATGAAGGCCGGACTCACCACGAAGTCGGCGCCGCAGGCCAGGTATAGGGCCGCCGTCGGCGCATCCACCACCGACCCCACCCCCAGGACAACCTCCGGGACCTCCTGGCGGGCCCAGTGGGCCAGCCCCCGGAAGACGTCCAGGGCGAAGTCGCCGCGATGGGTGAACTCCACCACCCGGGCGCCGCCCGCCGCACAGGCCCGGACAACCTCCCGCGCCGTCTCCCCGTCCGGGTGGTAGAAAATCGGCACCAGGCCCGTCTCCAGAACGGCCCGAAAAACCTCCAATCGGCTGAACCGGCTCATCCCGCCCCTTTCCGATGCGGTTCACCTGAATTTCACCGCAAAGGACGCTCTGAATTTCACCGCAAAGGACGCAGAGAGCGCAGAGGTCTTTTTTTAAAATTTTCTTTATGCCCTTTGTGCCCTTTGTGGTTTTTTATCAAACCCTTTGTGCCCTTCGTGTCCTTCGTGGTTTTTTATTAACGCCTCCACTTCGGCCACCGACACCTGATGCACGTCGCCCCAGACCGAGTGTTTCAGGGCCGACGCGGCGACGGCGAAATCCAGCGCCCGCTGCCGGTCCGCCCCGAACGTCCGCAGGCCGTAGATGAGGCCGGCGGTGAAGGCATCCCCGGCTCCCATGCGGTCCACAATCGGGAAAATCTCGTAGACGGGCGCGGTGTAGAACCCGTCCGGCTCCCAGAGAGTGGCCGTCCAGGTGTGGTGGCGGGCGGAGCGGACGCCGCGCCAGGTGAGGGCGACCATTCGCAGGGACGGGAAGCGACGGGCCAGTTCCCCGCTCGCGGCCCAGCTCCCCTCCGTCCCTTCCCCGGCATCCAGCCCGAAGACGGCCGCCAGGCTCCCCGGATTGCCGACCAGCACATCGCAGAGGGCGACCAGTTCGGCCATCACCTCCCCGGGAGAGCCTCCCCAATCCCACAACCGCTCCCGGTAGTTCAGGTCGCAGGAGACGACAAGCCCCGCCGCCCGCGCCGCCCGGACCCCCTCCCGGCAGACGTCGGCGGCGGAGGCGGAGACGGCCGGAGAGATGCCGCTCCAGTGAAACCAGGCGGCGTCGGCGAAGATTTCCGGCCAGGGAATCCGCCCCGGCTCCAGCGTGGCGAAGGCGGAATGGGCGCGGTCGTAGAGGACGGCGTCGGGCCGCTGGGCGGCGCCCCGTTCATAGAAGTAGAGCCCCAGGCGCGGGCCGCCCCAGACCACATGCTCCAGGCCGACGCCGAACTGGCGCAGGAAGCGGGCGCAGGCCCGGCCCAGGTCGTTCTCGGGCAGCGCGGTGACGTGCTCCACCTCCACCCCCCACCCGGCCAGCGCCACGGCGACGTTGGCCTCGCTGCCGCCGAAAGTGACCTCCAGCGCGCGGGCCTGCCCCAGGCGCAGCCGGCCCGGCGGCGAGAGCCGCATCATCACCTCGCCGAAGGTCACCACTTTGCCGGCGCCCGGCCCGTTAACCTGCTTCATCGCCCCTCCATCCCAACTCGCGCGAAATCCGCCGGGCCGTCTCCCGGACCAGCGGGATCAGTTCCCGGATGCGCTCCTCGGTCAGATAGAGGACCGCGCTGGAGATGCTGACCGCCGCCACCCCCCGCCCGGCCCCGTCCCGCACCGGCGCGGCGACGCAGCGGATCCCCGGCTCGTTCTCCTCCAGGTCCAGCGCGTACCCTTCCCGCGCCACCCGCTCTATCTCCTCCAGGAACCGGTCCGCCTCGGCGATGGTCCGCTCCGTCCGTCGGAGGCCCGGGACGAAGGCCCGCAGCCATTCCTCCCGCGGCAGGGTGGAGACCAGCGCCTTGCCCAGGGCGGTGGACTGGGCCGGAACCCGCGCGCCGATGTACGAGGCCATCTGCAACTCCCGCTTCCCCGGCACTTTGTCAATGTAGACGACCTGGTTCCCGTCCAGGACGCCCAGGTGGACGGTCTCGCGGGTGGCCTCGGACAATTCCTCCAGGTAGGGACGGGCCAGGGAGGGCAGATGCAGCCCGGCGTGGGCGCGGAAGCCCAGTTCTATCAGTTTGGGCCCCAGACGGTACCCCTCGCGGGGCGAGTGGCGCAGATAGCCGGCGCGGACCAGGGTGGTCAGCAGACGGTGGGCCGTGCTGCGGCTGAGGCCGACATGGGCGCTTAACCCCTCCAGGTCGTGGACCCCTTCCGCCACGGCCTCCAGGAGCGCCAGCGCGCGCAGGACGGTCTGGGCGGTCTCCATATTACGTACTGCGTGTTCCGTAGGCGGCCCGGTAGGTATCCAGGACGGCCTCCACGTTCCCCCAGCGGGGCTCCCAACCGAGCACCCGGCGGGCTTTGGAGATGTCAAAGACGTAGTCGGCGACGGCGATGGCGACGTGCTCCGGCTCCAGCGGCGCCCTGCCGAACGGGCGCAGGAGCGCGATCGCCAGCCGGGCCAGCCAGACCGGGATGGTCTGGATTCGGGACGACGAGCCGACGCGGGCGATGACCGTCTCCACCATTTCGCGGATGGGCGGGACATCGGCGCTGCCGATGTGGAAGGCCTCCCCGGCGGCCGCGGGATGGTCGGCGGCCAGCAGGCAGGCCGAGACGACGTCCTCGGCGTGGACGAACTGGAAGCGGTTGCGGCCATCGCCCAGGAGCGTCACCGGCTTCCCGTCCCGAATGGCGGCCATCAGCCCCACCAGGAACGGCTCCTCCAGCCCCGGCCCCACGATGGTGGGTGGCCGCAGGATGACGGCCTCCAGCCCCCGGGCCGCCGCCTCCCGGCAGAGTGCCTCGGCGGCGATCTTGTTGCGCCCGTACTCCCCCAGCGGGGCCAGCGGCCCGTCCTCCGGGCAGGGCACGACCCCCGGCACGCCGAAGACCTCCACGCTGGAGAGGAAGACGACCCGGCGGGCACCTGCCGCGCGGGCGGCCTCCAGGACGTTCTCCGTCCCGCCCACGTTGACGGCGCGCATCGTCTCCGGGTCGGCGCGGCGCTGCGGGATGAGCGCGGCCAGGTGGTGGACGACCTCCGCACCCTCACAGGCCCGCCGCACCGCGTCGGCGTCCCGGACGTCGGCGACGACCCATTCCACATCCGGCTCCGCGTCGTCCGGGCGCTTCAGGTCCAGCGCGCGCACCCCGTCTCCCCGCGCCCGCAGCCCGCGCACCAGATACCGGCCCAGAAAACCGGCAGCTCCGGTCACCAGGTGAAGCGCCATTTCACCACCTCGCCTTCGTGTAGATCGGCTCCCGGCGCGGCTGGGTTGCCTGCGCGGCGATGTACCACTCGTACACCTGGTTGTAGAGGGCCAACTTGTCCGGGTCCAATTGGACCCCCAGGCCCGGCCCCGGCGGGACGCGGATGGCCCCGTCCTCGTAGGGCAGCGGCCCGCCCCGGATGACATCGTCCCCCAGGTAGTGGTAATGGACGTCCGGGGCGTGGTGGATGCTGGGAAGGGACGCGGCCAGGTGCAGCACCGCCGCCAGGGAGACGCCGAATTCGGTGCCGGAGTGCATCCCCATATCCAGCCCGAAGGTCTCGCAGAGTTGGGCCAGCGCGCGGGTGGCCCGCAGCCCACCGTACCAGTGGGGGTCCGCCAGGACCACGTCCACCGCATCCAGGAGCGTCGCCGGAGCGACATCCTCGTAGCCGAAGCAGGCCATGTTGGACGCCAGCGGCATCCAGGGGGCCATCCGCTTCAGTTTGGCCATCCCAGAGAGCCCCCAGACCGGGTCCTCCAGATACTCCAGGCCGGCGTCGGCCAGTTCGCGGGCGATACGGACCGCCGTCGTCAGCGCCCAGGAACTGTTGGGGTCCAGCCGGATGGGGACGTCGGGGAAGCGGGCTCGGAGGTGGCGCACCGTCCGGGCCTCCAGGTGGGGCGGATAGACGCCACCCTTGAACTTGATGGCCCGACAGCCCTTCCCCTCCACCAGTTCAGCGCACTTCTCCACGATGCGGGCATCCGCCTCCTCCCAGGGGAGCAGTTCCTCCCCGCCGGGCGGCGTCTCGTAGAAGATGTAGGCAGAGACCGGCACCCGGTCCCGCATCTGCCCGCCCAGCAGGTCGCAGACGGGCCGCCCGACCGCCTGCCCCTGGATGTCCAGACAGGCGAACTCAATGGCGGCGTAGGCGTTGATCAGGTTGGGGCCGAACATACGGACGTAGAAGGGGTTGGCGACCTTCCAGCGCAGCCGCTCCAGGTTGAAAGGGTCCTCGCCCAGGACCAGCATCCGGCAGGAGCGGAGCACCTCTTCCATCTGGCGGCCGCTGGGAGTGAGCGTCGTCTCGCCCAGCCCCACCAGCCCCTCATCGGTAACGACCTGGATGATGGCCCGCCCGAAGCCGAGGTGGACGCCCCAGGCGTGGGCCAGCGGGACCCCCAGGGGGATGGCGACGGGGGTGACGATCAGGTCGGTGATCCTCATTTGCCCCTCCTTGCCTCACCCCTCCCCCAGCGGCTTCGCCGCAGGCGGCGGGGGTGGGGTGAGGTCTCTAAAACCGCCCGTATTTCAGGTAGACGTTGAGCGGATGTTCGCCGGCGCGCAGCTCCTCCCAGATTTTCCGCTCCGTCTCCAGGACCTTCTCCGCCTCCAGCAGGACCTCCACGGCCAGGTCCTGGGGGACGACGACCACGCCGTTGGCGTCGCCGACGACCCAGTCGCCGGGGCAGATGTGGACGTCGCCGATGCGGATGGGGACGTTGATCTCCACGTAGCGCCAGCGGCCCCGGATGTCGGCGGGGGTCTTGTAGCGGGCAAAGACGGGGAAGCTCAGTTCTATAATGGCCTCCACGTCTCGCACGCCGCCGTCTATCACCGCGCCGCCGCAGCCTTTGGCCTTCGTCGTCGTGCTGATCATCTCCCCCCAGTGGGCCGTGCCGGGGTCGTTGGAGGTATCGTAGACCACCACCTGGCCCGGCTGGAGCGTCGCGTACGCCTCCACCGCCACCTGCAGGTACTCGTCCTTATGGATGACGGTGGGGGTGCCCTTGACGGTGAGCGACGGCCCGGCGACGCGCATCCCCGGCGCGATGGCCTGGATCTGGGGCGGGAGAATCTGGTGGAAGAGCCCCTTCTGGTCCAGGATGTCGGCGATGGCGGGGGTGCGCACCTGTTTGTAGCGCGCGATCATCTCTTCCAGGGGAATGTCGCTTGCGGCCATTTTGTACCTCCTCACATTGGACGTTTTACGGATTGCGTACTGCGTGTTCCGTCTCCCAGGGCACGCCTGGCTCCAGGAGTTGGACGCCCAGGCCGTCGGCCCGGAGCGCGTCGGCCCAGGCGGAGAGCGCGGCCTGCACCCGGTCGGCGTTGTCCATTTCTACGCGGATTCCAGCGGCCCGGTCCAGCCACTTCCCCGCGCAGTGCAGGTGCAGGGGAACGGTCCAGCGGGGCCGGAGGGCGCGGGCCAGGGCGGCGGCGGTGGGGAGGGACATCCCGTCGTCGCCGAAAAAGGGATAATGAGCACAGGCGGCCTGGACCAGGGCCACATCCAGGGCGAACGCGGCGAGGGCATCCCGGAGCGCGGGGGTCCAGCGGGTGTCGCCGCTGAAGTAGACGGTCTGGCTCCCGACGACGACGAACCCCACCGCATCGGGGGCCAACGGGTGGTCAGCGGGGACGGCGTGGACGGTGAGGGTACCCAGAGGGACGCTCTCGCCGGGCCGCAGCGGGATCGCCTCTCCCACCCCAACCTGCCGCGCCCGCCGGGCGACCTTCCCGGAGCCAATGACGGCGCACCCCAGCCGTCGGGCCAGCGCCAGCGCGGGCTCATCCAGATGGTCTATGTGGTCGTGGGAGACCAGCAGGGCATCCAGAGCGGTGATGTCGTCCGGGGAGAGAGCGGGGGGCAGGGTGCGGGGGGCCAGCAGGCGTTCCAGCCGGGTGCGCGGGCCGAACCAGGGGTCGGTGAGAAAGGCCACACCGTCCAGTTCCACGCGCACGGTCATATGACCGATGAGGATGAGGCGCATACCGGGCCTCCTTTCCGGGAGCCGAGTCCCAAAAAACGGGAATAAATCTCACTAAATGGGATTATAATCCAGAACGCGGATTTGTCAAGCGCCGGACGCCGGACTTGACATCTGAGCGTTTGCGGATAACATAAATTGCCGTGCAATTTATTCGTGTGTCCTTTGGGATACAATTTTCAGGCGACTTCCACATCACATTAGGAGGAGGACGTGGACCCATTGCTCCAGTTTTTGCTGATCCTTGCCATCATCATCTTCGCCGCCAAAGCCTCCGGCTATCTGAGCGTCCGCTTGGGGCAACCGGCGGTGCTGGGAGAATTGCTCATCGGCCTCATCCTGGGCCCGACCGTCCTCAATATGCTCCACTGGCCGGTCTTCGCCGGGGGTCATTTGGAAGAGACCCTCCGCTACCTGGCCCATCTGGGCGTCCTCTTCCTGATGTTCATCGCCGGCCTGGAGGTGGACGTGGAGGCGATGCGACGGGCGGGGCGGCCTGCGGTGTGGGCCGGCGTTCTGGGGGTTCTCTTTCCCATCGGCCTGGGGCTGGGGGTCTCTCTCCTCTTCGGCTTCGGCCTGCTGGAGGGGGTGTTGGTCGGCCTGCTGCTGGCCGCGACCAGCGTGAGCATCTCCGCGCAGACGATGATAGAATTGGGCGTCCTGCGCAGCCGGGTAGGGGTGGCGCTTCTGGGGGCGGCTGTCGTAGATGATATTCTGGTCATTCTGCTGGTTTCTGTCTCCATCGCGCTGACCGGCGAGGGAGGCACCATCTGGCATATCCTCTGGGTCCTGGTGCGGATGCTCCTTTTCCTGGCCATCGCCATCTGGGTGGGGGCGCGCGTCATCCCGCGTCTGCCGGCCCGGGTAGAGCGACTCCCCATCAGCGAGGGGGTGATGGCCCTGGTCGTGGTCACCCTGCTCTTTTTCGCCTGGGCGGCGGAGGCGCTGGGCGGCGTCGCGGCCATCACCGGCGCTTTCCTGGCCGGCCTGGCTTTCGCCCGTTCGCCGCTCCACCATTACATCCGGGACCGGATGCACATCCTGACCTACGCGTGGGTCGTCCCTATCTTCTTTGTCAACATCGGCCTGGAGGCAGACGCGCGGGCTATCGGCGCAGAGGGTATCGGTTACGCCCTGGCGCTCATCGGGGCCGCCATGCTTTCTAAGGTGGTGGGCTGCGGACTGGGAGGGTTGGCGGGTGGGTTCTCATTGACGGATGCCCTTCGCCTGGGAGTGGGGATGATGTCCCGGGGCGAGGTAGGTCTGATCGTGGCTTCCATTATGATGGAGGGCGGGTTGATCACCGGGCAAATCTTTGCGGGCGTGGTCCTGGTGGTCCTGGCGACGACCCTCTTCACGCCCATCCTGCTGCGCCTGCTCTATCAGCAACCGGCCCGGCGGATGACCGCGTAGATTACCGTAGAGAGCGCAGAGATATGATGGAAGGAACGAAAACCCCGCGCCCTCTGCTTCCTCTGCGGTGAGTTTTAAGGAGGAGGTATCCAAAATGGCCTATCTGGTCGTTCTGGTTCTGGACAACCCCGACCAGTGTCCCGATGTCCTTCGGGCATGGGACGAAGCGGGAGTTCCCGGCGCGACGATTCTGGAGAGCACGGGTCTGGGCCGTATGCAGAAAGCCATCTGGGACGACCTGCCGCTGGTGCCCTCTGTTCGGGACCTGCTGGGCGTCTGCGAACTTCACCACCGCACCATCTTCACCGTCGTCCAGGATGAGGAAGCGGTGGACCGAGTCGTCGCGGCGACCCAGGAAATTACCGGTGACCTGAATACCCATCACACGGGGATTCTCTTCGTCGTACCGGTGGTCCGCGTTCTGGGATTGGAGCGCAGGTAGAATTTGACAAAAAGGCCCGATTGGGGTATACTTATCGGCGGCTGGGGCTTGACCCTTCGGGTGGGTATGGTATAATGTTTCTGCCGACGTAGCTCAATCGGCAGAGCATCCGCCTTGTAAGCGGAAGTGTGCGGGTTCAAGTCCCGCCGTCGGCTTGATGGGTCGGTGGCCCGAGCGGCAAAGGGGGCGGACTGTAAATCCGCTGGCTCAGCCTTCGCAGGTTCGAGTCCTGCCCGGCCCACTGTGGGCCCACGTAGCTCAATCGGCAGAGCACACCCTTGGTAAGGGTGTGGTTATGGGTTCAATTCCCATCGTGGGCTCCTGGATGATCTCCCCACTCCGGCGGATAAATGCAGCCATTTGAGATTCTCGGCGAGATAACGGACGTTGAAGTAATCGCCGTCGGGAGTGGAATTCGGGAAATCGCACGGCTGCGGAAGCAGTATGGCCGGGGCCGCTGGCGTAAACTGAAAGGGATCGCGACCATTCATCTAATAAACTGCAGGACGCGTCGGGCGGAACTTCACTGGTACGAAGCGCACGGAATCGGCAGGAAAGAGATCAAGCGAAAACGTTATCTGGATTAGAGCGATGAAACTCCGTTTTGCCATATGTGTTGACAATTCGGTATATCCCGCTTCACTGGAGTTGCACAAAGTCTATAGAGTACTGCCCGACGAAGTGGCCGAACAGGACGGAGATTTGCGCATCGTGGACGAAACGGGGGAGGACTATCTGTATCCCGCCTCTTACTTTGTTCTAGTTGAACTGGCAGAAGAGGCCGAACCAGTTCTGGTCAATTCCTTTGCGCATCATCTCCAATCCGCATAAGGGCTTTGTTGGTGACTTTGAATTTTGGGGATTCCTATGGCGAAGAAGGGAAAGGCAATTCGGCTGACGATTACTCTGGCCTGTACAGAGTGCAAAGAACAGAATTACACCACCGAGAAGAATCGGCGGAACGATCCATCGCGGCTGGAACTGCGCAAGTTCTGCCCGCGCTGTCGCAAGCACACGCTTCATCGGGAAACTAAGTAGGAGCAGGCCCGGCGCTTGCCCCCACCGGGCGACCGATCATCGCAGGGGGTTAGCTCAATAAGGCAGAGCAGCGGTCTCCAAAACCGCAGGCTGCGGGTTCAAGTCCCGCACCCCCTGCCTGATGCATTTCAAGACACCGCCCACCCCGGCGGTGTCTTGAAATGTTAGGCGGATGCGGCGCACGGTTCTCTTGCGCTGATGGACCAACACAGGCCGCGAGCCGATCATGCCGGAGGACGGTTCATCGTGAAGAAAGAAAACGCACTGGTCCGCTACTTCCGGGAGACCCGGGTGGAGGTCAAACGGGTCCGCTGGCCCACCCGAGAGGAGACCTGGCGGCTGACCCGCATTGTCCTGGTGGTCACCGTCAGCATGGCCCTTTTCCTCTGGCTGATGGACCTGCTCTTTTCATGGTGGCTACGGGGCATCATAGAGAGCGACCCCTGGCGGATCGCGATGGGCCTGGCCGTCCTGGTGGCAGGCATCGTCGTCGGGGTCATCCTGGGACGGCAGCAGGAGTAGCGGCGACGGAGAGGTGAAGGGATGGAGCAGGAAGACCGCCTGGAAGGAGCGGAACAGGAGGCACAGGAGCGCCCGGAGTCCCCAGGGGGACCGTCGCGGCCGCGCTCCCGTTTCTCCGCGCCCGATGCAGGCCCATCCGCTCCGGCCGAAGGCGCGGGGAGCGCCGGTGCATCGTCCGACCCGACCGCCGAGCCGACGGACGAACGGGCCTGGTATGTCATCCACTGCTACTCCGGCTACGAGAACAAGGTCAAACACAACCTGGAGCAGCGCATTGAGACGATGCGCATGCAGGATAAAATCTTCCAGGTGGTCATCCCGACCGAGGAAGAGATTGAGGTCAGGGACGGCAAGCGGCGCACCGTGGAGCGCCGGGTGTTCCCCGGCTACGTCCTGGTGCAGATGATTCTGGACGATGAATCCTGGTCGGTGGTCCGCAACACCCCCGGGGTGACCGGTTTCGTGGGGATGGGCAACCGTCCGACACCGCTGCGCCCGGAAGAGGTGCAGGCGATTATGAAGCGGATGGAGGCCGAGGCGCCCCGGGTCAAGGTCACCTACAAGACCGGCCAGAAGGTGCGCATCATTGACGGCCCCTTCCGCGATTTCATTGGCGTCGTGGATACCATTGACGAAGAGCGGACCAAAGTGCGGGTCCTAGTCTCCTTCTTCGGGCGGGATACACCGGTGGAACTGGACTTTCTGCAGGTGGAGCGAGTGTAGCAGATCGGAAATCGTAGATTCGGTGGGAGAGTGCCAATGAAGAAAATCAAAGCCGTGGTGAAATTGCAGATTGAGGCCGGAAAGGCCAATCCGGCCCCGCCCGTGGGGCCGGCGCTGGCCCAGCACGGCATCAACCTGATGCAATTCTGTAAAGAATATAACGCCCGCACGGCGTCTATGGCGGGCAACATCGTCCCGGCGGAAGTCACCATTTACCAGGACGGCTCCTTTACCTTCGTCCTGAAGACGCCGCCCACGCCGGACCTGCTCCGTAAGGCCGCCGGGGTGGAGAAAGGCTCCTCGGAGCCGAACCGCAGCAAGGTGGGGCGCATCACCCGTGCCCAGTTGCGGGAAATCGCCCAGATGAAGATGCGGGACCTCAACGCCGTGGACCTGGAGGGCGCGATGCGCCAGATTGAGGGGACGGCGCGCAGTATGGGGATTGAAATCGTGGATTAGCCGACCCGGTGGGAGGGCAATGCCCGTCAATCACCACAAGGAGGGAAAATGCCGAAGCGAGGAAAGAAGTACCTGGAAGCACTGAAGAAGGTGGACCGCAACCGCCTCTACTCGCCGCAGGAAGCGGTCCAACTGGTCAAAGAGACCTCATACGCCGGCTTTGATGCCTCGGTGGACCTGCACATCCGCTTGGGGGTGGACCCCCGCCACGCGGACCAGCAGGTCCGGGGGGTGGTCCTGCTCCCCCACGGCCTGGGCAAGACAGTGCGGGTGCTGGTCTTCGCGGCCGGCGACGCCGCCCGCATCGCCGAAGCCGCCGGGGCGGATTACGTCATCTCCGACGACGAGGGGATCAAGAAGATTCAGGACGGCTGGACGGATTTTGACGTCGCCATCGCGGTGCCGGATATGATGGGGAAGGTGGGCCGCCTGGGCCGTATCCTGGGCCCGCGCGGGCTAATGCCCAACCCGAAGACCGGCACCGTGGTCCCGCCGGAAGACCTGCCCCGGGTGATTTCCGAGGCGAAGGCCGGCCGCGCCGAGTTCCGCGTGGATAAGACGGCCAATCTGCATATCCCCATTGGACGGGTCAGTTTCTCCAATCAGGCGCTGCTGGAGAACCTGGCCGCCGCGATAGACGCGGTCAAAAAAGCCCGCCCTACGGCCGCCAAAGGCACCTATATCCGTAAGGTCACCCTGGCCTCCTCTATGGGGCCGGGGATTAAGGTGGACCCGGTGGCCGTGCAGGCGCTGGAAGTGGCGTGAGGCGCGAGACGTGATGCGTGAAGCGTGTGAAGCGTGAAACGTGATGCGTGAAACGTGAAACGTGAAGCGTGAAGCGTGAAAAGTGAGGCCGAAGACAGCAGGCGCGCCAACGGGCGCTGAAAGTTGCCTGCCGAGGCTGGAGAGCGTGTCCATTCCCTCATCGGGCTGATTGGATGTCCGATGAGGAAGACTCCCCCGCGTCGGCTGGCGCGGGGGTTTCTTTTTAACGTGAAGCGTGATGCGTGAAGCGTGAAGCGTGAAACGTGATACGGAAGGAGGTGATGTCGGGTGGCCATCAGCAAAGCGAAGAAGGCAGAGCGGGTGGAGCAGTACTTAGAGCACCTGCAGGGGAGCCAGGGGCTCATCCTGACCGACTATCGGGGCCTGCGGGTGGCGGAGGTGGAGGAACTGCGCCGGTCGCTGCGAGGCGCCGGGGCGACGTACCAGGTGGTCAAGAACCGGCTGTTGCTCCTGGCCCTGCAGCAAATGGGGCTGACCATGCCGCCGGAGTGGCTGGAGGGTCCGGTGGCGGTGGCCTTCTGCCACGGCGAGGTGCCCGCAGCGGCGAAAATCGTCCAAGACTTCGCGAAGGGGCACGAGAAGTTCGCCGTCAAAGGTGGCCTGCTGGGCAAGACGCCCATTACGGCCGCACAGGTCAACGCACTGGCCAATCTCCCGCCACGGGAGGTTATCCTAGCCCAGGTCCTGGGAGCGGTGAACGCCCCGGCCTCGCAAGTGGTCGGCGTTGTCGCCAGCGGAATCCGGCAGGTGCTGAATGTACTGCAGGCGTATGTGGACAAACTGGAGGGGAAGACGGCCCCCCAGGCGGCGTAGCGAAACGCGAAACGTGAAGCGTGAAACGTGAAACGTAAAATGTGAGGAGGTAAGGAATGGCCGATTTGCAGAAACTGGTGGAGGAGATCAGTCAACTGACGCTCCTGGAAGCCGCCGAACTGGTGAAGATGCTGGAGGAGAAACTGGGCGTGACGGCTGCCGCTCCGGTGGCGGTTGCCGCGATGCCCACCGCCGCCACGACGGCTCCCGCCGAACCGGTGGAGGAGAAGACCGAGTTCACCGTCGTGCTCAAAGAGGTCGGCGAGAAGAAAATTGAGGTCATCAAGGTGGTGCGGAAACTGACCAACCTGGGCCTCAAGGAAGCTAAAGACCTGGTGGAGAGCGCGCCGGCGACGGTGCTGGAGTCCGTCCCGAAGGAAGCGGCGGAGAGCGCTAAGGCGGAACTGGAAGCGGTCGGCGCCAAAGTAGAGATCAAGTAATCCGCTTTGGCAACGGCAAAGGATGCAGAGAGCGCAGGGAGACCCGACAAGCCCCTGCGCTCTCTGCGCCTTTTGGGGGTTTGTCCCCATTCGTCGGGTCCGCGCTACCACAGCATAGGCCGCAGGCCGGTCTGGGTACAGGCGAATTGCGCTGCGACGGAAGAGGTCATGGCGAGGGCGCACAGCGCCCGAAGGGTCATTGCGAGGGTGCGTAGCGCCCGAAGGGTCATTGCGAGGGTGCGTAGCGCCCGAAGGGTCATTGCGAGGGTGCGTAGCGCCCGAAGCAATCTCCAGAAGCGACAGGGAGATTGCTTCGCCGCCCTGACGGGCGGCTCGCAATGACGCAAGGTGACGGTCACCGAATCCGGGCTCGCAATGACCCTCGCGGAGCTTGCGGGGAGCGCGCCGCCCTCCTCGGGCCTCCCCCTATCCCCGCGCCGGGTACCATTTCTGAAACCAGGCGGTGAAGGCGAAGGCCGGGATCAGGAGCAGGTTGCGGACCACTACCCACAGCAGCGCCTGCTCCGGCCGCGCGTGCCCCGCCAGCGCCAGAGCGGCCATCAGCAGGTAGACCCACCCCCACGCCGTGGTGATAATGGCATTGGTCCGGAGAAAGACGGGCAGGTTCCAGAGGGCAGGCGGATACGACCATTTGGAGTACTCCGCGGTAAACGGTCGCTCGGCAGCCAGCGTCCCCAGCCAGATACCCGCCAGCGTCAGATACCCCAGGACGTCCCCGTAATCGGTGAAGAACCGGCTTCCCAACAGCGTCGCCAGACCGGCCAGCGCGAAGTATAAGGGCGTCCCCGTCTCCATCCAGGTGGGGCGGGCGAAGAGCTGCCGGTACCCCCAGATGAGCGCCCCCAGCAGCAGCGGCCCCCCCAGGCTGACCCAGGGGCCGACGTCGGGGATGTCCATTGTCGCCCAGTGGACGATCCAGGGGATAAAGGCCACCGTCAGCCAGGCCATGCCGGGCAGGCGGATGGGGCCCCGCTGGACGGTCTCCTCCGGGGGCGGCGAAGGCGCGACGGGCTCCGGCGGCGCCTGCGGTCCCTCCGGCCCGGAGAAGAGACTCCCCAGCCGCAACAACAGGCCGAAGTCCCCCTCCACCCGGTACATCCCCTTCACGTAGGCGGCCTGCCCGCTCAACTCGTTCCGGGCAATCTTCAGCCAGACGTCCGCCGGGGTGTGAATGGTGAGCGTCGGTCGGGAGACGGTGCCCTCGTGGGCCGTGCAGCGGCCGTCCCGGATGCGCAGGACGTAGTGCCCCGGCTCCTCCCCGGCGACGACGAACTGGATGTCGGCCCGCAGGTCTCCGGCTGCCGCGGGGTTGAAGACCGTCGCCATCCCCAGGACGGCCTCCCGGCAGGTCCGGGGGCCCTGCCCCGGCCCTCCGGCGGGGAGGAGAACGGGCGGGGAGAGGGAATCCTCCGGCGGGGGCGGCGCTTCGCCCTTGCCCCCCGCCGGGCGGCGGGCCGACGCTCCGATCTGGCTATCCCACCACAGGTTGGCCATATTCGCGTAGACCTCCGGCTCCGCCAGAGGGGTATCCAGGACGGCCTGGGTCTCCGGCAGGACGCGCCCGTAGCGGACCAGTTCCTCCCCGGCCCTGCGGGCGGCATCGGTGTACCACCGCAAGCTCTCCCGCAGGGCCTCCTGAGCCAGAAGTTCGCCCCCGGCGCAGAGGATGGTCGCCGCCAGTTCGGTGTCGGGGTTGACGGTGAAGCAGCGGAAAGTCTCCACCAGTCCGGAGAAGTGCGCCCGTTCCGGGAAGCCGCAGTTGGAGATGAGGACGATTTTCTGGAGAGCCGGCCCGTCGTCGTGGCGGGGCGGGTGCAGGAAATGCTCCCCCCGTCGGACGATGTGCGGGTCCAGGTTGGGCAGGTGCCGGTCCATAAAATCCTTCATCAGCCCGCTGACGGTGAAGACGTAGAGGGGCGTGGCGTAGACGACGACGTCGGCCCGGCGGAGTTTGGGGAGCAGGTCCGCCATATCGTCCTTGTGGACGCAGACGCCGGGGGTCTTCGTCCAGCAGGTGAAGCACCCCAGGCAGGGGTTGATCTTCAGGTCGGCCAGGTAGACGGTCTCCGTCTGCGCGCCGGCCGCGCGGGCTCCCTCCAGGAAGGGCTGGAGGATGCGGTCGGTGTTGCTCCGGCGGCCGCGCGGGCTCCCGTTAATGGCGAGAATGTACATTGGGGTACCTCCTCAAGTACTCCGTATTGCGTGTTCCGTAGGCCGTTGTGTTCTGAACTCCTGACCGTCGTGGTGGCACATCACCTGGACGGCCCAGCGGGCGGTGAGGAGCGCGGTGGGCAGGCCGCCGCCGGGCATCGTCCAGTGGCCGGCCATGTAGAAGTTCCGCAGGCCGGGGAGGGTGCGGGGCACCTGTACGCGCACGTTTTGAGGCGTCAGCAGCCAACCCTCAAAGGATGCCCGCCAGTTGCCGGTGTAGCGCTCGTAGGTCACCGGCGTGGCGACATCCCACATCTCCACCTGCGCGGAGAGGCCCGGGAACCGTTCCTCCAGCGCTGCCACCACCTGTTCGGCCACCCGCTCCTTCTCCGCCCGGTACTGTTCGGGCGTCTCGTGGAGCCGCCGCCAGTAGTCATAGTCCGCGCTGAAGAGCACGACCACCACGGTTTTGCCCGGCGGAGCCAGAGTCGGGTCAAAGGAATAGGGATGGACCGTTAGCCTCCGTTCCTCTCGCCCTCCTACCCGGACCGGGGATTTGAGGGGAATATCCAGCCCGGCGATGAGATGCGGCACGTCCTCAAAGGTCCGGCGGACGCCGAGGGAGACCTGCACCAGCGGCGGGAAGAGGGGCATCTCGTAGAGACGGCGGATCCGGTCGTTCAGGTACAGTCCCTCCAGCATCCCGAAGATGGTGGTGTAGCCGTCGGCGGCGGAGATGACGGCATCGGCAAAGTGCTGGCTCCCGTCCTCCAACTCCACCCCGACGGCCCGGTCGTCCCGGACCAGGATGCGGCGCACGCGGGCGCGGTAGGTAATCTCGCCGCCCAGGTCCCGGTAGCGCTGCTCTATGCTTCGGGCGAACGCCAGCGAGCCGCCGACCGGGTACCCGGCCTCCCGACGGTGCAGCCAGACCAGCGTGACGAGGAGGAAGAAGAGGCTGAACTCCGGATACCAGGCCCGCAGGACGAGGTCGCGCAGCGCGTCGTTCTTCAGGCGGGCGGCGAAATCGGCGATGGACAGAGCCGACCAGCGGCGCATCAGGCCCATATACGGGGCCATCTGGCGCAACATCCGGAGGCCGTCCGTGGGGCCGTAGAGTTCCGGCGGTTTGCCCAGCGGCTGGTGGAACCCGAGGAGTCGGCGGGCGGCCGAGACGAACTCCCGGATGGGGCCGGCGTCCTCCGGGGCAAATTCCAGCCAGTGCTCCTCCAGCGCGTCCAGGTGGGTCGGGAACCGGAGGGTCCGCCCGTCTTCGGTCTCGTAGCGGGCATATTCGTCGGCGTAGAGGAACTCTTTTCCCTGGACGGCGCCCACCTCCTCCCAGAGCGGGTAGAACGGCGAGGAGGGGGAGGAGCCGACGAGCCAGTGGATGCAGCCGTCTATGGTATAGCCCTTGCGCGACCAGGACGTGCAGAGTCCGCCGGGCTGGGTGTGCATCTCAAAGATGTGGGTGCGGTAGCCATTCATCCGGGCATAGCATCCGGCGGAGAGGCCGGCGATGCCGGCGCCGATGATGATGACGGAGCGGGTCGCGTCAGTGGTCATGATTCCTCCTGGTTGTGGATATTGCGGATCGCTTCTTCCGCCCACTCCAGCGCGGCGCGGGTGAGCCGGACGCCGTAGTCCAGCGTGAGGGTCCAGAAGAAGACCTCGCGGGGGGATCGGATCGCCTCGGCGTAATGGGCGGCCTGTTGCGGGACCCGGGCATATTCCTCCAGCCGGGCCCGGAGGCCGGCGGCGTAGGCCTCCAGCAGAGCGACGGCCTCCTCGTTGGTCAGTCCCCCGGCGAAGAAGACCTTGACCAGCAGGGGGACGCGGGGGTCCTCCGGGTCGGTGGGGGTGCGCAGCCAGCGGCGCAGTTCCTCCCGCCCGGCGTCGGTGATGTGGTAGACCTTGCGGTTGGGCCGGTCTTCCTGCGGGACGACCTCCACCGTCACCCAACCCCGGCGGGCCAGGTCCTTCAGCGTGCGGTAGATTTGGGCCTGGTCGGCGGGCCAGAAATGGCGGACGGAGGTGTCAAAGGCCTTCTTCAGGTCGTAGCCCGTCATCGGGGCGTAGTTCAGGAAACCGAGAATGGCATGCTCCAGGGACATCGCGCCTCCCGTTTATGTTTGACTCATCCTATATATGACTGGTCATATTATATCACAGGCCGCGACAGTTGTCAAGGCTGAGAAAGGGAAAAGGGGCCGCTGTTGGCCGCGAAGGGGACCGGATGAGGGGGGTCCGTCTCTCAGAAAGAGGGGAGGTGGGCGGTATCGTTGAGGGCCAGCAGGGAGGCCCGACCGTCCTCCACCGAAATCCGCGTGACGGCGCAGTGGGTCAGTTCGTACCCCCACCACTGGCTCATCCGCTCCGGGAGCAGGTGGGCCAGCATCGCCCGCAGGGTCCCGCCATGGGCCACGATGAGGACGGTGCCCTGCCGGTGGCGGGAGAGGATGTCGTCGCAGGTCGCGATGACCCGGCGGAAGAAATCGGAGCGGCGCTCGCCCCCGGGCCAGGCGAACTCCACGTCCGTCCGGTCCCGCCAGCGCTCGTAGAGGTCGGGGTAATGGGTCTTCATTTCCTCCAGTGTCACCCCGTCCATATCGCCGAAGTTGATTTCCCGCAGGCCGTCCAGCGGGACGGGGTCCAGCCCCAGCGCCTGCCCGATGGCCTCCGCCGTCCGGCGGGCGCGGGGGAGCGGGCTGGTGTAGAGGGCGACGGCGTCGCTCACTTCGTTCGCCAGGCGGCGGGCGACGGCCTCCGCCTGGGCCTCCCCCCGTTCGGTCAGCGGGGTGTCGTTCCACCCCACCCAGCGTTTCTGGACGTTGGCAGCGGTCTCAGCGTGACGGATGAGGATCAGGTGCAGAGCCATAGGGTTCCGCCTGCCTCTGGCGATAGAAATCGCACTCGTCCCGCAGGGCGCAGCGGTTGCATTCTGGGTTGCGGGGGTGACAGACGTCCCGCCCCAGCGCGATGAGGTTCAGGTGCAGGGGGTAGTAGAGTTCGGGGGGGATGAGTTCCTCCAGGAGCGTATGGGCCTGCTCCCGGGTGGCCCGCGCGGGGATCAGTCCCAGCCGTCGGGATACCCGATGGATGTGGGTATCCACGGGGAAGGCGGGGCGGCCAAAGGCGAAGAGGAGAACGATGGCCGCCGTCTTGGGGCCGATGCCGGGGATGGAGAGGAGCCAGGCCCGCGCTGCCTCCAGCGGCAGTTCGGCCAGAAAATCCAGGGAGAACCGGCCCCGTTCGGCCCCGATGCGCCGCAGCGTCTCCTGGATGCGCGGGGCTTTGGTGGGCGCCAGTCCCGCCGGACGGATCGCCGTCACCAGTTCTTCCAGCGGGGCGTCCCGGACGGCCTCCCAGGTGGGGAACCGCTCCCGCAACCGCGCGTATGCCCGGTCCCGATTAAGGTCGTTGGTGTTCTGGGAGAGGATGGTGGAGACCAGGACCGCCAGCGGGTCGCGCGGCGTCCATTGCGGCTCACCGTACTCTGCTACCAATCGCTGATGAATGCGGCGAATTCGGTCGGTCATAGTTGGACCCGGCGCGGGTGAACCCGGCAGTGCTCCGCCTCCACGATGGCCGCAATCTGGGCCACGGCGCGATCCAGTTCCCCTTCCCGGTTGACCACCACGTAGTCAAACTCCCCGATCCGGCTCATTTCCCACTCTATCTTCCCGATGCGTTCGGCCAGTTTCTCCGGCGTCTCGGTCCCGCGCCCCGTCAGGCGGCGGACCAGTGCCTCTTTGGATTCGGCGGTCAGGAAGATGAGGACCGCCTCCGGAGCCAGTTTGCGGATGGTCGCCGCGCCCTGCACGTCCACCCGCATGATGACGTCCCGGCCGGAGGCGAAGGCGTCCCGGACCTGCTGTTTGGGTACTCCCTTGTGCTCCCCGTAGACGACGGCGTGCTCCAAGAGTTCCCCTTCCCGCTCCAGGCGCAGGAATTCTTCGGTGGAGAGGAAGAAGTAATCCTCCCCGTGGACCTCGCCGGGGCGCGGGGGCCGGTCGGTGGCGGTGACGACGAAGTGGAAGGGGTAGCCCAGTTCCTTCATCCGTCGCAGGACGGAGTCCTTCCCGACCCCGGGCGGCCCGGAGATGACGATGAGCAGCGGATAGCGAGGGAGTGTCCAGGTCATCTTGCCTTCCTTTTCGGGGGACGGTATAATTTTAGGGCAAGTTGGCAAGACGGCAAGTTGGCAAGACGGCAAGTTGGCAAGACGGCAAGTTGGCAAGACGGCAAGTTGGCAAGACGGCAAGTTGGCAAGACGGCAAGTTTGCAGGAGTAGATGGAATGCCCGTTTACGAGTACCGTTGTCACGATTGTCGTCGCCGGATTTCCGTTTTCTGGCGGACATTCGCCGAAGCCCAGAGCGGGACGCCGGTCTGCCCCCACTGTGGGGGGACGAATCTGACCCGCCTGATCTCCCGCGTGCGCGTGGTCCGCTCCGAGGAGAGCCGCCTGGAGTCGCTGGCCGACGATTCTTTCTTCTCCGACTTTGACGAGAAGGACCCCCGCTCGCTGGCGCGGATGATGCGCCGGATGGCGGACGAGGTGGGGGAAGACCTGGGGCCGGAGTTTGAAGAGGTCGTCGGGCGGCTGGAGGCGGGGGAGAGCCCGGAGGAGATAGAGAAGGCCATGCCGGAACTGATGGGGGAGGAGGGCGGAGAAACGGACATCGGCGACGAGTTATAACGCCGGAGGGGCGCCCCCTCCGGTCCAGCGCGCCCGCAGGAGGGCACGCAGGTCCGCCTGCACCGCCTCCACCGGGCGGGCGGCGTCCACCACAATCCACCGCCGGGGCTCCCGGCCGGCCAGTTCCAGGTAGCCGGCCCGCACCCGGCGGTGGAACTCCACTGTCTCCCGGTCCAGACGGTTCCACTCCTCGCCTCCCCTCTGGCGACGAGCCAACCCCTCTTCCGGCGAAATATCCAGGCAGAACGTCAGGTCGGGGGTCAGGCCGCCGGTCGCCAGGGAGAGGACCCGCTGTAGTGCCTCCAGGTCCAACCCGCGCCCGTAGCCCTGGTAGGCCAGGGTGCTATCCGCGTAGCGGTCGCAGAGGACGGTCTGTCCGGCGGCCAGCGCGGGCCGGATGACCTCCGCCACCAGTTGGGCCCGCGCGGCACAGTACAGGAAGACCTCCGCCCAGGGGGCCATGCCGGTGTGGGTTGGGTCGTGGAGGACCTCCCGGATGCGCTCCCCGATGGCCGTCCCCCCCGGCTCCCGCGCCAGGACAACCGGATAGCCCTGTTCCTGCAGCCATCCGGCCAGCAGGCGGGCCTGGGTCGTCTTGCCGCTCCCGTCGGGTCCTTCCAGGGTGATGAACATCGCGCCATACCTACCGGCGATAGACCCACACCGTCTCCTCCCGCAGGCGGCGGGGGAGGCGCTCCCATTCCTCCGGCGAGTAGACCAGGACGTCGGCCGGCACCGGCAGGTCGGTCACGTCCCACTCGGCGGCCCGCCGCTCCGGCGGCGCGTCCGTCCTCTCCAGCAGGATCACCATATCCAGGTCGCTGCCGACCCCCCAATCGCCCCGGCTGTACGAGCCGCAGTATCCGATGCCCAGAACATCCGGCCGTCGGACTCTCTCCGCCCACTGCCGGAGTGCCTCCAGAACGGTCGGGGCATCAGGCCATTTGAGCACGGACGAAGTCCACAATCTCACGGGCATACTGTCGGAACCAATCCCACGCCCGCTGAGCCATTCAGGCCCTCGTGATCCGGACTCTCCGGTTCGGTTCTTCCCCCACTGAGTAGGACGAAAGCCCGGCCTCCCGGGCCATTTCGTGCTGCTGGCGGCGGACGAAGGCGTTCTGGGGGGAAAGTTCCACCTCGTCGGCGTCGCCGTCCAGGATGCGGCGGATGGCCTGGTCCGCCTCCCGCAGGGCGGGCGTCAGCGGGCCGGGCAGGTGGTTCTCCGCCGCGATATCGCTCAGGCAGGCCTCCATCTGAGCGACGGTGTTGGCCCGCAGGACGTAGACGGGGATGCCTTTGCGCTCAGCGTCGGTGATGAGCCGGGGGCGCTTGCGGAAGAAGCCCTTGGTGGTCACGAAGGCGTCTGCCTGACCCAGTTCGTCCACCACGTAGACGGGGACCTGCATGCGGCGGGCGGCCCGCTCCAGCCGGTTGCGGGCGATGCCGTAGGGGAAGATGCGCACCGGCTCCTGGATTTTGGGCGCCAGCGGCGTCGGAGAGGGGGCCGGACCTGCCGGGGACGGGCGGGCGCGGCCGGCCTCCCGCTCCTCCAGCGACGGCGGTTTAGCTTTCTCCACCCGAATCTCCCCCGAGGCGTCCCGGTAGCGGAGTTCGGCCTGCAAAGGCCGGCCCCGGAGCAATGCGTCCACCGATTCGGCCACGCTGTGGTGGATGAGCAGCCGCTGGCGGTCCTGGATTTCAATGAGGACGTCAAACGTCGGCGGCGCGCGCCGCTCCAGGATGGTCTTCTGGGTGCCCCGCCGCCGCGCCTCCTCGTCCGAAAGGGTCACGCTCTCAATCCCGCCGACCAGGTCGGAGAGGGTGGGGTTCAGGAGCAGGTTATCCAGGGTGTTGCCGTGGGCGGTGGCGATGAGTTGGACGCCCCGCTCGGCGATGGTCCGCGCGGCCAGGGCCTCCAGTTCCCTCCCGATTTCGTCAATGACGATGACCTCGGGGTTGTGGTTCTCCACGGCCTCAATCATCACCTCGTGCTGGAGGGAGGGCATTTCCACCTGCATTCGGCGCGCGCGTCCGACGGCGGGATGAGGGATGTCGCCGTCGCCGCCGATTTCGTTGGACGTGTCCACGATGATGACCCGTTTCGTCTCCGCCAGGACCCGGGCGGCCTCCCGAAGCATGGTCGTCTTGCCGACGCCGGGCCGGCCCAGGAGGAGGATGCTTTTGCCGCTCTCAATGATGTCCTGGATGATGGCGATGGTGCCGTAGACGGCCCGCCCGACCCGGCAGGTCAGCCCGACGATGTCGCCCTTGCGGTTGCGGATGGCGGCGATGCGGTGGAGGGTACGGGCGATGCCGGCGCGGTTGTCGGCGTCAAACTCGCCCACCCGTTCCACCACGTGCTGGATGTCCTCCCGGGTGACCTCCCGTTCGCTCAGGACGACCTCGCCGTCGGTGTAGCGGGCGGTGGGTACCCGTCCCAGGTCCAGAATCACTTCCAGCAACTCATCCCGCCGGCCAATTTGTTGGACCCGCTCGCGCAGGTCTTCCGGCAGGACGTTGAGCAACGCGTCCAGATCATCGGTGATGTGATTGTAGTATCCCTTCTCCACAGGCCTCAGTTCTCTTCTCCTCCGTCAGATTCCGCAGGCGGGGAGCGGCGGGCCGGGCGGCCCCCGTTCCCCGCGCCCGGTGATGAGACCAATGCCGAACAGTCACCGTTTATCCGGTCAGTTGGAGAAAATACCGATGGAACCGCACATCCGCCGTCAGTTCCGGGTGAAACGCGGTCGCCAGCAGGTTGCCTTGCCGCACGGCGACGGCCGTCCCGTCCTCCAAAGCGGCCAGCACATCCACCCCGGTTCCCACCCGTTCAATAACCGGAGCCCGGATGAAGACGGCGTGGAAGGGCGGGTCTCCCAGCGCGGGAACCGTCAGGTCGGCCTCAAAACTATCCACCTGGCGACCGAAGGCGTTGCGCCGGACGGCAATGTCCATCAAGGCCAGGGTCGGCTGACCGGGCACGCCGTCCACAATCTCTTTAGCCAGCAGGATCATTCCGGCGCATGTGCCCCAGACCGGCCGCCCCGAGCGGGCGAACGCCCGCAGCGGCTCCAGCAGGCCCCGTTTCTGGGCCAGCAGGCCCATCGTGGTGGATTCTCCACCGGGGATGATGAGGCCGTCCAGGCCCTCCAGATGCTCCGGCAGGCGGACTTCCACTGCCTGTGTGTCCAGACGGGCCAGGACGTTTTTGTGCTCAATGAACGCGCCCTGCAAAGCCAGGACACCAACCCTCGGCATATTTCACTCCGTTTTCTTTGTCAGGTTCAACGTCTGGCGAGCAAAAGTCAGAAATGCACGCAGAGCCGCCTCTGGCGGGTCAGAGGGCAGATCACTCTCTACGACTACGTTGGGTTTCTCTTGATGGTAATGCTGCGGGAACGTGGACACCCCTTTCCAGCGGGGATGAGGCATATTGTCATGCCGATAGATCGTTCCGTCCACATGAACTCGTTCCCAATGATGAGCGAACCGTCCCGGAATCTTTGCCGACCACCAGAAGTCAATATAGGAGCCGTCCTCCAGCACGATGCGCAGTTTGTCCCGGATAATGGTGGTCCCACAACGATATCCGAAAACTCTGCCCTTGCAATCCGGGCCAGATGGAACAGGTTGATCATTGAAGGGTCTCCAGCAGGCGCTCCAGGTGCTCAATGCGGGCCGTCAAATAATCCACGTTCTGGAAGTCGTCCAGAATCTCCTCCTCCTCTACAGCACCCTCGGAGATCAACCTGTCCATCTCCTCCAGCGACGTGACGCCAAACCGGGCGCACCGGGCCTGCTTTTCTGCCCGCAAAAGCCGCAACTGTTCGGCGATGAAAGACCGCAGGCTTTGCACCAGCAGGTCCTGTTCGCTCATAGACAGTTCTTTAGCGAATCGTCCAACGTCTACACTCATCGTTGCCGATCGGGCCCTCATTCTCCCTCTCCCGAGGCGCGTTAGCGTCGGTCTTTATTCTACCATCCCCTTACGGCCAGCCGCTCCTCGGCCGGGATGAGGCTGATGTTGATGCCGACCATCGGTTCGCCGAGCCCCCGGCTGATTTCGGCCAGAATCTTCGGATCGTTATAGTAGGTGACGGCCTGGACGATGGCCCGGGCCCGTTTGACCGGGTCGCCACTCTTGAAGATGCCGCTGCCCACGAAGACGCCGTCCATCCCCAGTTGCATCATCAGGGCGGCATCGGCGGGAGTGGCGATCCCCCCGGCGGCGAAGTTGACCACCGGCAACCGCCCCAGCCGGGCCGTCTCCACCACCAGTTCGTAGGGCGCGCCGATCTCTTTGGCGTAGGCCATCATCTCCTCTTCGGCCATCGTGGTCAGACGGCGGATTTCCCCCAGGACGGCGCGGGCGTGCCGGACCGCCTCCACCACGTTGCCGGTACCGGCCTCCCCTTTGGTGCGGATCATGGCCGCGCCCTCGCCGATGCGCCGGAGTGCCTCCCCCAGGTTGCGCGCCCCGCAGACGAAGGGGACTTTAAACTTGCGCTTGTCAATGTGGTGTTCCTCATCGGCAGGGGTCAGCACCTCGCTCTCGTCAATGAAATCCACCCCCAGTGCTTCCAGTATCTGCGCCTCCACGAAGTGGCCGATGCGGCATTTGGCCATCACCGGGATGGAGACGGCCTCCATAATCTCCAGAATCTTCTCCGGGTCCGCCATGCGGGCCACGCCACCCTGGGCGCGAATATCCGCCGGTACCCGCTCCAGGGCCATGACGGCGCAGGCACCTGCCTCTTCGGCGATCCGGGCCTGCTCGGCATTGGTCACGTCCATAATGACCCCGCCCTTCAGCATCTGTGCCAGACCGCGCTTGACCGTATCCGTTCCGATTTCCCGTTCCATTTTTCCGACCTCCTGAATCCAGCAAGTGGCTGGAGATTTGCTGTTCGGCAATATCATTCTACCGCTATTTGGTCAAATCGTCAATGGACGGCTTTAAGAAGCCTTTCTTGACAAATTTCCTGTCTGTGGTATGATTCAGCCAACAATTGAATAGCCCCGGCGGCACTCTTATCCAGAGAGGTGGAGGGACCGGCCCTGTGAAGCCTCGGCAACCAGGGTGGAAGCTGATGAGCCTGTAACGGGCGGCGTCAGTGCCACCCCAGGTGCCAATTCCGGCAGAACGGGATCGTTCTGGAAGATAAGAGGCGGCGCGCCTGTCGTGCCCCTTCTGTCTTTCCAGAGGGGGCTTTTTTTACCTCCTATCCCCCCAACCGACCCCAGAGTGCACCGACCGGGAGCCCCTGAGCAGGAGAGAAGAACATGTCCAAACGAAATATCGTCGTGACAGAGGCCAGCGGACAGTATATTGAGGACCTCCCGGTGGAGATTGTGGAGCGCAAGGGCATCGGCCACCCCGATAGCCTGTGTGACGGAATCGCCGAGCGGATTTCCGTGGAATACTGCCGCTGGTGCCTGGAAAACCTGGGCACCTTGCTCCACCACAACTTTGACAAGGTGCAACTGGTGGCCGGGGAAGTGGAGGTCGGTTTCGGCGGCGGCCATATGATTCGCCCCATCCGCATCCAGATTGCCGGTCGCGGCACCCCGACGTACCGGGGCCGCAAAATCCCTCTGGATACCATCGCCATCCAGGCCGCCCGCCAGCACATCCGGGAGACGATGCGCTATCTGGACCCCGACCGTCACATGGTCATAGATTCCTACGTGGGGCGCGGGGCGGAGGAACTGGTCCACGTGGTAGAGGAAGTGACGGCCAATGATACCAGTTTTGGCGTCAGCCACTGGCCCCGCTCCGGACTGGAGCGCGCGGTCTATGAGACCTCCCGGTACATTAACTACCAACTGATTGACCAGTTCCCCATCGGTGAGGATGTGAAGGTGATGGGGGCGCGGCGGGGGGATGAGATGGTGCTGACGGTGGCCCTTCCCTTCATCGCCACCCGCATCGGAGATATGGCCGAATACTTGGAACTGAAACACGCGGCTCAGGAAGCCATCCAGTCCTTTGCCAGCCAACTGGACAACCGAAAAGTGGTGGTGGCGGTCAACACGGCCGACGACGCGGATGCCGGGGCGGTCTATCTGACCCTCACCGGCACCTCTGCCGAGATGGGCGACGACGGCGCTGTAGGACGGGGGAACCGGGTGAACGGCCTGATCGCTCCCTTCCGCGCGGCCAGTCTGGAGGCAGCATGCGGGAAGAACCCCATCTCCCATGTCGGCAAGGTCTACAACGTGCTGGCGATGCTGGTAGCGCGGGACATCGTGGAGCGGATACCGACGGTCCGCGAAGCCACCGTCTACATCCTCTCCCAGATCGGGAAGCCCCTGGACCAGCCCCTGATTGCGACAGCGCAGGTGCGTCCGGTTTCCGGTGGCCTCACGCCCAGCATCCAGGCCGATGTGGAGGCCATTCTGGATGAGCATCTGAGCCGGGTTCACCAGGTCCGGGACCGAATCATCAACCGCGAGTTCCCACTCTTTTGATAGGACGGACCCCATCGTGGACCGGCGATGTGCGGCGGTGGCTCTGCCACCCGATGAGAACGTAGCGCCGGCTGCCAGGCCGGTACAGGCGAACAGCCTGCGCTACATCAGGCTCTGCCACCGCCGCACGACCTTACTTCAGGCAGGCCCGGGAGGATGAGCCGGAATCTGGCGCAGTGTCTGGCGGATGTGGATGCGGTACGGCTGGAGGTGGTGGCCCGCCGCTGGGGGCTGGAGGGCCTGCCCGACCGCCGGCTGGAAGCCGTCGCCGCGCTGGAGGCGCAGATGAGCGACCCCAAGCGGGGAGCAGAGGTGTGGGCCTCGCTCTCCCCCGAAGAGCGGGCCGCATTGGAGTTTCTCCACTCCGTTGGCGGGGCGGTGGCGTGGCCCACCTTCGTCCGCCGCTGGGGACCGGTGCGGGATATGGGCCCGGGCCGCCTCCGGCAGGAGCGGCCCTGGGAATCGCCCGCGTCGGTGGCGGAGTCCCTCTGGTATCGGGGACTGGTCTTCCGCACCGTCGTGGAGGGCCTCACCGGCCTCCACGAGGTGGCCCTGATACCGAACGAACTGCGGGCCATCCTCCCGATCTCGCCCGTCCCCCTTTTCCGGCTGGCGCCGACGGCGCCGCCGCCCTCCCCAGTTCTCCCCACCGACGCGCTCCTGGACGACCTCTGTACCCTCCTGGCCTACTTTCAGGCCCACCCGGTCCGCCCCACGGCCGGCGGAAAGTGGCCGTCCTCCGCCGAGGCCAGCCTGAGGCGCTACCTGCGCGACCCCGACCCGGAGCGGTGGGCCTTCCTGAGCCACCTGGTCCGGCGGCTGGGCTGGCTGCGGACGGACCGCTCCGGGCACCTCCGCCCGGCCCCGGAGCCGGTCACCGACTGGCTGCGGGCCTCCCCGCCCCGCCAGCGGCTGATGCTGGCCCAGGCCTGGCGGGAAGACCCGACCTGGGACGACCTCCGGCATATCCCCACCCTGCGTCCGGAGGAGACCGGTTCCTGGCGCAATGACCCGCTCCTGGCCCGGGAGGCCGTCCTCCGATACCTGGCCGCTTGCTCCCCGGGGGAGTGGTACTCCCTGGCGGACTTCGTCGCCGCTGTCAAAGAGGCCGACCCGGACTTCCAGCGGCCCGACGGCAACTACGACACCTGGTACATCCGGGACGCGGTCACCGGGGAGTATCTGCGGGGGTTTGAGAACTGGGACCGGGTAGAGGGGGCGCTGATCCGCGCCATCATTACGGGGCCGCTGGCCTGGCTGGGGGTGGTGGCGGTAGCGGATGGGGACGAAACTCGTTTCTCCCTCACGCCCACCGGTGCGGCGTTTCTGGGACGGGCAGAACTGCCCCAGGAGCCCCCCCCGCCGCCGATGGTCATCCGGCCCGACTTTGTCCTGGAGGTTCCGGCGGGGCGGCGGTACGAGCGCTTCCAGGTGAGTCGCGTGGCCGATTGGCTCCACGTCGGCGACCCTTCCCGCTATCGGCTGACGCCCGCCTCGCTGGAGCGGGCCCGCCAGCAGCGTATCCCGCCGGAGCGGGTAGTGGCTTTTCTGGAGGAGGCAACCGGGGGGCCGGTGCCCTCTGAGTTGCGTCGGGCGCTGGAGCGTTGGGCGCAACGGGGGCCGGAGGCCCGACTGGAGTCGGTCGTCCTTCTGCGGGTACAGGACGAGGCGCTGCTGCGGGAACTGGCTGCCGCCCCCGCTACTCGCCGCTACATCCGGGAAATCGTTGCCCCGACCATTGCCCTGGTCGCTCCGGGCGACGCGGAGAAACTGGCGCAGGCGCTGGTGGAACGGGGCATCCTGCCGGATTTCCCCTCATCGTAATTGCCGCTCTATCTCTGCCAGCCGCGCGTCCACTTCCTCCAACAGGCCCTCAATTCCCAATGTGTCCAGGTCTATCCGCACCGGCACCTGCAGGTTCACCGCCACCGAAGTTTCCAGGCTCACCGTCTTACTGATCGGAATCACCACTTCTATGTGGATGGGCACATCGGCCTGGATGGGGATGCTGATCCGCCGTTCCCCCAGAACCGGGATGTTCAGGGGGACTTCCACATTTGTGGAGACGGGCAGAACGGTATGAATGGGGACGGCAAATTCCTCCTGCACGGGAATCTGGGCGCTGATGGGGAGGGTCTCCTGGATGTGGATGGGGACCTCCACCGTCCGCCCGGGAAGGGAGGCAAGGGCGGCGCGGGTCTGGGTGACGGCTTCCAGTATGCCCCGTTGCAACACGGTGGCCCTGTAGTAGGCGATGCCGCCGACGGCCAGGGCCGCCAGGGAGATGAGCAGGCTGAGAGAAACCAGTAGCGGGCCGGCGACGCGTCTCATGGAATCCCTCCTGTGATCTGTGGTCCGTCCGTCGTCAGTGGTCCGTCGTCGGTGGTCCGTCGTCCGCCGTCATCATCAGGGGAATCTGGACTCCCCGGGGGCCGGTGGCCGGGTCCAGTCCCAGCATCACCGCGAAGGTACGGCGGTCCACTCCTTCGGCGATGAGGCGGCGGAGATGGCGGAATTTGACGAACTGCCAGCCGGCCCCCCATGCGGCGCGGGCCAGGCGCGGGTCCCGCCGGAGTTTCTCGGCCAGCAATTCCGCCCGGCCGCCGGGGAGGACCCAGCAGGGGCGTCCGCCGCGCGGGAGGGGGAGTTTGCCGGGAATGAGGTCTCCCAGCGCGGCGGTGGCGGAGAGCCGAAACAGGTAGACGTCCCGTCCCCGCTCTCGCCAGCGCAGGTCCCAGCCGCGCCCCCGGGCCGGGCGATAGCGCAACCGTCGCCCCAGTTCTTCCAGGTCTCGCCGCAAATTCTCCAGTTCCTCTGCCCGGCGGGCCGGGTCGTCCTCCTCCCGCAGGCGCCAGACCCCGCCGTCTTCCACGCCGTAGGAGCGCATACACAACAGGACCAGCGATGGCTCCGGAGTGAGAGGCCCGTCCAGGGCGCGGTAGACGGCCAGCAGAAGGTCGTCGGTCGCCCAGGGGGAACGTTCCGTCAGCAGTGAGCGGACGATTTCCTCTGCCCGGTCCGCCAGCGGCGGGTCCAAGCGACGGGCGTCCAGGTCGGGGAGCCAGAGGAGGTCCATCTCCAGCGCCTCCAGTTCCAAGCTCTCCCATCCGCACCGGACGGCCTGGACCACCTCTCCAAAGGGGCCGTTCCATCGGCGCCGGGCCAGTTCGGTGTGGACGGCGGCGGTCAACAGGAAACGGGGCGTCGGTTCGGCGCGCGCCTGCAGGGTTTCCCGGACCGTCTCGGCCACCGCAGGGGGCGCCTCTGCGTTGTCCGTTGGAGGGGCGGGGCCTGCCCCTATCCCCCCTCTCCCAGAGGGACGGCCGCCGGCGTCGCTCCTGGGGGCCCACCGCCAGACCAGCCGGCATCCGACCTCCGTGCTGGCCCCCCAGCCGACCAGGTCGTATCCGGCGGCGGAGGCGGCCTGGCAGGCCGAGGCGACCAGATTCTCATCCGGTTCGGCGAAGAGGATGACGAGATAGCCGTCGGGGGCGAGCAGCGGGCCGACGGCGGAAAGGGCCGCCTGGAACGCCTCCTGATGCCGGTCCCATTCCAGGCGGCGGCGGCCCAGGAGGGGGCGCATGGCCTGGGAGGCCGGGGACTCCCAGAGCCAGCCCGCCCAGAGCGCGCAGAGGGCCCAGAAGACCCCGTCCGGACGGGGCGGGTCGGCCAAGATGAGGGAGACGGTGCCCGGTGCCAGGTGGCGGGCCACTTCGCGGGCGGGGAGCGGGAGGAGTGTGTAGGCCGGGGTAGGGTCTGCGAAGAGTTCTTTCAGCCCGGGTGCCCGTCGGACCGGCTCCGGGGCCCACTCCATCGCCCGCGCGACCGTTGCCTCCAGCAAGTACCAGACGTTCCGCTCCAGGAAGCGGGCGGGCGGACGGAGAAGGCGCGGCCGGGGCCGCTCCTCCCCGTGGGGGTCCAAGCTGCTGGCGCGGTCCATCGTCTCCAGAAGGGCTCCCTGCAGCGCCGCGCGCGCCGGCCGTTCCAGTTCCAGCCCCTCCAGCCGGATCAGGATGTCCACCAGCGCGGAGAGGTTGCGGGGGGTGTAAAGGTCCACCAGTTCCGCCGCGCGGGCGCGGTGGGAGCTTTTGAGGGGCGCGACCCGATCCAGGGCGAAGTAGTAGGCAAAGCCCTTTCGGTCCAGGCGGCGGGCGGCGATCATATCCGCCTCGTCGGTGGGGCCCTCCTGGATGCGCCCGCAGCGGGGACAGCGGACGGCCTTGGCGTAGGGGTAGCGGGCCTCCCGGTCCCAGGCGAACCACTCCGCTGTCCCCTCACCCCCGCAGACCGGGCAGCGGCTGCGGTAGAGGGAGAGGATGTGACGGTGGAGGGGAATGGAGCGGCGGTTGGGGGTCTCTTTGGGCGCGTCGGCCAGGCGGGTGAAGACGGCGTCCAGGTTCGCGGGGGTACCCTCCAGTCCCAATCCGGCAATCAGCAGGCCGATGGGGTTGGCGTTCGCGCCAATGGCCCGACAGCCGGCCCGAACCGCTTCCCTCAGAAAGGTCGGCCCCTGGCAGAACAGGTCCAGCACCAACGCGCCGGGCGAGGTCAACTGCCGGATATAGCCGTCGGCCGCGCCAGCGGGGGTGGGAGGGCGGTAGCGGGCCAACGGCCCCCTGGCCACTTCCGGGCAGCCGGGTATAAACCAGGCGATTTCTCCCATGCTTTGCTCCCGGTATTAGTATACCACCGGTCCACCCAGCGCTCAACCGGGGTTTGCTGAGACTCGGAACTCACGTCCCAACTTCAGTGGCGTCCGACTTGACAAATACGAGAACGCGAGTATACTATATGCAATCCATTGCATATAACTGGCGCTGTGAACGAAGACCCGTACGAGCCGATTATCCAACTCTTTTCTCTTCTGGCCCATCCGGCGCGCCTGCGGATTCTGGACATTCTGCGGCGCGGTGAGGCCTGCGTCTGCCATCTGCAGGCGGCGCTGGGGGCTCCCCAGCCCTACGTCTCCCAGCAGTTGCGGGTACTGCGGGAGGCCGGGGTGATCTCCCAGCGGCGGGAGGGGCTCTTCGTCTATTACCGGCTGGCCGACCCGCGGGTGGCCCACCTGCTGGAGGACGTCCTCGGGCCGGTGACGGAAGCGCCCCCTATCCCGCAGTGCACCTGTCCCCGCTGTCAGGAGACCCCTCTCTCTAAATCCATCTTCCTGGTGGAGGTAAACTGAGATGACTGAACCGCGTGAGGGCGAGAAGCCCCCCATTCAGTGCGCCTGTGTCAAGGACCCGTTCGCCCTGCTCCCGCCGGAGATGCGGCCGCGCGAGAAGAAAAAGAGCAGTCTCCGGCAGGTCACCTGTCCCGGCTGCGGCCTGGTCTTCTGGACCAACCGGGAGACGGAGTACTGCATGGAATGTGAACGAAAAATGAAGAAATGACGGAATGACAGAATGACGGAATACGGAACACGGAGGACAGGATGACCGAGGTCTACGATGTCGCGATTCTGGGGGCGGGACCCGGCGGGTACGTGGCCGCGCTGCGGGCTGCCCAACTGGGGATGCGCGTCGCGCTGGTGGAGGAGGCGCGCGTCGGCGGGACCTGCCTTAACGTCGGCTGCATCCCGACGAAGGCACTGGTCACCGCGACGGACTTGCTGGCCCGCGCCCGCCGCGCCGCGGAGTACGGGGTCCGCATCCCGGAGGCCGCGCCCGACCTGGAGGGGATGATGGCCTACCAGCGGGCCGCCGTGGAGCGGCTGGTGGGCGGCGTGGAGCAATTGCTCAAGGAGTGGAAGGTGACGGTGGTCCGGGGCCGGGGCCGCCTGGTCCGCCCGGACGCCCTCGCCGTGGCCGACGGGGCCGGGGGGACGACGGAGGTCGTCGTCCGCCACATCATCCTGGCCCCCGGCTCGGTGATGGCCCGCCCGCCCATCCCGGGCCTGGACCTGCCCGGCGTGGTGACCAGTACGGAGGCCCTAGACGTCTCCACCCTCCCGGCCCACCTGATTGTCATCGGCGGCGGGGTGATCGGGCTGGAGTTTGCCTGCATCTACCAGGCCCTGGGGAGCCGGGTGACCGTCCTGGAGATGATGCCGAATCTCCTTCCCGGCGCGGCCGACGAGGCCATTGCCAAACGGCTGGCGGTGGTCCTGCGGCGGCGAGGGATGGACATCCGGACCGGCGCGACGGTCCAGGCTGTGGAGGAGGCGGAGGGTGGGCTGCGGGTCCGGTTCACCACAGCGAAGGGCGAAGAGGCCGTGGAGGGCGACCGGGTCCTTTTGGCGACGGGCCGCTGGCCCAACACCGCCGACCTGGGGCTGGAGGAGGTCGGTATCCGGATGAACCGGCGCGCCATTGCGGTGGACGAGTACCTGCGGACGAACGTCCCGAACGTCTGGGCGATCGGCGACGCGGTGGGCGGGATGATGCTGGCCCACAAGGCGATGGTGGATGGGCGGGTGGCGGTGGAGAACATCGCCGGGCAGAAGCGGGCGGTGGACTACCGCTCCGTGCCCAGTGCCATCTTTACCTCACCGGAAGTGGCGGGCGTCGGGCTGACGGAGGAGCAGGCCCGCCAGCAGGGGGCCGACGTCCGGGTGCTCCAGTTCCCGTTCTCCGCCAATCCCCGCGCCCAGATTCTGGGGGAGACGGAGGGGCTGGTCCGCATCGTCTGCGAGGCCGGCAGCGGGCGGGTGCTGGGCGTCCATATGATGGGCCCGCATGTCACCGAACTGATCGCCGAGGGGGCGCTGGCGGTGCAGACCGGCGCCACCGCCGACGACCTGGCCTGGACGACCCACGCCCATCCCACGCTGACGGAGGCTGTCCTGGAGGCCGCGCTGGGCTTCCAAGGGGCGACGATTCACTATCATCGTAAAACGTGAAAAGTGAAACGTGAAGCGTGAAAAGTGAGGGGAGCGATGAGCGAGTTTCTGGAACTGACGGTGGACAAGTTCACCTTCCGGTTCGCGACCGACCGATACTACCATCCGGAGGGGGTATGGGCGCGGCCGGAGGGGGACGGCCGGGTGCGTATCGGTCTTTCGGACTTCGCCCAGCAGTCGGGCGGCGACGTCGCCTTCGCCGAGGTGAAGCCGGTGGGGACGGTGGTGGCCTTCGGCGAGGAGGTCGCGTCCATTGAGACGATGAAGACGGACATTGTCGTCCCGGCGCCGGTGAGCGGGACGGTGGCCGAGGTCAACCCCGCGCTGGAGATGACCCCCGAGGTCATCAGCGAGGACCCCTACGGCGAGGGCTGGCTGGCGGTCATAGCGGCGACGGACTGGGAGGCCGACCGGGCCCACCTGATGGACGCCCAGGCGTACCTGGAGCGGGTGCGGGAGGTCGCCGAGGAGGAGATGAGGAAGAAATAATCGGCGGTCATTGCGAGGGGCGATGGCCCCGAAGGGTCATTGCGAGGGCGCGCAGCGCCCGAAGCAATCTCCAAAGGTGGTGGGGAGATTGCTTCGCCCTTCGGGCTCGCAATGACGGCCACGGGGTCATTGCGAGGGCGCGCAGCGCCCGAAGGGGTCATCGCGAGGGCACGGAGTGCCCGAAGCAATCCCCAAAGGCAGCGGGGAGATTGCTTCGCCGCCCTGACGGGCGGCTCGCAATGACCCTTCGCCCTTCGGGCTCGCAATGACCCTCAGGACAGCCAAGCGGCTCGCAGTGATGCCTGGGATACCGGAGGAGATATGAGCGGAAAAGTCGTAGTGGTTCCCTGCAGCGGGATCGGGAAGACGTTCGGGACGGTGAGCCGGGAGGCCGCGTACACCGTGGTGGAGGACCTGCGCCCGGACCGGACCGAACTGGTCGCCCTTTCCCTGCTGGTGCTGGGGGACGAAGAAGCACGGGCAGCGGTGGCGGGCCATCCCACCGTCACCATTGACGGCTGTCGCCTGGCCTGCGCAACCAAAATGGTGCAGGAGAGCGGCCTGCCGGTGGCCCGTTCCTTCACCGTCCTGGATGCCTTCCGGAAACACCGCGACCTGAAGCCGGAGGGCATCTCGGCGCTGAACCCGGAGGGTCAGCAACTGGCCCGGGCGCTGGCGGAGGAGGTCGCGGCGGCGATAGACGCGCTGGAAGGGGAAGCATAAACGGAATACGGAATACGCAATACGCAGTACTCCGTATTCCGTATTCCGTACTCCGTAATTCGTGGAGGGAACGATGCCGTTGTTGCCGAAGAAGAAGGTGGGGATTGTGGCCTGCTCCGGGGAGGAGTTGCCGGAGGGGACGGTTTCACGGGTGGCGGCGCTGAAAGTGCTGGAGGCGTTGCGCCCCAACGACACGGTGACCATCTGCCTGCCGCTCTTTCTGGCCGGCGGGGAGGGGGACCGGGCCTTCGCCCGCTTCTATCCGACGGTCGCCATAGATGGCTGCGAGAAGCGGTGCGCGGCGCGGGCGACGGAGATGTACTCCGGCAAGCCCGCCGCCAGCATTGTCGTGACGGACGTGGTGGCGGGGAACGGCCTGGGGCCCATCCGGGGGACCCGTCGCCTCAACGAGGCCGGGATGCAGGCGGCGGACCTGGTCGCCCAGGAGGTGGCCCGGCTGGTGGACGAACTGTTGGGCCGGAAGCGGGAGGCCGAGGCGGAGGTGGAGGTCGCTGTGGAGGAGCCAGCCGCAGAGGCCCCAGAGGCTCCGGAGGACGAGGAGGAGGCCATCACCCTCTGCTCCTGCGGCTCCGGCATTCCGGTGCAGAAGGTGGCCATCAACGGGCGGGTGGTCACCCTCATCGCGCTGCCGGCCATCTTTGAGCAGTTCTACCAGGCCGGCAAGCGGCCCGGCAATGGGACGACGCGGGAACTGCTGGAGACCACCCGCATCTACAACCCCATCCCGCCGGAGGAGGAGGCCGCCTACGCCGAAGCGCTGGCGCGGGAGTACGAGAAGTTCTGCCGAAAACGCGCTGCTCATTCGTAGGACAACTGCGAGCAGTTGTCCTACGCAAAGGAGACCGATGAGCCGAACAGCCACCTACTACACCGTCGTCACCTGGAAGGGGGAGCACTGGGGGCACATCGTGATGGGCAACGGGCCGGAGATGGACTTCTCCGCGCCGCCCGATGCCCACGGCCATCCCGGCGTCCTGACGCCGGAGGACGCCTTCGTCGCCGCCGTCAACACCTGCATTATGATGATGTTCATCTGGGCGGCGGAGCGGTTCAAACTGGACCTGGTCTCCTACGAGTGCCGCGCCGAGGGGACCAAGTTGATAGAACTGGACCGGACGGAAATCTTCACCCACGTCCGGCTGTGGCCGAAGATTGTGGTGCGCGCGGGGGGCGAGGACCCGGCGGTCGTGGAGAAGCGGGTTCGGCGGGCGGTGGAGAGCGCCCGCAAATACAGCCTCGTCGCCAACTCCATTAAGTCAGAGGTCATCATAGAGCCGGAGATTACTGTGGCGTAAGATTAAACTTCATCGGAAATAGGACGCGGATGAACGCGGACGAGCACAGATTTTCCTTATCGAGAGAGATACGTGCTGCGCCACCTGGCGCTATTTCCGATAAAGTCTATTCTTGCGCACCCAAGGAGGGACGTATGCCGCTGAACATCAAGGTTCTGGGACCGGGCTGCGAGGCCTGCGACTGGGTGGAGCAGCAGGCCGTCGCCGCGCTGGAGGTCCTGGCCGAAGAGATGCCCGACCTGGAGGCCACCATCCAGCACATCACCGACTACGCTGAAATCACCAAATACCCGATCCTTTTCACTCCGGGGCTGGTCATCAACGAGAAACTGGTCTGCGCCGGGCGTATCCCGAAGGTGGAGGAAGTGGTCGCCTGGCTGCGGGAGGCGCTGGACGGCGCTAAATAGTTGAGGTGACAGTCACCTTCAAGGTGACTGTCACCTTATCGCCGCCTCGCTGGCAGCGGGGTGTCAGCCCTGAACGGAGGCCCATGTGGGCAAAGCGCGCCGGTACGGCGCGACGGAGGACGAAATCCGCGAGGCGATGGCCGTTGCCGAGGTCATCGCCGCCGGGAAGGTGCGGACGATGATCCAGGAACTGAAGTCCCCGGGCGAGTGAGGTCGGTCCGGGGATAGCAGAGGCAGACGGCGTCGCCCGTCCGCCGGAGGGAGTCCGATGAAATGCCGTCCAGGGTGCCAGTGTCTGTGCTGTCGGGGGCGCGGGCCCGGCCGCAAGCGCCCACCGCCGGTCCGTCGCGGAGTCTGGTCAGCGGCAAGTTCCCTATTCTGACATCGTTTTCCCACAGACAGGCGCACACGCGCCGGGCGCGTGGCGCCGGTTCCTTGCAGGAGGTAAGGACAAATGGCCGCAGAAAAGGCTCCGTGGTATCGGACACAGGCCGTCACACTGGTGCTGCTGGCCATCGTGGCGGTCATCGTCATCTGGGCCGCGCTGGCTGGGGTTCATGCCCAGGGAGAACCGCCCATCGGCATCGGCCGGGGGATTCTCCTGCTGGTGGTGGGCTTCTTCGCCGGGCTGCTGGGGGGCCTCATCGGCACCGGCGGCTGCAGCGTGATGCTCCCCGTCATCCACTTCTGGATGGGCTTCCCGGCTCCGCTGGCGGTGGGCACGACCCTCTTCGCCGTCATCTTCACCGCCATCTCCGGGGCGTGGGGACACCTGGTGCGGCGCAATCTGGACCGGCGGGCGGCGCTCTGGCTGGGCGGTGGGGGCGTCCTGGGCGTGCTCCTGGGCTCGTGGCTCTTCACCTTTCTGGCTGCCCATCAGGCGCTCCTGGGGCTGGTCCTGGGCCTGCTCTTCCTCTGGCCCGCCATCCGGATGATCTGGGAGGGGGTCCAGGGCTTCACCGGGAAGGGGCCGGCGAAGAAAGAAGGCAACGAGATTCCCGGCAGCGGCTGGGGAATGGCCGTCTTCGGCTTCATCGTCGGCATCGCTACCGGTATCGCCGGGCTGGGCGGCGGCTACGCGCTGGTGCCCGGGCTCATCTACCTCTTCTCCGCGCCCGTCTACATCACGATGGGCACCTCGCTGGCCGTTATGATCCCGCTGGCGCTGGTGGGCGGGCTGATCAAAGTGGCCCAGGGGTTCGTGGCGCTGGTGGCCGGAGGGCTGCTGGGCGGCGGCACGATTGTCGGCGCCCAGGTCGGCGCGGCCGTCATCAAGCGCCTGAAGCCGCATACCCTCAAGTTCATCTTCGGCATCTACTTCCTGTACGTCGCCCTCAAGTTCGTCCTGGGCTACTTCGGGATTCGCATCTGGTAGGGACGGGGGTGGCCGGAGGCTCTCCTTCGGCCACCCGAATTCTACATCACAAGGAGCCAAAAATGCCAGAGGACACCTTCTCTCAATGGCTGAGCAGGTTGGACTTTGAGTACTGGAGCACCGGCCAGCACAAGGTTGAGCCGGCCGTCTTCTTTGAAAAGTGGGCGAAGGGCGAGGCCGTCCTGCTGGACGTGCGCGCGCCGGAGGAGAAAGGGTTCGTGAGATTTCCCTTTGCGCTGGAGATTCCCATCAACGAGTTGCCCGCGCGCCTGGACGAGGTTCCGCGCGACAAACTGGTGGTCACCTTCTGCTCCGGCGGCGACCGGGCCAACGTGGCGTTCGCCTACCTGCACGCACACGGTTTTGACAACGTCCGCATTATGCCGGGCGGGTACGCCAATCTGTTCCCGGAACTGATGCCGGGCAAGGTGCGGGCGACGCTCCAAAAGAAGCAGGACTGAGGCGCCCCGATGAGCCCGGTTTTCTACGTCCTGAGCGCCGGAGTGGTGTTTCTCTTCTCCGGACTGCTGGCCATGGCGGGCATCGGCGCGGCCTTCCTGTTCGTGCCCTTCTTTTACTACCTGGGGGTACCGCTGGCCGAAGCGACGCCCATCGCCCTGTTGCTCAACGTGGTGAGCCTGCTGTTCGCCGCCATCAACTACTGGCGGGGCCGTCTGATCAACTGGCGCGTGGGGCTGCCGGTGCTGATCACTGCCGTTGCCCTCTCGCCTGTCGGTGCCCGCCTGACGCCCTACGTGAACAAGCGGCTGCTCCTGGGCCTGTTCGCGGCCTTCCTGGTCTTCGCCGGCTTCATGATGCTGTTCTACCGGGCCAGGACCCGGAGCCGGCCGCTGGCCCGGAGCGCGGAGGTTACGGCCGGCGCAGGGATCGGGGCAGTGGCCGGGTTTCTGGGTGGGATGCTGGGCGTCGGCGGGGGGAATTTCATCCTGCCCGTCCTGAACTGGATCGGGCTGGACCCGAAAATCGCCGCCGGGACGACCTCGCTGATCGTGGTCTTCTCATCCCTCTCCGGCTTTCTGGGCCACGTCACCCTGGGCGGCCTGAACCCGACGTTTGTCGGCATTATGGCCGTGATGGCGGCCGCCGGTTCCCTCGTCGGCTCCCAGTTGATGAAGGTCAAACTCTCCAGCGCGCAACTGAAGAGGGTGATCGGCGTGCTGCTGTGGCTGATCGCGGCCAAGATGATTTTTGACCTGGTGAAGTGAGCGACGTCATCCAGGTTGCCCAACTGACCAAGCACTATCCCGGGGCGCGGGGCGCGCCGCCCGTCCGCGCGGTGGAGGGGATAGAATTCACGGTGCGCGAGGGCGAGGTCTTCGGCTTCCTGGGCCCCAACGGCGCCGGGAAGACGACGACGGTACGCATGCTCACCGGCCTGACCCGTCCCACCGCCGGCGGCGCCCGCGTCCTGGGCTATGACCTGGCGACCGAGGTGACGCAGATCAAGAAGCGCGTCGGCGTCGTGCCGGAGACGTCCAACCTCTACGACGAACTCTCGGCCTTTGACAACCTGCTCTTCTCCATGCAGTTGTACGGCGTGCCGCGCCGCGAGCGCAAGGCGCGCGCCGAAGAACTGCTGGCCCGCTTCCGCCTGAGCGACAAACGGGACGTGCCCTTCGCCAAACTCTCGCGCGGGATGAAGCGGGCGCTGACGATCGCCGCCGCGCTGGCCCACCGTCCGCCGCTCCTTTTCCTGGACGAGCCGACTACCGGCCTGGACGTGATGAGCGCGCGCGGCCTGCGGGGGATGATCGCCGACCTTCGCCGGGAAGGGGTGACCGTCTTCCTGACCACCCACTACCTGGAGGAGGCGGAGCGGCTGTGCGACCGCATCGCCATCATCGTCCAGGGGCGCATCGTGGCGCTGGACACGGTGGACGGGCTGAAGGCGCGGCTGCCGGCCCGCCTGGCGGTGGAGGCGACGCTGGCCGACGGGGATGGCCGGACGGAGACGCTCCGGTTTGAGGGGCGCAGCGTGGAGGAGGCGACCCAGGCGGCGCTGGCCCGGGCAACCGCCGAAGGCCGACGGGTCCTGGCCCTCAACACCGTCCGCCCAACGCTGGAGGACGTCTTCGTCCACCTCACCGGCCTGAGCGCCGAGGTGATGCTGGCGGAGAAGGGGAGGACATAACGGAATACGCAGTACGGAGTATTTCGTACTCCGTACTCCGTCCATACGCTGTGTTTCGTGAGGAGTGGGCATTTCGTGCTGCGCGACGATCTGCGCGGGATGTGGTACATCGCCCTGAAGGACCTGCGGGCCTACTATCTCAAGCCGCCCAACATCAGTTGGGGCATTCTGTTCCCGTTCGCCTTCGTCCTGGCCTTTGCCATCCGCAACCCGGGCGACCTGCGCTCGCTGACGCCAGGACTGCTGGCGCTGACGCTCCTGTTCGGCTCCAGTTCTATGGAGGCCATCGTTATCGTTTTTGAGCAGCGGACCGGCGCGCTGGAGCGGCTGCTCCTGGCTCCTGTGCGGCTCCCGGCGCTGCTGGCGGGGAAACTCCTGGGCGGGATGGCCTTCGGGCTGACGGTGACGGCGGCGGTGCTGGCTGTTGCCCTGGTCGTCTTCGGCGTGGGCTCCGTCAACTGGCCGCTGCTGGTGCTGGCGCTGCTCCTTTCGGCGGCGGCCTTCTCGGCGCTGGGGGCGTTCGTCTCGGTGGCGGTCCGGGAGGTCTTTGAGGCGCAGACGCTGGCCAACTTTATCCGCTTCCCGATGATGTTCCTGGGCGGCATCTTCGTGCCGCTGGCGTCCATGCCGCCCGCGCTGCAGGCCGTGGCCCGTCTCCTGCCACTGACCTACGCGGTGGAAGCGCTGCGGGCGGCGCTGGACGGACGCGTTTTGCCCACGACGGTACTTGATCTGGGGGCTCTGGCGGTCTTCGCCGCAGGGTTCTTCGCACTGGCGGTGCGCACGCTGGCCCGACGCGCGGATTGAAAAGGACGACGGGATGAAAAAGGGGCTGACGATTGTCCTGACGGAGGAGGAACTCCTGGACCTCTGCCGCATCATCCTGGACCGGGACGCTGAGGGCGCGCTGGCGTTCCTGGACCGACATCTCAGGAAGCCGGCCCAGCAGGCGTTAGAGGGCGGCTGAAAGGTCCTCATTGACGTGCCCGGTGCGGGCATCACCGAAGTGCGCGGGAATATTTTCGGGCCCCGGTAGGGAAGGATGAGCGACGACGTCCTGCTTTCCAGTTTCACTATCGTCCGTATCCTGGATTGCATCGCCGACCCGACCAAGAACCGGGTCATCGCCCGGTTTTCGGGCGACGTCTCGCCCGTCTTCCCGTACCTGAACGCCGTCGTGCCCAATCTGATGTACAACCCGGAGAACAACACGGTCACCGTCAAGCGGGGGGAACGCATCCTGACCTTCTATCCGGACGGGGCGGTGATGGCGAAGGTAGACGGCGCGGAGGACGCGCTGGCCCAACTGCGGTGGTTTCAGGACCTGTGCAACGATGTCTGGCGGAGACGGGAGGAAATCACACCCTGCCACGAACGACGGAACCTGATCGGGCCGCTGGATGCCTACCGGCTCCTGCCGCGCAGGAACTGCGGCGACTGCGGGGAGCCGACCTGTATGGCCTTCGCCGCCGCGCTGCTCCGGGGCGACCGTCATCTGGACGAGTGTCCACATCTCTGGGAGGAAGCCTTCGCCGAAGGAGGCCGTCGGCTGGCGGAGTTGGTGGGGGTGTGAAACGTGAAGCGTGAAGCGTGAGGCGTGAAACGTGAGACGTGAAAAGTGAGACGTGAAACGTGAAGCTTAAAGGGAGGAGGTGGAGAGATGGAAGTTGATGTAGGATTGGCGATTCGGGAGTTGGTGGAGGCCGTGCGGGAGACGCCGGAGTTTCGGGCGCTCTGGGAGGCCGCGCGGGCCATCAATCACGACGAGGCGGTACAGGACCTGCTGCAGCAGATCCGCGCCCACCAGTCCGCGCTCCAGTGGGGGCGGGGCGACGGCGCCGAGCACCTGCGGGCCCTGCGGCAACTCCAGGCTCAACTGGAAGCCTACCCCTCGGTCCAGGCATACCGGGCGGCGGAGAGCGCCGTGCGGGCCCTGTTCCAGGAGGTGGACGAGGCTATCAGCCGGGCGGCGGGGGTGGATTTCGCCGCCAACGCCCGGCGCAGTTGCTGTGGATAAGGAGGACGACGATGCCGTTATCCGAAGAGTTGCAGCGGGCCTGCGAGGCGCTGGGCCGAGCGCTGGCTTCCAGCGAGCCCGTGCGGGAGTACTTGGAGGCCCAGGCGCGCCTGGAGGCCGACCCGGAGGCCCGCGCGCTGGAGGAGGAGTTCCAGGCGCTCTACCAGAGCCTGCTGGCCCGTCAGCAGGCGGGGGAGGACCTGCCCAGGGAGGAGGTGGACCGGTTCTACCGGCTGCGGAATCAGGCCGAGTCCCACCCGCTTATCGTGGAACGGGACATAGCCCTGAGCGAACTGAAGCAGTACTTCGCGGACGTCGCATTCCAGATCAGCACCCTGCTGGGGGCGGATTACACCGCGCTGGCCCGGCGGGTCTGAAGGGAAACCACGAAGGCACCAAGACACGAAGGATAGGTTTTCAGACCCTCTGGTCACAGAGGGGGCGGCGTATCTTCGGGGGCGACGTGGTCAAAGGGGTTATCGGTGAGGAGTCCCTCGGACTGCGCGGCGGTCAGGAGCGTCCGGTCGCCGCTGACGAAGGTGAGGGGGACGGGAACGAGGCCAACACCTGCTGGCATCGCAGGGCGACGGCCAACTGGACCGCATCGTAGGCCTTGAGGGGGTGGCGCTGGGTGAGGTGCGCAGCGGTATAGAAATCTTCCGTGAGGACGCGGATGGGGTGAAATCGGGCGGTGGCCAGATGATGCATAAAGGCGCGGAATGCGCCATCCCGTGCGCGCAGGCTGATGCGCCTGGTACGGAAGAGAACGGCAAAAGCCGCCGCGCACTCCGCGATGCTCGCTTCGGAGACCAGAATGGAGTTGGCCCGGGCGCCGTTATCAGGGACCGAAACGTCTACCAGTTCCCGCACCCAGGTGCTGCCGGGTTCCAGGATGTAGTACTTGACCAGCGCGCTGGCGTCCAGGTAGTAGGTGGCCATTCTCAGCGGCGGTTCTCAATGATAATGTCGCTGGCCAGCGGACCAGGGGGCAGGTGGTCCAGTTCCCGCCGGATGGCCTCTTTCTCCTCTTCCGGGAGTGCTTCCCACTCCGCCGCCAGCCGGAGTTCTTCGGGGGTCGGGTCCCGGATGATGCCCTGGGCCTTCAGCCAGGCCCGAATCTGGGCCGGGTCTGAGGGGTCTGGCAGGGATGGGGCGGCTTCCGGCTCTGCGCCCGCTAACCGGTTCAGCCGCTCCTCCAGCCGCTCCACCCGGGTCCGGAGTTCCAGCAACTCCCGTTCTACCGATCGCATCGTCCCGCTCCTTCCGGTTTCATTATACCACCGGCCCGCGCCGGTGGCAATTCCGCCGGGTGCCGACTCAAGTCGCCCTTGCTGGGCCTGCGGCCAGCGGTCGGCCTTCGCCGACCTTAACAAACAACCATCAAATCTGTCATTCCGTCATTTTGTCATTCTGTCATTCTGCCATTCTGTCATTCCTGAGGGGGTCCAATGCTGATAGACAAATACGACCTGGAGGTCTTCACCCCGCCGTGTGAGCCGGGGGCGGAGCGGTTCAGCGCGGTCGCCCACCTGCCCAACGACATCCGCGAGGTCTTCCCGTACCTCAACGCCACTCTGCGCGGCGCGGTCTACGAACCGGCGGTCCCGTCCCTGCGGTGGACCAAGGCCGGCCACTACGTCGTCTTCCAGCCGACACAGATTGCCGTCAGCAACGTGGAGGACCGGGAGGCGGCTATCAAGGAGATAGAGGGCATCATCGCCCTGGTCAACCGGACCTGGGAGCGGCGGGACCAGATTGAGCCCAACTACGAGACCCGCCGCCGTCCCACCGGCCTGGAACTCTACAAACTTCTGCCGCGCACCAACTGTAAGGCCTGCGGCGAAGCCTCCTGCTTCGCCTTTGCCAACCGTCTGGCCGCCGGACAGGTCAAGTTGGAGGCCTGTACGCCGCTCTTTGCGGACCCGCAGTACGCGGCGCAGCGGGAGGAACTGGCCGCGCTGCTGGACGTGGACCTGCCCGCCATCGGGCCGAAGAAATAGGACGCAGATGAACGCGGATGAACGCGGATTTCTTGGTAATCTCTGCATCCCTACGGTTAAAGGAGAAAAATGAAAGTCGCGATTCCCTCAACCTGGCTGCAGGACTTCATCCGCCAGCGGGGCGGGGTGCTCAACATCGCCCGCCGCCTTGTCTGCCTGGATTGATGAATCTTCTTTGAGGGCTCATCCGGTCGGATGGGCGAACCCGAAAATCCGGAAGAGTTCGTCCGCTTTGAGGCGGACGACCTGACCGTCTACGTCTCCCGGAAACTCCTGGCGACCCTCAAGCCGGGGGCGAAGGAGATGATTTTCTACGTGGACGGGTATGGGAGGTTCGTGCTGCAGTTTGAGGAGCCGTGGGAGGGTGAAGCGTGAAAAGTGAAACGTGAAGAGTGAAACGTGAAGAGTGAAACGTGAAAAGTGAAAAGTGAAACGTGAGGGGTGAAACGTGAGGGTACGAGTGGATGCTGAAGGGAGAGTGGTGCTGCCGGAGGGGCTGCGGCGCCGGTACGGGCTAAAGGCCGGGGCGGAGATGCTCTTGCAGGAGACGGAGGGGGGCATCGTCCTGCACCCGCTCCGGCCCGACGTCCGCAAGGTCTACCTGGAAATCACCACCCGCTGCAACCTGGCCTGCCGGACCTGCGTCCGCAACGTCTGGGGAGAGCCGCTGGCGGATATGACCGACGCGACCTTTGAGCGGGTGCTGGCGGGACTGCGGGAATTGCCCGACCTGCGGGAGGTCTTCTTCGGCGGGTACGGGGAGCCCTTCGCCCACCCCCGCGCGCTGGACTACCTGGCGGCGGTGAAGGCCCTGGGCGTCCGGGTGACCGTCAGCACCAACGGCACGCTGCTGGACGAGGAGCGGGCGCAGGCGCTGGTGGAGATGGGGGTGGACGCGCTGAGCATCTCGGTGGACGGGGCCCGTCCGGAAATCTTCGCCGACGTCCGGCAGGGGGCGGACCTACGGGCGGTGGTGGCGAACGTGGAGGCCCTGAACCGCATCAAGCACGCGCTTGGGCGGGCGCTGCCCCGGATTCAACTGGAGTTCGTCGTCCTGAAGCGAAACGTCGCCGACTTGCCCGCGCTCTCCGACCTGGCGCAGCGGTTGGAGGCCAACCGGGTCCTGGTCACCCACGTCCTGCCGCACACGCCGGAGATGGCCGAGGAGGCGCTCTATCGGCGGGATGAGACGCCGTCGCTGCCGCTGCCCCCCGGGTGGGCGCTGGAGAGCGGCGGATGGCTGCTCTGGGGGATCGCGGAACTCCCCCGGATGAACTGGGGGGCCGAACGGCGCTGCCGCTTCGTCACCAACCGGGCGCTGGTGGTGGGGTGGGACGGGGGCGTCAGCCCCTGTTATGCCCTCTCCCACACCTATCCCTACTACATCTTCGGCCGCCGCAAGAACGTGGCCCGCTACACCTTCGGGAACGTCAACGAGCGGAGCCTGGCCGACATCTGGACCTCGGATGAGTACGTTCGCTTCCGGGCGGAGGTGCGGCGCTTCAACTTTCCCTCTTGTGTGGACTGCCAACTTCGGGACGCCTGCGACATTGCCGAGGCCAACGACGGCTGCTGGGGATGGTGCCCCTCCTGTGCGGACTGCCTCTGGGCGCAAGACATTGTGCGGTGCCCGTGAGGAGCGCCTGTTGCATTTTTCCCCATTCTGGAGTTTAATATGGGTAGTCATATCCGCGACCTGGAGGCTTCGGAGGAAGGGGAGATGGCCACTGTGGGCATTCTGACCGACACCACGTCCAGCATTCCCCGGCCGCTGGCCGAGGAACTGGGGATAGAACTGGTGCCCTACTATGTCCATCGCGGCCTGGAGACATTGCGGGACGGGGTGGACATAGACACCGACGAACTGGCCCGGTACCTGGAGCGGGCCGACACCCTGCCGACCACGTCCAACCCCAGCCCAGGGGATTACCTGAGCGGGCTTCAGCGGCTGGCGGAGCGGACGCGCGAGATTGTCGCCCTGACCATGACCTCCAAAGGGAGCGGCGCATTTCAGTCCTGCCGGGCGGCGGTGGAGATTCTGAAAGAGCGGCTGCCCCGGCTACAGGTGGAGGTCGTGGACACCCTGCAGGTCGCCATGGCCCATGGCTGGGCGGCGATAGAGGCGGCCCGCGCGGCCCTCACAGGGCAGAGTCTGCGGGACGTGGTGGAACGGGCCCGCGAGGTGGCCCGTCAGGCGATGATGATTCAGACCGCCGACACGCTCCGCTACCTCCACATGGGCGGCCGCATCGGACGGGCGCAGCACCTGGTGGGCACCCTTCTGAACATCAAGCCGCTCATCGGGATGGAGGACGGCGTGATTGTCGCCCTGGGGACCGCCCGCAGTCTCTCCAAAGCGTATGCCCGGATGGTGGAATTGATGGAGGAGCGGGTGGGAAAGAGAGCCCGCATCAAGGTGGCCTTCACCCACGTGGCAGCGCTGGACCGGCTGCGACAACTCCAGGAGCGGGTGCTGGAACAATTTGAGTGCGTGGAGGTCATCGTCACCAGCCTCTCCCCGGCCCTGGCCGTCCACTCCGGGCCGGGAACGGTGGGGGTTTGTTTCTTCCCCACGGGGAAACCCCAGGGTTGAGCCTGAAGGCGTAACGGTTCATGTGCGCAGACCGGGAGCCCGCAAAAGGCAACCGGGATGACGTTCTGCGGGTGATTCGCCTTTGTTGCTTTACAGGCCTGGCGGCCTGCACTACGTTTTCCCCATTGGGGTTAAGCTTGTAGCCTGCCCCCCCTGTCCCGCCCCTATCGGCTCACAGTTCCTCCCCCTCGCCCCGCAGCAAGGCCCGACCCCGCGCCAGGGTGTCCTCCGGGTGCAGGCGACCGCGGCGCGCCACCGACTCATAGAACTCCACATCGTAGGAGCGGGTGCGCACCACCACCGGCATCGGCACCGCATGCCCCAGAATCAGCGCCTGCTGACGGGTGTCCAGGCGGGCCAGCACCTCCCGCAGCGGCGCCGCCCCCGCCACCCCGGAGAAGACCGCCCGAATGTCCGCCTCGTCGTCCAGAAGACATGTGACCCGGGTCCCAATCTGGCTCATCACCTCCGGGTCTATGCCGCTGGGCCGCTGGTCCACGATGAGCAGGGTCACGTTGTACTTGCGCAACTCCCGGGCGATGGTGCCGAAGATGGTGTGCCGGGCGACGGCCGGGTCCAGGAACTTGTGCGCCTCCTCCACCGCGATGACCAGCGGCCGGGGCTCCTCCCCCCGCCCGCCCTGCGCCGCCTCCTTGCGGTGGACGTAGTGCTCGTGGATGCGGCGGGTGATGTAGTTGGCCACCAGAATGTACGCCTCCAGGCTATTCCCGTACCGCCCGAACTCCAACACCACGCTGACCCCCCGGTCCAGGTACTCCAGGATTTGGCGGACGGGGTCCTCCGGCACCTCCGCCCGCAGGAACCCGAACCGCCGGAAGAGGCCCAGTTTGCGCTGGATGGCCCCCAGCGTCCCGCCGTGGAGCGTCCCTTTTTCCAGCGCGTCCTGCAGTTCCTCCAGCGGGTCCTCCTCGTCCAGCAAGCGGGCCAGCCAGCGGCCCCCCAGCCGACGGTGCAGGAAGTAGAGCGCGCCCACCTGGACGTCGGTGAGGGCCAGCAGAGCGGAGAGGCCGTCCACGTCCTCCGGCGCAATCTGGTCGTAGCCGATGTAGATCGCCCCGTCGGTCTTGCTACCCCGCCGCCGGGACGACTCCTCGTCCAGCGTAAAGACGGCGACCTCGCCGGTATCAAACAGTTGCCGCAGCCCCTTGACCTCCCGTCGGGCCTCGTCCTGGCTCTTCCAGCCGTACTCGTTGTGCATATCAAAAATCAGGGTGACCGCGACCCGCGCCTGGATGATGCCCGCCAGCAGGAGACGGGTCAGGAAGGTCTTGCCGGTGCCCGTCTTCCCGAAGACGCCCGCCGACCGCTCCACGAACCGTTCCAGGTTGACGGTAACGGGCACCCCGGCCATATCCAGCGGCTCCCCGATGACGAAGTAGCCGGGTTGCTCCTCCTGGCCGAAGACCCGCGCGACGTCCTCCGGCGACGCCTCGTACACCTCCGAGAAGTGCTCCGGGACGGTCTTGACCGGTTTGGGCTCCTCGGCGTCCGGCTCCAGCATCAGCATCGGCGCGACGTGGACGCGCCCGAAGGTGGTAGTGCCCCGGACGACCTGGGCGATGAACGGGTCGGAGACGTCCGGCGGCGTCTTCTCAATGAGCGGGTTGGTGGCGTCCAGCGCAACGTCGTTGATAATGGAGAAAAACCGCCGCCCGGTGCGCCCGTGGATGACGACGTACCGTCCCACGGCCAGCCCCTCAATGACCGTCTGGGGGTCCAGTTTCACCTCCAGCCCTTTGGAGAGACTGCCGCCGACGACGATGCCCAGCCGCCGTTGCGGCCCCCGCGCGGGCGGGCGAGGAAACCAGCGATCCAATTCTTCCATATATCACCTCGGAGGAAACAAGGATACGAGTAGGCAAGGATACAAGGAGGCGAGGAGGCAAGGGGTTCCCCCCTTATCCTGTCACCGAATTTCCGTGCGCCTCTCTACCAGCGCCAGCAGTCGGCCCACCGGGTCCACCGCCGGGTCCAGGTAGAGGGTGATGGCCCCCTGCGGACAGGCCGCCGCGCAGCGGCCACAGCCCTGGCAGTTCTGGCGGACCGACGCCCGTCCGTCTTCCAGCCGGATGGCGCCGGCCGGGCAGACCTCCGCGCAGCGCCCGCAGCCCACGCAATCCGGCCCGACGAGCACCGAGAGGCCCGGGAGACGGCGCACCGTCTCCTGAAAAATGGGCGGGCCATGGCGAAGGGTCTGGCGCACCGAACAGCAGCAATCGCAGCAGAAGCAGACCGCCAGCATGCGGCGGTATGGAATGCCCAACATCCAGGCGTCAAAGGCCGAGTGGACAATTTGCGGCATCAATCCGGCCTCCAGGGCCCGCCGGACGTGTGCCAGCGCCAGGTCCGGATCGGCCGGGTGTCCCAGTTCCGGGTGAATCTCCGCCGCCCCGTCGCCCAGAAACAGGCATCCGATATCGCGCGGACAGGTGGGCCGGTTTTCCGCCCGTCGGCAGAGGCATTCGTTCAGGATGAAGCGCGCGCGGGCCCCCTCCACCAGCGGCGCCAGCACGACGTAGGGCAGGACTACGCTCTCCGTCGCCTGGACTACCTCTCCGACAGGCAGGACAACGGTCTCGTTGTCTTCTGGACGGAAGAAGGGTCGGAGCCAGCCGCCGACGACGGGCCAGCGACCCATTCGGTTCAACGCTTTGCCCAGGGGCCAGATTCGGATCAGCAGGGAGACGGCGCGCGGCGAACGTCCCATATTCCCCAACCGTCTTTCAGCCGCGAAAATCGCCGGAACGCGACCGGAATGCGAATATAGCAGATTTTTATTCCTTTGGGTCTTCGTGTCTTCGTGGTTGTATCTGAACGGGAGTCCCCAGCATCCGCCGCATCTGGAGCAGGCGACGGAGGGGACGGAATCCAGCGTCGGCAAAGAGCGGCTCCAGGCGCATCCGCACTCCCGGCAGGGCAGTGACCGTCTCCCAGGCGGGACGGCGGGCCAGGAGGGCCAGCGCCGCCGTGACCAGAGGTCCTCCCAGTCCCTCCATTCGTTCCGGTCGGACCAGGACCTCCACTTCGTGCCAGCGCCCGGAGCGGTACGAAGTCAGGCGGAGCGCGCTGGAGAGAGATGCCCCCGATTCCTCTCGCAGCACCCACCAGTCCTCGTTGCGGCCCTCCAGCCAGGCGGAGAGCCGGGCCTCCCACCCGGCCCGGTAGGCGGATGGGCGGATTTCCAGCACCTCCTGATGGGTTCGGGTCAGCCCCTCGCGGGCCAGGTAGTAGAGGTCGTGGCTTTCGGCCGCGCGTGCCCGTCGCAGCGGGAGGGGGAGGGATGGGGCATCGGGCCAGGGCTGGCCCGCCGGGCGGGCCATTTCCAGCGACGCCCCGACGGTCTCAAAACCCAGCCCTTCGTAGAGGCGGCGGGCGGCGGGATTATCCTCCCGGACCTCTAACCCCACCCACACACCGCCCCGCGCGGCGATGTCTTCCAGCGCAGCCTCTACCAGCGCCCGACCGATGGCGCGCCCCCGCCACTGGGGGTGGACGGCGACGTTGCCGATCATCCAGCCGCCCGCCGTAGCGGCCCGCCGGAACGAGATGTTGCCCACCACCCGCCCGTCCTCCACCCAGACAAACCCCGGCGACTCCTGGTCCAGGTCTATCCCCCAGAGCAGGAACCCCAGCGCGCCCCAGCGGGCAATGCGCCGCATCCGGTGCAGCGTCTGGCGGGCCCAGGGCCCCAATTCTCCGGCGAACGCCTCGGTCATGAGGTCCGCCACCGGCCCCAGATGGCGGAGCGGATGGAAGGGCACCAGTCCCTGTTCAACCCGGCGAAGGACGGCGGTGGTCATCCTATGCGGCGTGCTCCGTATTCCGTGCCGATTCCGGCGCTTCTGGGGGAGCGGGCGGGGCCGGTGTCGCCTCTGCCTCTACGCCGGGCCCCGTCCGGCGCGGTCGCATCCGCTCCAATTCGCTCCGGGGGACCTTCATCAGGTGGCGGCAGCGGGGGCATTCCACGCCGTAGTGGCTCTCGCCCTTTTCGGTCAGTTGGTCCAGTGCGGCCACCACCTGGTCTACGGACAGGGAAAACATATGGCCGCATCGCTGACAGCGAACGCCTCGCATATCATCCTCCCAGGGTGTTGAATCCTATAAAGTCGTACCGGTTTAAAGTCTCACAAAGTCGTACCGGATAACGCCGCTTTCGGGCAGCGCGTGGTCCCCTCCTCATCCCCCCGGCCCCCTTCTCCTCCCCGAAACGGGGAGGAGAAGGGGGGGTGAGGGGAAAAG
>JACIWQ010000089.1 GCA_014360895.1 Thermoflexales bacterium | reverse complement strand
CCGTAACTGGGAGAGGGGGAGGGGGCTGGGGGTGGGGGTGAGGGGGAAAAACGGCAGATTGCCGGATTAATTTTTTCAAATTGCAAGATGGTGCCTGGCACGTTCTGGGTTGCCAGGGTTATTTGTAGACCCCGTACTTACGGGCCGCGTCCAGATACGCGCGGACGTTCTCCGGGCGGGCCTGGTCCACGACGACGCCGGGGCTCAGGAAGAAGCCGCCGTCCTGGCCCACCGTCTCTATCAGGTTGCGGACGTAGGCTTCCATCTCCTGCGGCGTGCCCGTGTAGAAGAGCGAAGCGGGGACGTTGCCGCCGAAGCAGGCCCAGCCGCCGAAGAACTTCTTGACCGCCTTCATATCCGTCCGGTCAAAGAGCCAGACGGTGCGGCCTGCGGGCAGGCCCGACTCGGCGATGATGTCCAGCCGCTCGTTGTAGCCTCCCTCCACGAACAGGAAGGGCACCGCGCCGCCCTCAATCAGCCCCAGCAGGGTCGTTTTGAGGGTGGGCCAGTAGAACTTCTTGAAGTCCTCGCGGGACATGAAGCCGTCGGCGCCCTTGTGGAGCGGGATCAGGACGAAGGGGTGCTGGCTCATCGTCGCGGCCTGGAGGCCCATCTGGACGGCGATGGGGACCAGCCGTTCCACGGCGGCCAGCACCTTGTCCGGGCAGCGGTACATATCCAACATCACGCCTCGGGTGCCCCGCAGCGTGTCGCCCAGGATGTCAAAGGGGGCCTTGGTGAAGCCGCCCGCTGTGCCGGGCATGCCGTACTTGCTCATCAACTCCGCGCTGACCCGCCCGGAGACCGCGCCGTATTCGGCGTTCAACTGGACCGCCTCCAGGAAAGCCTTGAAGGCCTCCATCACCGGCGGCGCGCCGGAGACGCCCAGCCAGAAGGGGACGAAGGGCATCTCCATCGTGGCGAAGAAGGTGGGCAGCAACTGCCAGCCTCCCAGCGCCTTGCAGATGCGGGGAACGTAGACCCGCAGGCAGAAGTACTCCGGGTCGGCGATCAACTGGTCGTACTCGTCGGCCCGCATGTACTCCGCCTCTACCATCTGGAAGGGCATAGTCGGGGTGAGGCTCTGAGAAGCGATTTGGCTGCCCGGCCATCGGTAGAGGACGTAGCCCAGTCGGTCAAAGGCCGGGCCGGGGAGGAAGTTGGAGGCGGCCTGATAATCGGGCTGGAAGTCCTCGTGGAACTTCAGAAGGGCCTGGGCCGCCTTCTCGTAGTCGTACATCATCTCCCCGTGGCTGATGCCCGCGTACTCGGCGACGAACCCCCCGGTCAGGAGAATCGCCGGGACCTGGTCGGGCTTCTTTAACTGGACCACGTCCTTGAACCGCTGGACGCGCTGCTGGTAGGTCCGGGCCACCTCCGGGGAGGCGAAGGGCTTCCCTTCGGTGGACATCCAGGCGGCAAACAGCGCTTCCATCCGCTGTTCGGATGTCATCTGGGCTGGCATCGTTCAGCCTCCGATCCACTGCCTGGCAAGGTTGACGGCGGCCATCGCGTCCCGCCCCCAGGCGTCGGCGCCCGTGTAGGCCCGGACGTGCTCGTCCACGGAACCGCCGCCGATCATGACCTTCACCTGGTCGCGCAGGCCAGCGGCCTCCAGGGCTTTGATCGTCTCCTTCATGGAGTCAAAAGCCAGCGTCAGGAAGCCGCTGAGGCCCACCACCTGGGGCTTGAACTCCTTCACCGCCTCCACGAATTTCTGCGGCGGCACGTCCACCCCCAGGTCCATCACCTCAAAGCCGTTGACATCCAGCATGAAGACGACGATGTTCTTCCCGATGTCGTGGATGTCCCCGGCGACGGTGCCGATCAGCACCCGGCCGTGTTTCCGGGCTGCGGGAGCCTGGGCCAGGAGCGGCTTCACGATTTCCGCCATCTGGCTCAGAATCTCCCCCGCCATCATCAGTTCGGGCAGGAAGTAGATGCCCTTCTCATATCGCTGGCCGACGATGTCCATCGCCTGCCGGGCGGCGTCCAGCACCTCCATTGGGCTGGCGCCGCCGTCCACCATCGCCCGGGTCAGGCGAATCGCCTCCTCTTCCTGCATCTCGGCGATGGCCTGAATGAGGGAGTCTTTCAGAGACATGTTGTGCACCTCCTTGTGGATTTGGGTAGTTTGTGCGGCAGCGACGATACGTGCCAGGCACTTTCGGAAGTGCCTGGCACGTTTGGGTGAGGAAAAAAATCCGCGCTCATCCGGGGCTGCCCGCGTCCCCGCTGGGCGGAAAGAAATCCTCGTAGCGGACAATCCCGCCCGGCGGCACAACGATGAACTCCTCAGGGGTCCAGGGGCCGTAGAGCATTTTCCGGATAAGGGCCGTGGAGCCCGGGATCTCTTCGTAGCGCAGGCCAAACCGCTCCGCCGTCCGACGGGTGTATTCCCGGTATTTCTCCAGTTCGTACTGACCGGTGTTGATGAGGGCCAGCCGGGTATAATGGGCCAACATCAGGCGAATCAGACGGTCGGCGCGCTCCTGGCCGTACTGCTGGATCATCCGCTCGTATTCGGTGAACGGCGTATCACCGACTTCAATCCAACCTTTGGTCAGATAATAGGTACCGGGCTCCTGGGCATGTTGCTCCCGGTGGGCATCCCGGGAGCCGAGGAAAATGGCAATGCAATCATCCACCCGAGGGATCACCAGGGGGGACTGACGGGCCTGGATGCCGATGACGGCCTGGGAGCAGAGGCCGTAGCCGAGGATGATAGCGTCGTAGGGGGCCGTCAGCGCATCAATCCGCTGCTGGAGGGTCTGCCGGAGTTGTTCCGGGTTGACATGGAGGCCGAAGTCCAGGACTTCATACTCTGCCCCCTCGGGCATCAGGGGGACCATCTCTTCTACGACGGTTGCACAGGCCAGGACGAAAAGGCGTCGGTTCATGTTGACGACTCACCCGGTTCGGGCTATAATTAAGAGTGGCATAGGTGTCCGCACGTCCTCTAATATGATACACTGGTATAGGGAAGTTGTCAAGTGGGAAATAAGTACGCCATAGACCGGGATTCCTACGAACCGGCCTACGCTCAATTGGCCCGCATCCTCAGCATGCAGATTGCCGAGGGGGTCTACCGCCCCGGAGACCAGTTGCCGTCGGAGGCCCAACTGGTCGCCCAGTTCGGCGTCAGCCCGATGACGGTGCGGCGGGCCATCAACCTCCTGCTCAGCCGGGGCATCGTCAGCACCGCTCAGGGGAGGGGAACATTTGTGCGCGGCCTGGCGATCACCGAAGCTACCTTCCGCCTGCAGGAAGTCGGGGAGGAAGAGGCAGAACGCACCGTCCGCCTGCTTCAGGCCACCATCCTCCCCGCCGACGAGCGGGTGGCCCGGAAACTATCGGTCTCCATCGGGACCCGGGTCATCTACCTGCGCCGCCTGGTCTCCCGCGCCGAGGGCCCCACGATGTACCACCGGGAGTACCTCATCTACGACCCCCGCCGCCCGGTGGTGGAGGCCGAGTTGCAGATTACATCCCTGGAGGGGTTATTCAGGGGGAACGGCGGGCAGGGGCTGCGTCGGGGCGACCTTTGGATAGAGGCCGTGACGCTGACCCCAGAGGAGGCAGAATTGCTGGGGGTCTCTCCAGGCTCTCCGGCCTTCTGCCTGGAGCATATCTTCTACGACTTCACCAACCAACCCATCGCCTGGGGGTGGTTCATCTGCCGGGCCGACCGTTTCCGGCTGACCACCCGCATCGGGCCCGACGTGGAAGAGTGAAACCCGATTGGGGTCAATCGCAGAAAATCCGGGCGGCTCACGGTCCAAATGGAGTGAACAGAGGGCCAAGTCCCAGAATCAGGAGTTTGTAAGAATGAATCCGTCTCTTCGGGAAACGATGAGGGAAAAAGTCGCCGCGCTGGACGAAGAGGGAGTCCTCTCCCTGGTCCGTCAGTCACTGGAATCCGGCACGGATCCAATGGAGATTATCGCGGCCTGTGAGGAGGGCATGCGGGTAGTGGGGGAACAGTATGAGCGGGGGGTCTTTTACCTCTCCGGCCTCATTATGGCGGGCGAGATTTTCCGCCAGGTATTGGAACTGACCCAGCCCGCCCTCCAGGAAGCACTGAAGGGAGAAGCTTCTGGACGAGTGCTCATTGGCACGGCCCATGGCGACATCCACGACATCGGCAAGACCATCGTCCACATCGCCCTGCGCAGTTTCGGTTTCCAGGTAGAGGACCTGGGGGTAGATGTGCCGCCGCAGCGATTCGTGGAGCGGGCGCTCACCTGGCAGCCGGACGTCATCGGCATCTCCGGCCTGATTACCTCTTCCTATGAGAGCATGCGGGAGACGGTGCGCCTGATCCGAGCGGCCGTATCCCCATCCATCCCCATCATCATCGGCGGCGGGATGATGAACGAGCAGATTTGTCGCTTCGTCGGCGCCGACTACTGGACCAACGATGCCCTCAAGGGCGTGCGCATCTGCGAGGAGATTATCCGCAACAAATGAGCCCCCAGGGATTGGGGGCGGCGGCCTCGCCGCCCCCACCCCTTCCCCCTTTACCTCAATTCACGCACCCGATACACCCGCTCCTTCCAACCGACGCCGCCCCAGACCGTCATGCGCATGGAATCCAGCATGACCAGCAAGACCAGCAGGACGGTGACCGGGTAGAGGAAAGCAGTGATCCGCGGCAGTCGGAAGCGCACGGCCACGGCGTACCAGAGCCCGCTGTTCAGGAAGACCTGAAAGAGGGCCAGGCGCAGCGCCGGTTCCCCCATTCGCCCCTGGAGGAGCCCCCCGTAGAGCAGGAAGACCGGCCAGAGGAACAGGAAGCCGTAAAAGACAATCATCAGCACGGTTGGCAGCAGCCGGTACTCCAGAGCGGCGAAGGCGCTCTTCGCCAGCCCGTGCCACGACTCCCAGAACCCCCGATAGAAGTGGACGTCCAGGTGCTCGGCGCCGTCTAACAGAACCACCCGCCCCCCGTGCCGCCGGACCCGTCGGGCCAGCACCACGTCCTCCGCAATCTCCCCCCGTACCGCCGCGTGCCCTCCGATGCGCTCGTATGCCTCCCGTCGGAAGAGCAGAAAGGTCCCAATCGCCATGGTCAACGCGGGGATGCCCAGGCGCGCCCCCAGCGCCAGCGGGAACAGGCCCAGTATGCCGAAGGGGATGATGGGCAGCAACAATTGCTCGCCAAACGTATGAGTGACGGCGTGGGGAACCAAAGTGACCAAATCGGCCCGGTTCTCCCTCGCGGCAGTGAGGGCCCACGAGAGAGTCTGGGGGTGATGGACGGTGTCGGCGTCGGTGAAGAGGAGCCACTCCCCCCGGGCCTGCTGAGCCAGTTGGTGGCAGGCGAAGTTCTTGCCCATCCACCCCGCCGGCAGGGGTTGCCCCGGAATCAGCCGCAGGCGGGGGTCCTGGCGGGCCATCTCCGCCACAATCTCCGGCGTCTCGTCGGTGGAGCCGTCATCCAGCACCAGTACCTCCATCAGCGGATAGTCCTGGGCCAGAAGCGACTCCAGGCAGCGGCGGATGTTGCGGGCCTCGTTACGGGCCGGCACCAGCACCGAGACCGGTTCCAGTCCCGCCGGATTGACCCGGGAGGGGGTCGCTTTCTCCACCATCCGGAGATTGGCGATGAGGTTCAGCCCCACGACCAGCAGGACCGCCGTCAGCGCGATCTGGTAGGGGATGAGGTCGGAAGATAGAAAGTGGCTCATGGATGAGGTACCGGCTGCTCAGAATTGCCCTCGTCCCGGTAGAATCCGGGCTTCCCCTTCTGCCAGGGGGAGCGCGCCCAGACCTCCCGCTCGTGGGGCAGGTCTATGATTTTCTTCACTGCCAGCGTCAGGAAAAGGCAGAGAACATAGAGGGATGTCCAGAGCGGCGCGCCGAAAACGGGCGGGAGCAGGATGAGGACGGGGATGCCGAAGTTCAACGCCTTGTTCATGTCGCGGAAAAGGAGATACATGCCCCCAATCCACAGGCCACCCACCAGGGTGGAAAGGGGCAGAAATCCCAGGAGGAATCCGGCCGTCGCCCCGACCCCCTTGCCGCCCCGGAAGCGCAGGAAGGGGGAGAAATTGTGGCCCAGGGGAGCGACAAACCCGGCGGCTAGAAACGCCGCCTGGGAGACGGCCAGATGGCGGGCCAGCAGACAGGCCGCCGTCCCTTTGCCCACATCCAGCACCCCCGCCAACACACCCCACTTCGGCCCCACCACGTGGTAGACGTTGCGGGCACCGACGTTCCCCTCCCCGTGCTCATAGATGTTGATCCCCGCTTTCCAGCGGGCAACCAGGTAGGAGAAGGGAATGGCACCGAGAAGATAGGCGAGAAGGATAGCCAGCAAGTCAGCATAAGCGATGCAAATCATGACAACACCTCCAGGAAAAGATTCCGGCATGATAAGAAACACCCTCTCCCAGAAAAAGTGTCGTAAACCTGCGGGCTGCCCCTGTTCGCCCTGACAACTTCTGACACAAACCTGATAGGTTTTGACAGCCCTTCGCGCTTACAATTAAGCCCGTCGCCGCAGACGCATCACGCATCACGTTTCACGTATCACGTTTCACGCATCACGCATCACGTTTCACGCATCACGCATCACGTTTCACCCTTCACGTTTCACTTTGGATTACCCTATGCCATCATCCCGTGTTTCCGGTTTCTACAACTGGCCTCTCCAGGAGCGCCTGGAGTGGGTGGCCCGCTGGGCCGGCCTGACGGAGGAGGAGACCGCCGTCCTGCGGGGCGAGGCCGGCCTCTCCGCCGAGCAGGCCGACCGGATGATTGAGAACGTCGTCGGGCGGTATGCCCTGCCCTTCGGCATCGCCCTTAACTTCCAAGTCAACGGGCGGGACGTCTTGGTGCCGATGGTCATAGAGGAGCCGTCGGTCGTGGCCGGGGCGTCCTTCGCGGCCCGGCTGGCCCGCGAGGGCGGCGGCTTCCGCGCCAGGGCCACCCCGCCGGAGATGATCGGCCAGATTCAGGTGCTGGATGTCCCGGATATGGCCGCCGCGGCCGCCGCGCTGGTGACGGAGCGGGACCGGATTCTGGCCGCCGCCAACGAAGTGGACCCGGTCCTCCAGCGGCTGGGGGGCGGTGCCCGCGACCTCATCGTCCGGGTGCTCCCGGAGACCCCCGTGGGCCCGATGCTCATCGTCCACCTGGTCTACGACGTCCGGGACGCGATGGGGGCCAACGCGGTCAACACCGCCTGCGAGCGGTTGGCGCCGATGATTGCCGAAATCACCGGCGGGCGGGTCGGCCTGCGCATCCTCTCCAACCTGGCCGACCAGCGGCTGGCCTGGGCGGAGTGCCGGGTCCCGGCGGCCGCGCTGGCCTTTGACGGTTTTGCCGGCGAGCAGGTGGCGCGGGGGGTGGTAGAGGCCTGGGCCTTCGCCGCCGCCGACCCCTACCGGGCCGCGACGCACAACAAGGGCATCCTCAACGGCATAGACGCGGTGGCGCTGGCGACGGGGCAGGACTGGCGGGCGATAGAGGCCGGGGCCCACGCCTACGCCGCCCGCTCCGGCCGCTACACCAGTCTCTCCACCTGGAGGCTGGACGAGGAGGGCAACCTGGTGGGACGGCTGGAACTTCCCCTGGCTGTGGGCATCGTGGGCGGCGCCACCCGCACCCACCCGACGGCCCGCGTCGCCCTGAAAATCCTGGGGGTCCAGACCGCGCAGGAACTGGCCGAGATTATGGCCGCCGTGGGGCTGGCCCAGAACCTGGCCGCCCTGCGCGCCCTGGCGACGGAGGGCATCCAGAAGGGGCACATGGCCCTGCACGCCCGGCAGGTCGCCATCGCCGCCGGGGCCGTCGGCGAGGAGATAGAGGAGGTCGCCCGGCGGATGGTCGCCGAAGGCGTCGTCCGCCCCGACCGGGCGGCGGAGATTCTGGAGACTTACCGCAGAGAAGAAAATAAACCACAAAGACACGAAGACGCGAAGGGGAATTAAAATTAACAATTAAAAATTAACAATTAAAAATTAATAATGGTTCTTCGTGTCTTGGTGCCTTCGTGGTGAAAAAGGGATTTACCACAAAGACACGAAGACACGAAGACACGAAGGGGAATTAACAATTAAAAATTAACAATGATTCTTCGTGTCTTGGTGTCTTCGTGGTGAAAAAGAGATTTACCACAAAGACGCAAAGACACAAAGGGAATTAACAATTAAAAATTAACAATGATTCTTCGTGTCTTGGTGTCTTCGTGGTGAAACATGACCTTGGTGTCTTCGTGGTGAAAAACGACTATGGAGAGCAGATTGCTGCGAACAGATAGACCGGTTGGTATTATCGGCTACGGGGCCTATATCCCCCGGTACCGGCTTCCGGCGGCGGAGGTGGCCCGGATATGGACCGGCGGGGAGGGGGAGACACCCGTCACCGAGAAGGCGGTGGCAGGGCCGGACGAGGACGTGGTCACCATCTCCATAGAGGCGGCCCGCAACGCGCTGGCGCGCGCGCCCCACGTGGACCCCGCCCTCATCCGCGCCGTCTGGGTGGGGAGCGAATCCCATCCCTACGCGGTCAAGCCCACGTCTACAATCCTCGCCGAGGCCATCGGAGCCACCCCCTACGTCCAGGCCGGAGATTGGGAATTCGCCTGTAAGGCCGGGACGGAGGCGCTGCAGGCTGCCATCGGCTTCGTCGGCTCCGGGATGGGCCGCTACGCGCTGGCGGTGGGGGCCGACACCGCCCAGGGCCGCCCCGGCGACGCCTTGGAGTACACCGCCGCGTCCGGCGGCGCGGCCTACATCGTGGGCCCGGCGGAGGAGGCGCTGGCCGTCGTGGAAGGGAGCCTCTCCTACGTCACCGACACGCCGGACTTCTGGCGGCGGGCCTACCAGCGCTACCCGTCCCACGGCGGACGGTTCACCGGCGAGCCGGCCTACTTCAAGCACATCACCGAGGCGGCCCGCGCGCTCATGGAGGCGTTGGGGACATCCTCCGCCGACTACGACTACGCCGTCTTCCACCAACCCAACGTCAAATTCCCCCAGACCGTTGCCCGGCAACTGGGGTTTAAGCCGGAGCAGATTGGGGCCGGCCTGCTGGCCGACCGCATCGGCAACACCTACGCCGGTTCCGCGCTGGTGGGGCTGACGGCGGTGCTGGACCAGGCCCGGCCCGGCCAGCGCATCCTGCTGGTCAGTTTCGGTTCCGGCGCCGGGTCGGATGCCCTCTCCCTGCGGACCACGGAGGCCCTCCTGGAGCGGCAGGGCCGTGCGCCCACCACCGGGGACTACGTCGCCCGCCGCACCGTCATTGACTACGGCCTCTACGTCCGCTTCCGGGGCAAGCTGCTGGTTTGAGTTTAGAAACCACAAAGACACGAAGACACAAAGTTGAATTAACAACGATTCTTCGTGCCTTTGTGTCTTCGTGGTGAAAAAGATGGATTTACCACAAAGATACGAAGGGGAATTAACAATTAAAGAATTAAAAAATTAACGATAATTCTTCGTGTCTTTGTGTCTTGGTGGTGAAAATTTTTGTCCTTGTGGTGAAACGATGCGAGACGTCGCGATTATCGGCATCGGTCAGACGAAAGTGGGGGAGCACTGGGAGAAGAGCTTGCGCCATCTGGCGCTGGAGGCGCTCCAGGCCGCGATGCGGGACGCCGAGGTAGACCGGGTGGATGCCCTCTACGTGGGCAATATGCTCAGCGGCGAACTGACAGGCCAGGAGCACCTGGGCGCGCTGGTGGCGGACTTCGCCGGCCTGCGGGGCGTGGAGGCGGTCAAGGTAGAGGCGGCCTGCGGGTCCGGCGCGGCCGCGCTGCGGCTGGGCACCGTCGCCGTCGCCGGCGGGCTGGCGGACCTGGTCCTGGTCGTCGGCGTGGAGAAGATGACCGACGCCACCGGCCCGGAGGCGACCGCCGCGCTGGCGATGGCCGCCGACGCCGACCACGAGGTGGCCCACGGCCTCACCTTCGTCGCCCTCAACGCGCTGCTGATGCGCCGGTATATGTACGAGTACGGCTACAAAAAAGAGGACTTCGCGCCCTTCACGGTCAACGCGCACGCCAACGGGATGAACAACCCGTACGCGATGTTCCATATGAAGGTGACGCCGGAGGCCTATGCGAAAGCTCGGATGATCGCCGACCCCATCAACCTGCTGGACTCCTCGCCCGTGGCGGACGGCGCGGCGGCGGTGGTGCTGGCCCCCGCCGACTGGGTGCGGGGGAGCGGGAAACCCGTCATCCGCATCGCCGCGTCGGCGGTGGCGACGGACGCGGTGGCCCTGCACGACCGACGGGACCCGCTGGTCCTGGAGGGGGCGGCCCTCTCGGCCCACCGAGCTTACCAGCAGGCCAGGATCGGGCCGGAGGACGTGGACCTCTTTGAACTCCACGACGCCTTCAGCATTATGGCCGCGCTGAGCTTGGAGGCGGCGGGGTTCGCTCGGCGCGGGGAGGGGGTCCGGCTGGCGCTGGACGGCGAAATCACCCTGCAGGGCCGGATTCCCATCGCCACGATGGGCGGCCTGAAGGCGCGGGGGCATCCCGTGGGCGCGACGGGCGTCTACCAGGTCGTGGAGGTCGTCCAGCAACTGCGGGGCGAGGCCGGGGCCAACCAGGTCCCGGACGCGCGGGTCGGCATGGCCCAGAACATCGGCGGCAGCGGCGCGACGGTGATTACGCATATTCTGATACGTGAAACGTGAAAAGTGAAACGTGAAACGTGAAAAGTGAGACGTGAGACGGAATACGGAATACGCAATACGGAGGTAGAAAATGAGCCTTCCCAGCAAGAATTGGCGGTTGCGAAATCAGCGGTACCGGTTGGTGGGGGAAATCTGCGAGAAGTGCGGGACGCCCATTTTCCCGCCCCGGGACGTCTGCCCAGAGTGCGAGGCGCCGGCGCAGACCCCCTACGTCTTCAGCGGACGGGGGGAAGTCTACTCCTACAGCACCGTCTATCATCCCCCGGCAGGGTTTGAGAAGTACGCGCCCTACACCGTGGCGCTCGTCCGCCTGGAGGAGGGGCCGATGGTGACGGCCCAGTTGACCGACGTGGCGCCGGAGGAGGTACACATCGGCATGCCGGTGGAGATGGTCACCCGGCAACTCCAGGAGGAAGGCGAGGAGGGCGTCATCGCCTACGGCTACAAGTTCCGGCCGCGCATGGGGTAAGGAGTTTACGGCGGGTTGAGCGGCGGCGGTCTCCGGCCACCGCCGCTCAACCCTTCAGCCCCCGATGACCATTCCGATCGGGTCAATCTCCCTCAGAATGCGCCGCTCCTCCGGTGTGGGCGGCGCACTCTCCGGCACATCGGCGGGGATGAGGATGTCAAACTCGCTGTTGGCCCGAATCTCCTCAACGGTTACCCCCGGATGGCGGCTGAGAAGCATCAGCCGCCGGGTCTCCTCGTCAAAGCCGTAGACGCCTAACTGGGTGATCACCCGATAGGGGCCGGTCCCTTCGGGCAAACCGGCGGCCGCGCGCGCTCCAGGCCCGGTCAGATAGCCGGGGGTGGTGATGAAGGGCAGTCGCTGCAGGAAACGGCGGCAGTCCTGGCGCATCACGATAATCGTCCGCCAGCAGAGGGAGCCAATGTCGTTGGCGCCGCCGCTGCCAGGCAGTCGCACCTCCGGGCGCTCCCAGTCCCCGAAGACGGTGGTGTTGATGTTGCCATAGGGGTCAATGGCCGCCGCGCCCAGGAAGCCATAGTCCACGTACCCGCTCTGGAGGGCGCTCATCACGTCGTGCATGGAGGAGGCGCTGACGGCCCGGTAGAAAGTCCGGGAATCCCCCACGGAGATGGGGAGGACGGGCACCTGGGGGCCGATGCCGCCGGCCTCAAAGATGATGAGCAGGTTGGGGGCGTGGGTGCGCTGGGCCAGCATGGCCGCGATCATCGGCAGGCCCGTCCCCACGAAGACGGACTTGCCGTCCTCCAGCAGGCGCGCGGCGACACAGGCCAGGAGTTCGGTCGGTGTGTAGCGGGTCTCAGCCATTCCCCTCCTCCTCCGGCGTCCCTATCGGAGCGCGCAGTTGCTCTATCCGTCTCAGGGCGTTCAGTTTCCGGACGCCCCCTACCCTCTCCAGGTACTCCTCAAAATCCCTCACGCCGAAGACGTAGCGGTCAAAGTAGGCCTTCGTCCCCTCCTCCGTCCGGGAAAGGGTGAGCCACTCCCGGATGTGCGCCTCGTCAAAATAGTAGAGATACGGCATCTGGGTCGGGTGCGCGCCGTAGGGGACTTCGCAGACGGCGTCCACCAGGTAGAAGGGGATGACCGTCCGGTCGGGGGTGCGGCGGATCACGTCCTCATCCACAATCTCCTCGGTGGTGATGATGACCCGCCGGGCGGCCCGGGCCAGTTCAAAATCCTCCACCAGGATGCCGTCAATCTGGGCGTTGCCGTAGCGGTCGCAGCGGGGGACATGGAACATGGCGACGTCCGGGTAGGCGGCGGGCAGGAGGCAGACCGGTTTGCCGCTCCAGGGGTCGCGGACGATTTTGGCGGAACTCTTCTCAAAGGTGTCGGTGCCCATAAGGATTCGGGCGGGGATGAAGGGGAGTCCCATCGCGGCGGCCAGGAAGCGCCACTGATAGCCCGCGTTGCTGATTTCGGCGACCACTTTGCATTTGCCGGTCTCCACGGCGCGCCGTCCGGCGGGGGAGAGGCCGCGCAGTTCGTGGCCGAAGGCGTAGGCGACCTCCACCCGGCTCACGCATCCGGCGCCGATGAGGATGTCTATATCGTGGACAGCGGTCTTTCCGGCCATGGTCAGGTTTCGCCGACCCTGGCGGATGATTTCGTAGATGAGGGCCATGGGGACGCGGACGTGGCCGAAGCCGCCGCAGGCGATAAAGTCGCCGTCGTGGACAAATTTCCCCACCGCTTCGGCGACGGTCATGGTCTTATCCTTCAGTTCGCGGGACTTGTTCTCCCGCACCCACTGGCGATGCTCGTCGGGGTCGTGCCAGCCGACCAGTTCACCGTGTCCTTCTTGGAGGATTTCCATGTCGGTGCTCCTGGATGAGGGAGTATTCAAAATATGTTCCATTGCGACGGATTTAGTGCATAATCGCCTGATAGGGACGGGATATATGAGAGTGCTTTCTCCTCATACTCCTAATCATACCCTTTTCCCCCTCATTTGTCCAGATTTGTGCACCAAAGCCCACCCAAGCTGGTTCTACTCCCAGTGGACGTGGAAATCCGCCAGGAGACACGCTAACCCCACGGTGTGACAAAGCAAGAGGGGCGGGGAATCTTCTCCGCCCCTCTTGCTATCCCAAACGCTCCCCCCTTTGTCACAAAGGGCAGGAATATCCGATACGGAAGTATCACGGCCCGTTCCAATGCTCACGCATCCAGACCAGCGCCTAAGAGAACTTTCAGCATCCTCGGCCGGATCGGGGGCGCTGCAACCACAGCCGATAGCCGGTAGGGAACAGCCGGTAGCCGAAAGCACCACGATCTGCTTTTCCCTGCCGGCTTCCTGCTTCCGGCTGTCCCTTTCAGTATCCTCGGTCGGATCGGGGGCGCTGCAACCTCCTGCGGCCGCTGGGGCCCAGGCTTAATCTGGTCCTTTCAGTATCCTCGGTCGGATCGGGGGCGCTGCAACGAAGGGGAGAAATTGCTTCTTCCCTTTGGCCCCTACC
>JACIWQ010000088.1 GCA_014360895.1 Thermoflexales bacterium | reverse complement strand
GCCGCCAGCGCCAACCCATCATTGGGCCGCGCGCCGGAGGCCCACTCCCGCACCAGTCCCGTCACGTCCCACGAAAACCACCCGCCGTCAGAGGTGACCTGCGTCGTGGCGACGGGGCTCCCCAGTTCGGGCCAAGTTGCCATATCGTACCAGTCCACCCCGGCGGGCCAGTCCTCTGCGACCGGGTAGACCGACATCGGCGCGCCGCCCGGCCCGGGCCAGTAGTCGTCCACGTAGACGTGGAGCACTGCCTGTGTGAAGGAGTCGGAAGCGAACGAGATCGGGAACTTCAGGTAGGTCCGGCAGAAGACGTCCTGTCCCGTCGTCGGGCCGACGTAGTTGCCGAAGGGGAAGATTTCGGTGCTCCAGCGCTCGCCGTAGCCGGGGTCTTCCGAAAGGACGCCGACGCTCAGGTCGGGATACTGGATGGGCGGCGGCGTGGGCGGACTTTGGGCCCACGCCCGCGCGCCCGCTCCCAAACCGGCCAACAGGATCAGGACGAAAAACCACTTCTTCATCGCATCTCACCTTTTGGGCGGTTTGTAGGACAACTGCTCGCAGTTGTCCTACCGGTGCTACGGCAGAGCCTGCGGCCACCAGGGCGGGCGGTAGTTCCGCATCACCACCGGCAGGTAGACCCGCCAGAAGCGAGTGTACGCGCCCATCTCCAGCGGGCCCGCCAGCCGGTCCACCACCACGACGGTGCGCGGGGTCAGCGCCGCCAGCGGGAACTCGTGGACGTAGCGCCCGTCGGTGAAGGCGATGGGCCGGTACGACTGCGGCGGCGACTGGATCCACGGCCCGCTCTCCGTGGGCACGAACTCCAGCACCAGGCCGATCGCCATATCTCCCCCCGGCGGGATGTCCGGCAGCGCGAAGGCCGCCCGGTCCGCGCCCTGCGCCGCCGTCGGCACGGTGGTCGCCGTCAGCGTCACGCCGGAGGCGAAGGTCACGGTCACCCGCACGGATTTGGCGATATAGTCGCCACGGTTGAAGACGTCCACCGTCACTGCCGCCCGGTTGAGGACGCCGCGCACCACGCCCGGTACCGCCGCGCCGTCCCGCGTGTCGGTGATGGTATCCACCGTGTAGGTGACCACCAGCGCCGCGCCGTGTACCTCCACCGTCTGCAGGTTGCCGGTGTGCGTGTAGACCTGCGCAAAGTCGTCGGTGTAGGTGATGAGCGGGCCGTAGTTGATGACCGACGTGCCGCTGGCGTCCATCCGCACGTGGGATTTGAGGACGACGTACACCTCGCCCGACCGGCGGCCGTTCTCCAGCCACGGCATCTGCGTCGCGTCGTAGGTCTCGGAGACGGGCAGGGTGAAGGAGACGAGCGTGCCGCCGGCGGCCGTCTGCGTGACGAAGGCGACGGGCCGCAGGCCGGCAAAGACCGCCGTCGCGGTGACCTCCTGGCCCAGCGCCAGCGCGCCTTCCAACTGCGCGACCTCGGCCGCGTTCGCCAGCCGGGCGTCCAGCGGGTCGGCCCACGGCGGCAGCAGGTCCTCCAGTTGCAGGTCGGTCGCCTGGCCCCACACGGTCTGGATGCAGGAGCCGGGCGCGCCGACGCCGATCTCGGCCTCCGGCACCCGAAAGTCGGCAGGCAGGCCTTCGGCGGTGACCTCAAACGCCACCCGGTGGACCCGTCCGGTATCGGTGAAGGCCGGGGAGACCTCCACGTCGTAGTACCAGACGGTGCGCCAGCCCTCCGGCACGGTCGTCTCGTGCAGGAAGGGGAAGTCAAAGAAGAGCGGCTCTATTGCCTCGGTCTCGGTGACGCTGCGCAGGGTGACGGTGATGCCCGCCGGGGCGGTCGGCGTGATGGCGAGGTTCGTCAGCGTGATGCCCGTCTGGTTGTTGCGGATTTCCAGCCGGATTTGCGTCCGCTCGCCGGGGGCGACGCGCGGCCAGAGCAGTTCCGGCCCATGCCGCCCGCCCACGTAGACCGTCGCGGCCAGATCGCCGAAGCCGTAGGACTTGATGAACGGCTCCCAGCCGACGCAGCGCGGGTCCCACGGGTCCTCTATCCGCAGGAGGTGGTAGACCTGGTCGTCAAAGGTCGCCACGAGCACCGGCGCGACCGCCTTGTGGACGCGCGCGTCCGCCGAGAGGCCGAAGACGGCCTGGACGTGCGCGTCGTAGACCTCGTAGCGGTTGGGGCCGACGGCCTTCTGGTGGTAGACGAAGCGCGCGCCGTCGTCAATCTTCATCACGCCTTCCCGGTGGAAGTCGGGGTAGGTGCGGAGCGTCGCGCTGATGAGCATCCCTTCCCGCTGCTGGCTCTCCAGGTACTGCTGGAAGTAGAGGTAGTCGTAGGCCGGGACGGTGACGACGGTGACCAGGTCGGTGTCGGTGAGGTAGCCCTGCAGGTGGAGCGGCGCCCACGAAGTCCACCAGTCGCCGGTGCGGGGGCGCAGGTCAAAGCCCAGGCCACGGAACATGCCCTGGGCGATGAGGGTCTCGTCCTTGCGCAGGGGCGGCATGTCGGGATGGAAGTTGGACCAGGTCTTGAGGTAGAGCGTCAGGTCGGCGCCCTCGCGGGCGGGGAATTCCAGGACGCGCGTCTCGCCGACGCCGTCGCCGTCGCGGTCGGCGCGCATCTCAAAGGTGGTGTTGACGACGGCGTGATATTCCGGCGGCGGGAAGGGGACGATGTCGTAGAAGACGGTGCGCAGGCTCATCTCCTGCGGGCGGTTCCAGATGTCGGTGTAGGTCACGCGCGGCATCTCCGGCGGGATGGGGATGTGGACGACGCCGTGGGAGAGGTACTCGTGGTAGGGGATGGGGTGGCCGCCCAGGTTGGTGTAGACCGAACCGCCACCGCCTTCCAGGACCAGGCTGGGGCTGACCGGGTCGCTGGTGAAGGAGACGGTCCGGTATAAGAGTTCGTGGCTGAAGAGGCCGTAGCGGACGGCGGGCTCCAGGTAGTCGTAGGCGGGAAGCGTGCCCAGGTCCCAGACCAGGGTCAGCGCGGGGAGCACCAGGTCACCCTCGGCGGTGACGGTGATGTAGTCGGCAAATTCCGGCGGGATGGTGACGGAGTTGGAGAGGCCCGGGGTGGTGGTAAAGTCGCCGGTGTAGGTGTAGACCAGGCGCGGGCCGTTCAGCCAGGTCGGCAGTGAGTAGAAGACGCCGGTGGTGATGACCGTCGCGCCGTCTATGTGGACGGGGAGCGGGTAGATGGGGACGGGCGTCTCGTAGAAGAAGATTTCGTTGAGCGCGAAGAGCGTCTGGGAGACCGCCGCGCCGCCGCTCCAGGTGTCGGTGACGACGCGGGGGATGAGGCGCTGGTCGTCCACGTCCACGATGGGGCTGATGAGCGCCACCACGTCGGTGACCAGGACGTGCTCTGCGCGGGTCTCTTCCTTGTTCTCCAGCGTCAGGGCGATGTCAAAGTAGTAGCCCTCGGCGGGCAGGGGGTAGAGGCCGTCCAGTTCAATGTCCCGGTCGCCGACGAGGCGTGCGGCCATTCGTCCGTTAACCCAGAGGCCGTTGCGCAGGATGTGGCGCGGCAGGCCGTCGGGATGGTTCTCGGTGGGCCAGAAGGGGTCCACGTAATCGGCCTGGGCGGTGCTGACCAGGGCGCTATGGGCGGTGCCGGAGGGGGCGGCGGTGTAGGCGACGTAGGTGAAGAGCGTGTCGCCGGGGGCGGCTTCGGTGAGGGTAAAGACGATGGTCGTCGTGCCGTCGGGGTTCTCCACGAAGGCCGCCGGCGTGGGAGAGACCGAGGCAAGCGTGGTGGTAAAGCCCGCGTGCAGCGTCTCGGTGACGACAACGCCGGTCAGGGGGCCGTCCCAGAGGTTGCGGAAGGTGGTGGTGATGACGATGGGGACGCCCGGCTCGTAGGCGGGGATGACGTCGCAGGGGACGGCGTCCGAGTATTGCTGGCACAGTTCGCCGTATATCCCGGCCCGCTCGCCCATCGCCCAGAGGAGCGCGTCCAGCACCTGGGGGTGGTCGGCGATGGTGTCGGAGGGGTGGCCGTTGAAGAGCACCACGCGCCCGTCGCCCGGCGCGGCGACGGCGATGGCGACGGAGCCCGGTTGGGTCGTATCCACAAAGGTGGCGACGACGGTCAGTCCTTCGGTGGCGGTGATGAGCGGCTCGTTGAGGACGTAGGTGGTATTGGAGAGCCAGGAGAAGGCCAGCGGGTGGTCGGGGAGGAGGAGGTCCAGTTGGCCACGGTTGTCGGGGTCGGTGACGCGGGTCTCCACGTCCACCGTGCCGGCAGGCACCAGTCCGGCGGCCTGGGCGATGGCGGCGCCGTCGGCCTGGGCGTAGAGGAAGCCGCCGCCGCGCACAAAGTCGGCGATGGCGGCCAGGCCGTCGGGGCCCAGCGCGGCGACCACCTCATCGGCGTAGCCGACGCGCAGGGCGGGGAGGATGAGGACGTCGTAGTCGGCCAGGTCGGCCGCGATCTGGGTCTCGGTGAGGGTGTCAAAATACGGACACCCGTCCGGCGTTTCCTCGCACCAGAGGTAGACGCGGAAGAGTTGCTCAAAGTCGCCCTCCTCCCAGGCGACGGTCTGGCCGTACTCGTCGCGGGTGGTGGGGTAGAAGAGGGCGACGCGGCGGGGGTGGAGGGCGAAGGCGCGGGGGACGGAGAAGGGGCCGGAGGCGGAGACCCGCAGGAAATCGCCGCTCAGGTCGCCGACGAGGGCGCCGGGGCCGTAGTCGGTGCCGTCCACCGTGGCGGTGACGGCGGTCCAGGCCAGCGGGGGCGGGCCGTCGTACAGGGCGTGCCAGAGGGCCTTGTAGGCGTTGCGGCGGGAGAGGTCGTCGGGCTGGCCGGCGCCGAGGGGGATGAGGGTGGCCCCGGCGGGGAAGTCGTGACGGGCAGGGGCGGCGCGGAGGGGGAGGGAGAAGAACAGGACGGTGGCGATTACCGGGATGAGTCCGAAGGCGAGGGCCTGGAGCATGCGGGAGGGGAGGATGGCTCTTTTTGTTCGTCGCATGGTGTGCCTCCTCGGGGAAATGAATGGACAGGATTAACAAGATTTACAATATTTCTGTCAGATGATTATGGACAGGATTAACAGGATTAACAAGATTTTTGTTAAATCCTGTCCAGAGTTAAATGGACAGGATTAACAGGATTAACAAGATTTTTGTTAAATCCTGTAAATCCTGTAAATCCTGTCTATTTCGCCTTCCGGGGGATGAAGGTGCGGAATTTTCGTTTGACGTCAACAGAGGGTCCGAAGTTGATGAGTAGTCCGTCTTCAATCCCGGTGGCGGTCAGATAATGGACGAGTTGGACTTCATGCTCTTTGGTCAGTTCCCGGACGGCCTTAATCTCCACGATGACCTGGCCTTCCACCAGCAGGTCGGCGAAGTATTCTCCCACCGGGCGGCCGCGATACCAGACCTGGATGGGAACCTGCTGCTGGACGTTGAGGCCGGCTTCCTCCAGTTCTATCCGCAGGGCGTTCTCGTACACTTTCTCCAGGAAGCCATGGCCCAGAGTTTGATGGACCCGATAAGCGCAACCGATAATGGTTTCGGTGATGCGATTGACCTCTGACGTGAGTTCCATGTTCATTCCGCCGCCCCCGCATGGTCGGTTTTCTTGGATGACAATGGCATTTTTCTATTTTACCCGATCACCCGGCAGCGTCAACAGGAAATTGGTCATGGTTGTGCAACTTCCATCACTCTTCACCCCTATGCTGCTCCTCTACTGCTTTAATTTCCTCCCATAACTGGTCCAGTTCGGCGATGTCCATTCGGGTCATATCCAAGCCGCGCTGGCGGACCCGTTCCTCCAGGGCCCGAAACCGGGCGGCGAAGCGGGCATTGGCTTTCCGCAGGGCCGTCTCCGGCTCCACCCCCAGATGGCGGGCCCAGTTGGCGACGGCAAACAACAGGTCGCCCACCTCGGCCTCCACCTCCTCCGGCGTGCGAGCCGCCTCTACCTCCGCTATCTCCTCCCGTACCTTCCGGGCCACCTCCTCCGGTCGGGCCCAGTCAAAGCCCACCCGGGCCGCCCGTTTCCCGTAGATGTGCGCCTGCAGAAGCGCCGGAATCGCCTGCGGGACGCCGTCCAGGAGGGACCCTTTCCCGGCCCGCTCCTCCTTCTTGAGGTGCTCCCAGCGGGTCAGCACCTCCTGAGAGTTGTTCACTTTCTGACCGCCCCACACGTGGGGGTGACGCCGTTTCAGTTTCCGGTCTATGGCCGCGATGACGTCGGCCATGCGGAACTCCCCCTCTTCGGTGGCAATCTGGGTCTGGAGCACAATCTGCAGGAGCAGGTCGCCCAGTTCCTCCCGCAACCCCTCCATATCTCCGGCGTCTATCGCGGCGGCGACCTCGTAGGCTTCTTCCAGCAGATTGCTCCGCAGACTCTCGTGCGTCTGCTCCCGGTCCCACGGACAGCCGTCCGGGGCCCGCAGGTGGGCGATGGTCTCCTGGAAGCCCTCAAAACTGCTCACCGGTGGGAGCGGAGGGACGTACAACGTGGTCAGGTGGTCCACTTCATGGTGGTCCAGTTCGTACAGCGGCAGGTGGACCAACCGCTGCGCATCCGTCCCGGCGGCGATGATCAGGGTGACGGGGTGTTCATCGGGGTACTGGTTCATCAACGTCAGTTTCAGGTCGCTGGCCAGTCGGCGGCTATAGACCTGACCGATGAGGGCAGGGAGGTCCGGGTTCAGGGGAGGGTGGTGGAGGGCGGCAATCTCTATCCCGTCGCAGACCTGGAGGCCCGGCTCCAGGGCGTCCAGGCCCAGCGCGGTGAGCGCCACCTCCACGAAACTGACCCCGTCCACGACGTGCACCGACAGACCGGCCTCCCGGGCTTTCTGCAGGACCTGCCGGACCGTCGCCTCGCCGACCAGGGGGTGGCCCGGCACGGCGTAGATGACCCCCTCGGGTCGGCGGCCCAGTTCCAGGACCCGCTCCGCGATGGTCTGGTAGACCTGAGCGAAGTCCTCTGCCGACTCGTAGAGGTCGTCAAAGGCGTGGAGAGAGAGATGGGCAGGCAGATGAGCGACGGTGGGGTGATGGGCGGTGCGCAGCCAGACCTCCCGACCTGCCGAGAACACCTCCCAGGCCTCGCGCGTCAGGTGACGGGGATCCCCTGGCCCCAATCCGACGATGGTGATGCTCATAGACTCCTCCCGGAAACAGAGAATGTGCCAGGCCCCTTTCTGTCGGTGCCTGGCACATTCGGAAAGATGCGGATGTGAGTTCCCTACTGACGCCGCCGCCGGACCAGCCAGCGGACCAGCAGGAAAATGCCCACAATAGGGAGCGCGATCAGGATCAGCGCGGGCAGGACGACGATAACGATGTAGATGAGCGCCTTGACGAAGAACTCCAGGACGTTCAGCAGCGCCTCCACCGCGCTGCGGACGGTGCCGGGCAGGTTCCAGCCACCGGTCTCCAGCGGCTGGGCCATCACGTCCGGCGTCAGGCTGACGGTGATTGTCGCCAGCGCGGCCTGGTTCTCCAGGTACTGCATCCGTCCCTTCACCTGCTCTATCTCTGCCTGGGTCGCGCTGAGGTGCTCGTAGACGGCCAGGACGGCCTCGGTGTCCTCCGCCCTATCCAGGAATTCCAGCAATTGCTTCTCCTTCGCTTCCAGGTGACGCAGGCGGGATTGGAGGTCCACGTACTGGTCCGTCACGTCCTGCCCGGAGATGGATTCCCGCCGGACGGTCGTCGCCATCGCGCGCAGGCGGTCCAGCGCCGCGTCCAGGTTTTCGGCCGGAATCCGGAGCGTCACCGTGGCCTGCCGGCCTTCCTGGTACTGGTAGGCCTCCACAGAGACCACATAGCCGCCCAGTTCCCGGGCCATGGCCTGGATGTCATCCAGTGCCTTCTCGGCATCCGGGACGATGAGGTCCAGGCTGGCCGTCCGGACGACCATCCGCTCGGTAGTGGCGACATTGGCCGCGGCGGCCGCATCCGCGCCGCTCCGAGAGTACGTTGCCTTCTCCTCGGCAACAGCCGGGGCGAAGGCGGGTTGTGCCGGGAGAGGTACGGGGAGAGGTGCCGGTGTGGCGGCCGGTCGGGTTGCGCATCCCCCGGCGGCAACCAGCAGCGCGGTTACTCCGATAAGAACCCATAGGTGTCTCTTCATTTCTCTCCTTTCGTCATCGGCCATTCTGTTATGGACCATCGGACCACTGGTCATTCATCAGACGCCAGGGGATGCCGGTCTGTTCCCTATCGTCCCACTTCCAGGCGGGCGATCAGGCGGCGAGGGAGGCCCCGGGCGCGCATGCGCTCCTGAGTAATCTCTATCGGGTAGGGGACGCGGCGCAGTTCCCAGGTCATCGCCTCGGTGTCCAGGATGGCGTAACTGGCGCGGGGGTCGCCGTCCCGGGGCTGTCCGACGCTGCCCGGGTTCAGGAGCATCCGATGCCCGCGCAGAGGGATGGGGACGCCTATCTCCGGCACCACCGCGTGGGCACGGTCTGTGTTCGGGTCCAACACAAACATCAGCGGGAGATGGGTATGGCCCACCAGGCAGAATGGGGTAGAAAAGTGGGAGAAACTGAGGGTTGCTCCTCCCAGGTCCAGCAGGTACTCCCACAAGGGCTCACGAGGGCTACCGTGAACCAGAGTGAACTCCCCCTGTTCCAAGCGAAGCGGGAGTTGCTGGAGATACTCTCGGCTGGCCGGTTTCAGTTCCTCCCGGGTCCAGAGGTGGGCAATACGGGCATCGGTGTTGAAATCATCCAGGGTCAGGTGGCCCATGGCGGCCCAATCGTGGTTACCGGCCACACAGAGGTGTTCAAAGTCCTGGATGCGGTCCACACACTCGTTGGGGTCTGGGCCGTACCCGACCAGGTCTCCCAGGCACCAGACCATATCAAACGGGGCGGCGTCTCTCAGCACCGCCTCCATGGCGGCGCGATTGGCGTGGATGTCGGAGATGACCAGGTAACGCACAGGCTTCACTCCAGTTGTAGTTCTGAGAGCAGGCTCTCTCTGGTATTATACTCCAAATTTCCCTCTTGCCAATTTTGCGAAGATGTGGTATAATCAGCACCGGAAAGCGGGCGTGGTTCAGTTGGTAGAACGTCTCCTTGCCAAGGAGAAGGCCACGGGTTCGAGTCCCGTCGCCCGCTCAGCAAACATGTCGCGGCGGCGTAGCCAAGTGGTAAGGCAAGGGTCTGCAAAACCCTCATACGTCGGTTCAAATCCGACCGCCGCCTCCTGGTTGGACTTTGGAAAAGACGGGCAGTCCTTGGGACTGCCCGTTTCTGTCTGGGGCGGTGGCGAAACGGCAGCCGCGGGGGACTTAAAATCCTCTGTCCGTTGAGGACGTGTGGGTTCAAATCCCACCCGCCCTACTGGGAGGGGCCATGAAAACCCAGAGTGAATCCCGCATCCACGAACGGTATCTCCGTCATACCAAAAAATTCCCCAACGTCTGGTGTGCCGGGTGCGGCATTGGCATCGTCCTGGGGGCCATCATCCGCGCGGTGGACGCCCTGGGACTGGATAAGAACGACATCGCGATGGTCTCCGGGATCGGATGTACGGGCCGCATGCCGGTCTATGTGGACTTCAACACGCTTCACACCACCCACGGACGGGCACTGGCTTTCGCCACCGGCCTCAAACTGGTGCGCCCCGAGATGAAGGTCATTGTGGTAATGGGAGATGGGGACGCGCTGGCCATCGGTGGCAACCACTTCATCCACGCCGCCCGGCGCAACATTGGCCTGACAACCATCGTGGTCAACAATGCCACCTACGGAATGACCGGCGGTCAGTATTCGCCGACGACGCCCCTGGGAGCTCTCAGTACCACTGCCCCCTACGGCCATATTGAGCCCCCCTTCCAGATTGCCGAACTGGCCCAGTGCGCGGGGGCCGCGTTCGTCGCCCGCAGCACCGTCTACCACGTGGACGAGTTGCAGGAATATATCGCCCGCGCGCTGCAAAAAGAGGGCTTCTCGCTGGTGGAGGCGATCAGTTACTGCCACACGACCATCGGCCGGCTCAACCGCTGGGGGACCGCGCCGGAGATGATGCGCCGTCTGAAGGAGGACAGCATTACCCTGAGGCAGGCGGAGCGGATGGGGCCGGAGGAACGGGCCGGAAAAATCATCCGGGGGATTCTGGCCGACCGGGACGACCTGACAGAATATACCCGACGGTACCAGGAAGAGATTGTTCTTCGCGCCCAGGAGGGAATCAGATGGAGCGGACCGAAATCCGAATTGCCGGTACGGGCGGTCAGGGAGTGATCCTGGCGGGCATCCTCCTGGCCGACGCCGCCGTGCGGGATGGCAAAAAGGTCGTTCAGACCCAGTCCTACGGCCCGGAGGCGCGGGGTGGGGCCAGCCGGTCAGAGGTCATCATCTCCGATCAGGACATTGACTACCCCAAGGTCCTGGACGCGGACATCCTGCTGTGCATGAGCCAGGAGGCATGCGACCGGTACGCGGGGAAGTTAAAAAAGGGCGGCATACTCATTCTGGACACGGTCTATGTCCACCGGGCGCCGCTGATTCGGGCGGTTCGGGTGCCCATTACCGAACTGGCCCGTCAGGCCACCGGTCGAGAAATCACAGCTAACATTGTCGCTCTGGGGTTGCTGGTGGGGTTGACGGGGGTGGTCTCAAGGGAGTCGCTGGAGGCGGCGGTCCGCGCCCGGGCGCCGCGCGGGACGACGGAGATGAATCTGCGGGCGCTGGCTGTCGGCCTGGAGCAGGCCGCCCGGTTGGGCCAGGAGTAGGAACTGGTTGGGACCGGGGGTGACACAAGTTACACTGAGGAGTTACCGGCACACCCGCAAAACCCCGCCGCCCTGAGAGAATCTACCGCCCACCCTTCACGCTTCACGTTTCACGCTTCACGCTTCACTCATCACGTTTCACTCATCACGTTTCACTCATCACGTTTCACTCATCACGTTTCACGCCTCATGTTGCAGGAGGAACTATGTCCACCGACTTTCTCTTCCGCGCCGACCTGGAAGAATTAGACCCCTTTATGGCCGATCTCATCCGCTGGGAACAGGAGCGACAGGCCCGGAAACTCATCCTCATCCCCTCCGAGTCCTACGCCCCCCGGGCCGTCCGGGAGGCCGAGGGCTCCGTCTTCCAGAACGTCTACGCCGAGGGCTACCCGCCCCTGCGGATGACCCGTGATCCGGAGGAACGGCTGCGGGACGTGGCCTGGCAACTGGCCTTCTACCGCCGCTACGCCGATCGCCGCTTCTACAAAGGCGTGGACTACGTTCACCTGGTGGAGTGCCTGGCCCAGCGCCGCTGCGCCGAACTCTTCGCCCACGACGACGTCCGCCCGGAGCACATCTACGTCAATGTCCAGCCCCTCTCCGGCGCCGCCGCCAACCTGGCCATCTACCAGGCCCTCATGAAGCCCGGGGAGGTCCTGATGGGGATGGACCTCTTCCAGGGCGGCCACCTGACCCACGGCTCCGAGTTCAACTTCTCCGGCCGCTGGTACCGCCGGGTCTCCTACGGCGTGGACCCGAAGACGGAGCGGCTGGACTACGACGCCATCCGGGACCTGGCCCGCCAGTACCGGCCGCGGGTGATTGTCGCCGGGTACACCTCCTACCCCTGGGCGCCGGACTGGCACGCCTTCCGCTCCATCGCCGACGAGGTGGGGGCCTACCTCGTCGCCGACATCGCCCACACCGCCGGGATGGCCGCCGCCGGCGCCTACCCCAACCCCGTCGGCATCGCCCACGTCACCGTCTTCACCACCCACAAGACCATCTGCGGGCCGCGCGGCGCCTGCATCCTCACCACCGACGAATCTATCGCCCAGGCCATAGACCTGGCCGTCTTCCCCGGCGAACAGGGCGGCCCCCACGTCAACAAATTCGCGGCCATGGCCGTCGCCTTCAAACTGGCCCAGACGGAGCAGTTCCGGCGGCTCCAGCACCAGATTGTCGCCAACGCCCGCGCCCTGGCCGACGCGCTCCAGAAGCGGGGCCTCCGGTTGGCCTACGGCGGCACAGATACCCACCTCCTGTTGGTGGACCTGAAGTCCATCCCGACGAAGACCGGCTACCCGGTCTGGGGGGAGCCTGCGGCCCGCATCCTGGACCTGGCCGGGATCGTCGTCAACAAAAACACCATCCCTGGCGATACCCAGACCGCCCTGGCGACGGGCATCCGCATGGGCACGCCGTGGGTCACCCAGCGGGGGCTGACCGAGGAGGACATGGAGACCCTGGCCGACCTCATTGCCCGACTCCTCTTCGCCATCCAGCCCTTCGCCTACAACGGCCTGGTCGGCACCCTCCCGCGCGGGAAGGTGGACCTGGACGTCCTGGAGGAGGTCCGGGCGGGGGTGGCGAAACTGGCCGAGAAGGCCGGGATTGACGTGGACTACACCCCCAGCGACTACCCCCATTTCTACTCCTTCGGCCCGGACGGGAAGAACCCGACGGCGGTGCGGGTCACCGGCTGGCGGGCCCGGCCCTTTGTCCAGCAGGTCGTCACCGCCAACATCGCCGACCTGGAGCCGGGCGGGGCCAAAACTGCCCGCATGCTGGACCGCCACGGCAACCTCATCGCCGAGGTCGTTGTCCAGCGGGAGGAGCCGGACCGGTGGGGCCGGGACCGTTACCTCATCTTCCCCAGGGCCAACGGGGGCCGGGTCCTGGCCTGGCTGCGCGCCCTCTCCGACGGCTACGTCCTCTTTGACGAAACCGACATCTACCGCAAAGTGGAGGGGCCGGTGGTGGTGGAGGAGGCCCCTCACTCCTTCCCTCCGCAAAGTGGGAGAGGGGAGGGGGCCGGGGGGAGGGGTGAGGGCGAGATAGACCTCACCAAACCCTACTTCATCGGCCAATCCTCCCTCACGTCTCACGCTTCACGCTTCACGCCCCTCCCCGAATGGCGCTGGGAGGAGCGGGAGGCCCCTCTCAAGCGCACCCCTCTCTACGAGACCCACCGGCGGATGGGCGCGAAGATGGTCCCCTTCGCGGGGTGGGAGATGCCCGTCTGGTACACCTCCGTGGGGGAGGAACACCGCGCGGTGCGGGAGACGGCGGGCCTCTTTGACGTGGCCCACATGGGTGTCTTTGAGATTGCCGGGCCCAACGCCACCGCCTTCCTGGACGCCGTCTGCTCCAACTATGTCGCCTGGCTGGAGGACGGGCAGTCCCTCTACGGCTACCTCCTGGACCCCGACGGCAACGTCATAGACGACGTGATGGTCTACCGCCGCCGGGCCGACCTCTACTTGATGGTGGTCAACGCCGCCAACGAGGAGAAGGACTGGGACTGGCTGAACGCGGTGAACGAGCGGCGGGTGATGATAGACCGGGCCCGTCCCTGGGTGCGGATAGAGGCCCCGGCGATCCTGCGCAACCTCAAAGACCCGGCGTCCGGCGAACGTCAGAAGCGGGACCTGGCCCTGCAGGGCCCGGCGTCGCTGCCGACGCTGCTGGCGCTGGCCGACGGGGACCGGTTCCGCACCGAACTGGCCCGCTTGCGCCGGACGGACCTGCTGGAGGGCTCCCTGGCGGGGATCCCCGTCGTCGTCGCCCGGACCGGCTACACGGGCGAGGAATGGGGCTACGAGATTTTCGTCCATCCCGACCATATGCCCGTGCTCTGGGAGAAGATTCTGGAGGCCGGGGAGCGGTACGGGGTGAAACCGGCGGGGCTGGGCGCGCGGGACTCCACCCGTACCGAGGCGGGGCTCCCCCTCTACGGCCACGAACTGGCGGGGCCCTACAACATCTCGCCCATAGAGGCGGGCTTCGCGGGCTACGTCAAGTACCACAAGCCCTTCTTCGTCGGGCGGGACGCGCTGCTGGCCCGGGAGAAGGGCCGGGACCGGGAGGTCATTCGCTTCCGCGTCGCCGAGAAGGGCGTCCGCCGCCCGCAGACCGGCGACCCGGTGGTCAACCGCAGGGGACAACTGATCGGCCACGTCACCAGTTGCTCCATTGACGTGGAGGGCTACCTGGTGGGGATGGCCATCGTGAAGAAGCAGTACAACGTGCCGGGGACGGAGATTGCCATCTTCCCGCTGGGCGGGAAGTCGCTGGAGGAGGCGACGGCCGCCGACCGGGCCGTCCTGCCGGTGGCGGCGACGGTGCTCCCTCGCTTCCGGGGCCGAGCCCTGGAGGCCCAGGTCTGGCGGACGGTGGAGGATTAGGGAAGGGGACGTGCCAGGCACGTACCAAAGTGCCGGGCCCGTCCCCCAGAGCAGGAGGCCGGATTTCCCGAATCCGCG
>JACIWQ010000087.1 GCA_014360895.1 Thermoflexales bacterium | reverse complement strand
TGCGAGCGGCAGAGCCGCCGAGGTTCACCACGAGCGCAGCGTGGTGGTTCACCACGAGCGCAGCGTGGTGGTTCACCACGAGCGCAGCGTGGTGGTTCACCACGAGCGCAGCGTGGTGGTTCACCACGAGCGCAGCGTGGTGGCAATCTCATCCCGGGAGGCCAACTGCGTAACTCCTGCCTCATTTATTACCTCGCAGAAGGGGCGGGATGCGCCGCTCCAGGCGGCAGAGCCGGTGGCGGATTTCGGCGATTTCCTGTTCCCGCTGAGGGCCGGGGGGGAGACCTTCGGCCCGCCGCAGGGCCTCCCGGGCCCACCCCAGCGCCAGCGCGGGACGGTTCAGATGCCATTCGTACACTTTGGCCAGTTCCACCGCCGGCTCCACTCGGTCCGGCGCCTCCAGCGCCAGTTGTTGCCACCATTCCACCGACCGACTCCAATCCCCCCGCCGTTTAGCTCCCTGGGCCAGTTCGGTCAACCAGCGGGCTCGCCGGACTCCCCGGAGAGTCCGACGGAGCGCGGCCCGTAGCAGCATCTCCGCATCCCGCCCCGCCTCCCGGTACCACCGGGCCAGCGCCCCCAGTTCCTCCCCACTCAATCCGGCCTCCCCCTCCGGGTCGGCGAAGACCCGCCCCAGATGGGCCGCCAGCACCGGCATGCTCATGATGTCTATCCGGTTGTGGTAGAGGATGCGCGGAATCTCCCGCGCGTCGCCCGTCCGCAGGTAATCCCGGTAGACCAGGGGGATGACCCCACTGGGGATGTCGGCCTGGTCCCGCACCACCCCCAGGACGTCTCGCTCCAGCGCCGTCAGGGAGCAGGAGACCAGATGCTCCCGCCACAGACGTCGGGCCGGGGGGAGCAGGTCCAGGTGGGGGACCCCGTCCAGCGGGAACGGACGCCGGGCCAGGATGAAGCGGTTTTGCAGGATGGGGACGTCAAATCCCTGACCGTTGAAGGTCACCAGCCAGCGGAATCGGGGCAAAAATTCGTCCAGGAAACCGATCATAGCCGGTTCGTCGCCGGGGTCGCGCAGGAAGGCCTGCAGGACGACGAAGCGGTCCTCCTCAAAAAACCCCAGGCCGACCAGGAAGGCCATAGTCCCGGTGCCGCCGGAGAGGCCGGTGGTCTCCGTATCCAGGAAGAGGGCCTGGGATAGGGGGACGGTCGCCAGCGAGGGGTCGCCGCCGATGACGGACAGGATGTCGGGAGAAAGGGCCAGGAAGGATTGGAGGGGGAGACGGCCGTGGGCATGCCCGGCGGGGTATTCGGTACGCGCGAGCCAGCAGCGGCCCGCCGGGGTTTCATAGAAACGGCCCGGCAGGACGCTCTCCACGGCCACCGGACGGCGGGGGGAGGGGGGCAGGAGGCGCGCGCCCCGGACCACCCCCAGTCGCCGCAGCCGTTCCCGCAGGTCGGGTGAGAGGTCAGTGGGCATTGCACAATGTGATTTGCAGGTGACAGTCACCTGTCAGGTGACTGTCACCTTGTTCATGCCGCTGGGGGGTTATTCTCCCGCGAACCGCGAGGGCAGGCGGTTCAGTTCGTAGATGATGCGCAGACCGTGCAGGGTGAGCCAGGGGTCCACGATGTCTATGACCGGGGTCTCGCGGGCGATGAGGTCCGCCAGGCCGCCGGTCGCCACGACCTTCATTTCCGGCCCCAGTTCGGCCCGGAAGCGCGCGACCATTCCCTCCACCAGTCCCACATAGCCGAAGAGCAGGCCGGATTGGATGCTCTGGACGGTGTTGCGCCCGATGACGGAGGGGGGGCGGGTAATCTCCACGCGCGGCAGTTTGGCCGTGCGGGCGAAGAGCGCCTCGGCGGCGATGCCGATGCCCGGCGCGATGGCCCCGCCCAAGTAGTCGCCGTCGGCGGAGATGGCGTCAAAGGTGGTGGCAGTGCCGAAATCCACCACGCAGGCGGGGACTCCGTAGAGGGCCCGGACGGCGGCGGCGTCCACCACCCGGTCGGCGCCGACCTCGCGCGGGTTGTCGTAGCGGATGCGGACCCCGGTCCGCACCCCGGCATCCACGACCAGTGGTTCCAACCCCAGGTAGTCCCGGCAGAGGGCCTCAAAGATGGGCGTCAGCGGCGGGACGACGCTGGCGATGGAGACCCCCGTCACATCCTCCGGCGCGTATCCCCGATGGCGGAACAATTGGAGCATGAGGATGCCATACTCATCGGGCATTTTATCGTGGATGGTGCGGATGCGCCAGCGGGGGCCCAGGGTGGCCCCTTCGTAGAGGCCGAAGGTGATGTTGGTGTTGCCAATGTCTATGCAGAGGAGCATGACTGACCTCCCACTGTGAGAAGCTGAGGAGGCGTGCCCGGCACGCCCATCCCGGATGTCTACCGAATCAGGACTCCGATTGTCCCGCAGGCCAGAACAATCAGCGCGGCGATGGCGTCGGCTCGGGTCAGGGTCAGCTGGTAGAGGCGGGTACGATGGGGCTGGCTGCGGAAGCCCCGGGCCTCCATCGCCACCGCCAGTTCTTCGGCCCGCCGGATGGCGGAGAGGAAGAGGGGGACAAAGACCGGCACGGTGTTGCGGATACGCTGCCATGGCGGCCCCGAAGAGAGGTCCACCCCGCGCGCTCTCTGGGCGCGGGAGATGGTCTCTATCTCCTCAAAGAACGTCGGGACGAAGCGCAGCGCGACCGTCAGCACCATCCCCAGTTCCCGCACGGGCAGTCCTATGCGGGCCAGTGGCGAGAGCATGGCCTCCAGCCCATGGGTCAACTGCAGCGGCGAGGTGGTGTAGGTGAGCAGCGCCGCAACCACGGCCAGCAGGCAGAGACGATAGACCTGCAGGGCGCCCGCCAGCAACCCCTCTACGGTGACTCTGACTCCACCCAGCGCGAGCAGGGGCCGGCCCGGGGTGGTGAAGAAGTAGAAGAAAAACATGAAGAAGCTGAGCCAGAAGACGGTGCGAAGGGTGCCCAGGAGTGCCCGCCATGGGGCGCGGGAGAGGACGGCCGCCGCGCCGACCAACCCCACTGCCAGCAGATGCCCGATGGGGTGACGGGCCGCGAAGGGCAACACCATCAACGCCATCGCGGCTCCCATCTTCACCCGGGGGTCCAGGCGGTGCAGGGCCGTATCGGCCGCAAAATACATTCCCGGCAAAAGAAGGTTCATCGTTCTATGCACCGCACGATTTCGGAGATGATTTCTTCTATCACCAGTGCGTCGGTGCGGACGGGCCATCCGGCGGCCCGTAGCGCCTCCAGCAGCACCACACCCGGGGGCGGTGAGAGGCCCACAGAGCGCAGGCGGTCGCCGTCGCCCAGAATGTGGCGGGTGGGGCCGTCGGCCACGACCTGCCCGTCGGCCAGCAGGACGACCCGGTCCACCAGGCCGGCCATCTCGTCCAGATGGTGGGAGACCAGGATGAAGGTGGCGCCGGTCTGCTCCTGCCAGGCCCGCAGGCGCGCCAGGATGTCCGCCCGCCCGCGCGGGTCCAGCCCAGCGGTGGGCTCATCCAGGATGAGGACCTGAGGCTTCAGGGCCAGGATGCCCGCCAGCGCCACCCGTCGCATCTCTCCGCCGCTGAGGGCGAAGGGCACCCGGTCGGCGAAGGCGTCCGGGTCCAGGCCGACCATCTCCAGGGCCCAGCGGACCCGCGCGGCGATTTCGTCCGCGTTCAGCCCCAGGTGGCGGGGTCCAAAGGCCACCTCCCGGAAGACGGTTACCTCAAACATTTGGGCTTCCGGGAACTGGAAAGCCAGGCCTACCTGCCGCCGTCGGGCACGCGCTTCGGGAGTGCGCGCGTGGGCCGGGACACCGTCCAGCAATACCCGCCCGGCGGCGGGCGTCAACAGGCCGGCGATGTGCTGGACCAGGGTGGATTTGCCGGAGCCGGTGGGGCCGGAGATGCCCACCCGCTCCCCCGGCTCAATCTCCAGGTCCACTCCCCGCAGGGCTACCCGCTCCGCCGGCGTCCCCCGGGCGTAGATATGGGTCAGACTTTCTACCCGAATGTGCATTGTGTGGGGTTGTATACGGAAGTATGCTGGGAGATTGCTTCGCCGCCTGCGGCGGCTCGCAATGACATCTCCGGGGTCATTGCGAGCGGCAAGGCCGCCGAAGGGCACCACGAGCGAGGCGTGGTGGTTCCCCACGAGCGCAGCGTGGTGGCAACCTCATCCCGGGAGGCCAACCGCGTAACTCCTGTGGGTTTCAGTCAGCGCGGCGACCAGCGCTTCCACCGTCAGCAGGCCGGAGGGGAGGGGAACCCCCCGCTCCCGCAGACGACGGGCCACCTCCGCCGCGAAGGGTTGCCCCAGGCCCAGCTTCTCCACTTCCGGGTCCTCCAGGACCTCTTCCGGGGGGCCGTCCCGCACAATCTGGCCCCCGTCCATCACCAGCACCCGTCGGGCCAGCGCGGCCTCGTCCATGGACTGGGTGATGAGGATAACGGTGAGCCCCAGTTCGGCGTTCAGCTGCCGGACGGTCTGGAGCACCTGACGGCGCCCCTCGGCGTCCAGCATGGAGGTCGGTTCGTCAAAGATGATGCAGTGAGGGCGGGTCGCCAGCGCGCCCGCGATGGCGACCCGCTGTTTCTGACCGCCGGAGAGCATGTGCGGCGGGTGGTGGCGGTACGCCGTCATCCCGACGACCTCCAGCGCCTCGTCCACCCGCCGCCGGATTTCCGCCGGAGGGACCCCCAGGTTCTCCGGACCGAAGGCCACGTCTTCCTCCACCGTCCCGGCGACTAACTGGTTGTCGGGGTTCTGGAAGACCATGCCGACCCGCTGCCGAATTGCCTGGACCTGGCGCGGGTCGGCAGTGGAGAGACCGTCCACCCAGACCTCCCCGGCGGTAGGGAGGAGGAGCGCGTTGAAGTGGCGGGCCAGGGTGGATTTCCCTGACCCGTTGGGCCCGACCAGGGCGACGAACTCCCCCCGCCCGACCGTCAGGTCAATCCCCCGCAAGGCGGGGATGGCGCGGCCGTCCTCGGCGAAGTAGGTGTATTCCAGGGCGCGAGTCTGGATGAACGGGGTGGGCATTGGGAAAAGTGAAACGGGAAAAGTGAAACGGGATTAGTCGCGCAGGGCGGCGACGCGGCCTCTCCCCATGGCCCGCAGGACGGCGACGGTGGGGATGGTGACCACCAGCGCCAGGGCGACCTCAATGGGCACGTTCATGGAGAAGACGGGGGCCAGCAGGGCCACCGGCAACGTCCCCAGGAAGATGAGGGTGCCCAGGACGCCGAAGGTATTGGTCAGGGTGCCGACCAGGGCAGCGACGGCGGCGGCCAGGGCCGGCCATCGGCGCAAGGGACGGAAGGCGTAGTAAGCGGTGACGCCGATGAGCAGGCGGGGCAGGAAGGCCGCCGCCAGTGCCACCAGCAAGTTCCCCCCGGCGAAGGTGATAAAGGCGGTGCTGTAGAGGTACCAGGTGGAGACCGCCAGCACCAGTCCGACCAGCGCGCCGACGATGGGGCCGGAGAGGATGCCCGCGATGATGGCCGGCAGGTGCAGACTGGTGGCCGCCTCGCTGGGGTTGGGGACCGGGATCAGTCCCAACGGGGTGAAGGCCAGGACGATGGCCAGTGCGCCGAAGACGCCGGCGACGGCCAGGTCATAGGTGCTCAGACGAGCGCGACGGGAAAGGGATGTGGAACTCATCGTGACCTCCTCATAGGGTAAGGATACAAGGATACAGGGATACAAGGATACAAGGGTGATGGGGTAGGGGAGGCGATGAGCGGCAAAAGGGAAGCGCGGAGAGCACACCCCGTTGGGAGGGAGTCCTTTCCTTTCGCCGTCTCGGTCGCCTCCGGCGATCCCAGCGGCACCGGAAAGTAGGGCATAGGCATACTCCTGAAATGGGCTCACGGCCACAAAGGGTCCGTGGCAAATGAGGTGACAGTCACCTGGAAGGTGACTGTCATCTCTGTCACCTCGTTGTCTGTCGGGCCTCGCGGTATATCTGGCCCAGTCGTTCCTGGACGGTTTGCAAGCTCATGGCCAGGCGCGTGTCCCCATCAAAGCGAATCTGGCCGCTCATGGCCGCGCGTATGGCGGGAATGCGCCCCGTGAGCATCCCGTCCAGTACGTCGGCCCGGGCCCGCAGGCGCAGGTGGGCGCGTTCGGGCGGCGCGCCGAGGCCGGCCATCACTTCGCCGCCGACAAACCGCATATAGAATTCCAGGTCGGGCTCCTCCAGCACGTAGTGAACGGTGAGGTCACGGTCACGGGCGAAGGCGCGGAGGGCCGCGTCGCCGGGCAGGCGGGCCAGGAACGCCTGGACGATTGGGAGCACTTCCTCAGGTCGCAGGGGGCGCATTTCTGCCGCCCCGGCCTGCTCTTCCGTCCGGCTCACCAGCAATCTCCGCAGCCGATGGATGGTCTGCTTGAGCCTGGGCGTGGGCGCTTTCCGGGAGGGGCAGGGCGCCGGTTCGGCTCCGAGAAGACTTACGGCTGAAGGTGGGGCATAGTTCATGGCCTGCCGCAGTTCCTGTTCCCAGCGGTGGATGGGCTGGGTCCGGGCCATTTCCCGCAGCGCCTGGAGCGTCGGGTAACCTGCCGCCTGCTCAGCGGCCCACTCCCGGGCAAACTGTCCGCTGCGAATCTCCTCCAGCCCCTGGCGCATCCGCTGGCGCAGTTCCGGCATGACGAAGCGCATGCTCCGGGAGAGGGTACCGTACTGGCTGGTGCGGGAGTGAAGGGCGGCCTGTTCCACCAGGCCCATCTCGGCGATTTTGCCCAGCGTGTACGCCAGTTCGCCCGACATGTAGAGTTCCAGCAGTACGGCCTCTACCGGATACCCCTCTTCCACCAGCAGGTCTACCGCCGTCATCAGGACCTGCCCGAAGGCGGGCCCGAAGCACTGCTCGGTGAAGAGGTCCAGTTCCGCCTCCTGCGCGAACGTCACCTCCACAACCCCGGCGCGGGTGGAGCCGATGCCTTTGGCGAGTGCCAGTGCCAGGTCCAGAGCGTGGCCGGATGCGTCCTGAGCCACCCCGATGAAGGAGGGGAATCCCCGTCCGGCCAGGTAGAGGTCTCGCACCCCGGCGCCAATCATCCGGGGGGCCACCAGCACCACATCAACGCCGGGAGGGGGCTCAATGAAGCCGAAGGCGACGTTGAAGCCGGAGGCGAAGACCATGGCGTCGCCCTCCTCCAGAGCGGGCGCGATGGCCTCCCGGAAGACCTGGGGGGCCACTTCGTCGGGGATGAGGAGCATCACAACGTCTCCCTGCGCGGCGGCCCGGGCAATGGGGAGGACGGCGAATCCGTCTGCCCGCGCCTGTTCGGCGTAGGCGTCCTCCTGGTTCCCAACTAGGACCTGCAGGCCGCTATCGCGCAGGTTCAGGGCCTGGGCCCGTCCCTGGTTTCCGTACCCGATGACGGCGATTTGTTTCCCCTGGAGCCATCTCAGGTCGGCGTCTTCATCCCGGTAGATGCGCATGCTGTCCCTCTTTTAGGGTCTGCATCCTCGTCGGGTGGCGCGGGCCGGCTATTTGGGGCTCTCCCAGCGCAGGATTAACTCTTTCGCGGCCCGCACTTCGTCCAGCCGTCGGACAGGGGCGTTGTGGGGCGCCTCGTGCAGGAGTTGCGGGTTCGTGCGGGCCTCCTCCGCGATACGCAAGAGGGCGTCGGCGAAGGCGTCCAGCGTTTCTTTGCTCTCGGTCTCCGTCGGCTCAATCATCAGCGCCTCATGGACGATGAGAGGGAAGTAGTTGGTCGGCGGGTGGAAGCCGTAGTCTATGAGCCGCTTGGAGATGTCCAGCGCCCGCACGTCGGGAGCGTCTGCAAAGCGGCCCTCACAGACGAACTCGTGCATGCAGGTGCGGTTGTACGGGACATGGTAGACGTGCTGGATGCGGCTCTTGAGGTAGTTGGCGTTGAGGACGGCGTCCTCCGCCACCTGACGCAACCCCTCCGGCCCCATCATCCGGATATAGGTGTAAGCGCGCACCATAATCCCAAAGTGGCCGTAGAACGCCTTCACCCGACCGATGGACTTGGGTGGGTTGTAGAACGTGAAAAAGGGGCTGTTCTCGGTGGAGCGTTGAGGGTCCACGACCACGATGGGGCTGGGGAGGAAATCCGCCAGGGTTGCCGATACGCCGACCGGTCCGGAGCCGGGCCCGCCGCCGCCGTGGGGGGTGCTGAAGGTCTTGTGGAGGTTGTAGTGGAGGACGTCAAACCCCAGTTCGCCGGGGCGGGCGATGCCCAGCAGGGCGTTCATGTTGGCGCCGTCGCCGTACATCAGGCCGCCGTGCTCGTGGACGAGGGCGCAGATTTCCTCCAGGTGCTCGTCAAAGAGCCCCAGCGTGTTGGGGTTGGTGAGCATCATCCCCACCAGCCGGTCGCGATACTCCCGGCAGGCCGCCTCCAGCGCCTTCAGGTCCACATTGCCCCGGTCGTCGGAGGGGACCTCCACCACCTTGAGCCCGCTCATCGTCGTGCTAGCCGGGTTGGTGCCGTGGGCGGAATCGGGGACCAGGATGATGTCCCGGTGGCCTTCGCCCCGGTCGCACTGCCAGGCCCGCATCATCAGGACGCCAGTCAGTTCGCCGTGCGCCCCCGCCGCCGGCTGCAGACTGACGGCGGCGAAGCCCCCAATTTCTTTCAGGAACTCCTGCAGGAAGTACATCAGCGCCAGGGCCCCCTGGACCGTCTCTTCGTCCTGGTAGGGGTGGAGGTGGACGAAGCCAGGAAGTCGGGCCATTTCTTCGTTAATCTTGGGGTTGTACTTCATCGTACAGGAGCCCAGGGGGTAGAAGCCCGTATCCACCCCGTAGTTCATCTGGGAAAGACGGATGTAGTGGCGGATGAGGTCCACCTCGCTGACTTCTGGGAGGCGCAGGTCATCCCGCAGGAGGTCATGGGGCAGGTCTGCCGGAGGAACATCCAGTTTCGGCAGCGCCACCGCGCACCGACCGGGGCGGGAGATTTCAAAAATCAGGGGTTCGGGTGCAGTCGGGTGCTTCATTATCAAGCTCCTTTAGCGGATAAATACGGATTCTGTCCATCTCTACAACCCAAAGCCGTCGCTGAAGAGGCATCCGCGCCAAAAAATCAAGAAACCGAATGATTATCTGTTCCATTAATTTGGGAGTAGGGTTCCGAGGAACCCGGATAACCACGATGCCACTGCTCTGGTGGGGTGGAAAACGGAGCACATTGGCGAAGTCTAAATCTAATGTAACCAAGCATCGTTCTTCGGCTCGACAAACGTCAAACAGTTGCTGATCGGAGCACCCTCGGAGATGTTGCTCCCGCACTGTTTGAACATCGTAACCGGCAGCGCGAAAGGCCCTCTGGGCCCGCGTGCCCAGGTTTTCATCCAGTTTGAACTTCATACTCAGCGGGAATCAAAACATAGCCTACACGGGCCATTTCAGCGCCGTATGCGATAGCGGCCCGGATGTCTTTTTCGGTCAGTTGGGGGTACTCTTGCAGAATCTCCTCAATGGTCATCCCGCTGGCTAAATAGTCCAGAATCAGGGAGACCCAGATTCGGGTGCCGCGAATACAGGGTTTCCCAAAGCAGACTTCGGGATCCACGGAAATGCGCTGCAAGAGCGGGTTGGTATGGTTTCCCATTTTGCTCCCCTGAACCGGGATACGGGCCGCATACCCGAAACAGGCTATGCGGCCCGTGTTCCTCTATTCCAGCAACGTTCGGAACTCGTTATGATGTTCCTCTTCGTCCATCAGAATCTCCTCAAAGAGTTTGGCCGTCACGATGTCCCCTTCCTGGCGGGCCAGGGCGATGATTTCCTTGTACATCGCGATGGCTTCCTCTTCGGCCTTGACGTCCAGTTGGAGCATCTCCCGCCAGTCGTCCCCTACGGTGATGGGGGCGGGCTTGGTGGTGGGGACGCCGCCCAGGTAGTCCACCCGCTCGGCGATGGCCTCGGCGTGCTTCATCTCGGTGATGGCGGTCTTCTTAAGGACGTCGCCGATGGAGGCCGCGTAGGGCCCGCTGATCCGGACATGCTGCCACATGTACTGGATGGAGACCTGAAGTTCACGGGCGATGGCCGCATTCAGTTTGTCCATCAGTTGTGCGCTCATGGTGCCTCCTTAACTTGGTTGTTCTGATGGCAGAAACGGGACGATACCGAAATCGGGCCGCTGGAATCAGACGGCGTCTTCCAGGGCCTCTACCAGCAGGTCAATCTCCTGGCGCGGGTTCATCTCGGTCACGCAGACCAGCATGTGGTTCTGGAGATGGGGGTAATCCCGTCCCAGGTCATATCCTCCGATGATGCCCCATTCGTCCAGCAAGTAGTCGTTGATCTCTTTCACGGGTTTGGGGCAGCGGACGACGAATTCTTTGAAGAAAGGCTTTTCCCGCAGGACGGTGTACCCGTCCAGTTGATCAATCCGGTCGGCGGCGTAGTGGGCCTTGTGGTAGCACAGTTCCGCCACCTGGCGCATCCCGCAGCGGCCCAGCGCGGCCATATAGACCGCTGCCGCCAGCGCGACCAGTCCCTGGTTGGTGCAGATGTTGGAAGTGGCCTTCTCGCGCCGGATATGCTGCTCCCGGGTGGACAGGGTGAGGACGAATCCGCGTTTCCCTTCGGCGTCCACTGTTTGCCCGACCAGGCGTCCCGCCATCCGACGGACATGTTCCATTCTGGTGGCGAAGAAGCCCAGGTACGGGCCGCCGAAGTTGAGGCCGGCCCCCATGCTCTGCCCTTCGCCGACGACGATGTCGGCGCCGAAGGCTCCCGGCGGCTTCAGCAGCCCCAGCGCGATGGGGTCGGCAACAACCACGAGCAACGCGCCGGCGCGGTGGGCGGCCTCCGCATACGGGGTCAGGTCCTCAATCCGGCCCAGGAAATCCGGATACTGGACGATGAGGCAGGCCGTTTCGCCATCCACCAGGTCGGTCACCGGCTGGGAACCGTCCCCGGCATCGCCCACGATATTCAGCCCCATGCCCTGGGTGTAGGTGCGCACGACGGCGCGGTATTCGGGGTGAACCCAGGGGGAGACAACGACCTTCTTGCGCTTTAAGCGGTGGACGTTGATGGCGGTGATGACGGCCTCAGCGGTGGCGGTGGCCCCGTCGTAGTGGGACGCGTTGGAGACCTCCATGCCGGTTAATTCGCAGATCATCGTCTGGTACTCAAAGATGGCCTGGAGGGTCCCCTGGCTGACTTCCGGTTGGTAGGGGGTGTAGGCGGTATAGAACTCCCCCCGGCGCAGGACGGCGTCCACCACAGCGGGGACGTAGTGGCGATAGGCGCCCGCGCCCAGGAAGCAGGGGCCTTCGGCGGTGGTGAAGTTGGCGGCGGCCAGTGTCTCTAATTCCTGGCGGACTTCCATTTCGGAGAGGGCGGGCGGGAGGTCTAGGTCGGGGAACCGAACCCGCTCGGGGACGTCCTGGAACAAATCCTCCACCGACCGGACGCCGATGGCTTCCAGCATGGCTTTGCGGTCTTCGTCAGAGTGAGGGATGAAGGACATAGGTTACCTCCGGGAAAGGGTTAGAGCAATTCTTCCTGCTCCAAAATCTGCTGAACCTCTATCAGGAATTCCTCCAAAGAGATTTGCCGGCACCCGTCCGGTCCGAAATCGTGGGTTTCGGGCGCCTCATATGGATGACGATGCCACACACCGTCATAGCAGTTTCTGCCGTAGATTCGGTTCTGGCTCAGGACCAGGGCGTAACTCACGATGTTCTTCCGAACATTTGCATAGATTTGCACAAAGCAATCGGTTGTGATATATAGCCGCAATTTGATAGTATGGGCTGTCTTATCCAGCGTGCTGAACTGCTGAATAAAAGAGAAATGGGATGCAACGTTGTGAATTTGCTGCTCAAAGGCGTCAATGGGATTTAGTTGCTCCACAGTTCTTCCAATTCCTGCCGCAATGTGGTGATCCCGTCTATGGCCATATCCCATTCATGGTAATCGGTCTCAACCTCAAAGGAATAACCCAGTTTTTTCACCATTTCGTTCCGTTCAAATTCCTCAAATGTCATCCCGTACTTTTTCTGGTAGAAGCGATCTATCCACTCATAGCGCGCCAGGCGGCGCCGGATTTCGTTTTCCAGCACCCGGCTCAGCTTGGTCTCCCATTGATCACCCGTCTCCAGGCGATCAATGATCCGTATGAGCCGTTCAGACACCGCAATGGTAGACATAGGCGCTATCCTAATATGTGATTTCCAGCAATCCTTCCGCAATCTGGCGCAGCGCGCCGGCGGGCATCTCCGCCAGTTTCATCGCGACTTCCAGGTAACTCCGGTTGATGGGGCGGGAGACGAATTCCTGAATTTCCGGCGGAAGTTGCCGGAACACGCGGAAAGCCCGCTGTTCGGCCTCCCATTTCCCAATCAGCCCGGATGAGTCCAGGAAGTACTCTATGGGGCGGTTCAGAGCAGCGGCCAGCGCTTCCAGTTCCACCATCGGGATGGGTTGCTCTCCCTGTTCGTAGGCGGCGATGCGGCGGACGGAGCAACCCAGCAACTGAGCCAGGTCTTTGCGGCTTTTCCCCGCTTCTTTGCGGGCCTGTTGCAGGAGTGCCCCGATGACGCGATGGCGGAGGGCCAGAATTTCCTGGACCGGTGGGGAGGGTTCTTCGCTCAGCAGTGGGGCATTGAAGTCCCAGAAGTGCTGGACCGGCACATCCAGAAAGAAGGCCAGGGCCTCCAGTTCGGGCAGCGATACGGGCTTTCGCCCCTCTTCGTAGGCCGTAATCGTGCTGACGGGGACGCCCAACCAGTTCGCACACTCCTGCTTGGTGCGCCCTGCCCGCACCCGTGCATCCCTTAAAAGGACGCCGATCATCCGATTTCGCAGAGCGGCGGCTTCTTTATCCATACTGTCTCCTCTCCCTGTTGGGGGGCGCATCCGCTCAGGCCGATACCCATCGCGAAGGTAATTATAGCACAAAGTGATTTGACCACAAAACGAGGGTGCGGTATACTTGGCGGTGTTCTCCGTGGGGGGCGCTGAAGAGAATAGCTCCTCAATTCCAGAATCAAGGAGGTGCCAGAATGGATAGCCAGTTCCCTGGGCGGGGACGCGTGGCGGTTTTGCGGACGCGGCCGGAGACGGTCCTGGAGGATTACGCGCGGTTAATGGAACTGGCGAGCTTCCGGGAAGCTCTGCCGCCGGATAAGGAGACCATCCTCAAGATCAACATCTCCTGGCAGACCTGGTATCCGGCTTGCTCTACTACTCCCTGGCAACTGGAAGGGGTCATCCGGGCGCTTCTGGCAGCGGGGTACCGCGACCTTATCGCGGCTCAGAACAACACCGTCGTGGTGGATGCTTACATCGGGGAGCGAAACAATAAGCACCTCTATGTGGTGCAGAAGTACGGCCTCCGGAACGTCCATCTCTACGAACCCCAGTACCGCTGGGTGCGCTACGAGCCCAAACGGCCGTTTCTGGTGCTGGACCAGGTCTATCCGGAAGGGGTCTACATCCCGGAAATTCTGATCGGGCGGAACATCATTCAGTTGCCCACGGTGAAGACCCATGTCTTCACCACCATTACCGGGGCGATGAAGAACGCCTTCGGCGGGCTGCTGGGCACCAAGCGGCACTGGACTCACTCCGTCATCCACGAGACGCTGGTGGACCTGCTGATGATCCAGCAGGACATCCATCCGGGCCTTTTCGCTGTGATGGACGGGACCTTTGCCGGGGATGGGCCGGGTCCCCGGGCGATGCGCTGGCATGAGAAGGACGTGATTCTGGCCTCCGCCGATCAGGTGGCCATAGACGCGATATCGGCCCACCTCCAGGGGTTTGATCCTCTGTCCATCCCCTTCATCCGCATCGCACACGAAATGGGGTTGGGTGTGGGCGACCCGCGCCAGATAGAGATTGTCGGCGAGGACCCGGAGTGGGTGCTTTCACAGAATTGGGGCTTTATCCAGGAGGATACCTTTGCCAGTCGGGGGCAGAAGATGATTTACCACGGTCCCCTCAAGCCGTTTGAGAAATTGCTCCTGCGCACCCCGCTGGTTCCCTGGTCCTACTTTGCCTCCAATTTCTATCATAATGTGTACTGGTATCCCTTTGTGGGGCGCAAGCGAGTGGAGGCGGCGTTGCAGACCAAGTGGGGGCGGTTGTTGGCTGAGTATGGAACGGAGGCGGGGTATGAGGGGGTGGTGATGCCGGGGATGGAGCCGCGAACAGTGATGACGGCGGCTGTTGGGCTGTCGTTGCTGGTGGCGGGGATTGCCGCCGGGGCCTGGTGGCTGAGCCGGAGGCGGAAATAACGGGCGCGAGTCTGGGATAGACGCGAGTTGGGGGGCGGGCGGCGTTCGC
>JACIWQ010000086.1 GCA_014360895.1 Thermoflexales bacterium | reverse complement strand
CACCTGGCGCAGGCGCGAGCCGGGCCGGATCATACTTCGCAGCCCGATGACGCACTCTTCCAGGTCGGCGTTGTAGAGGCGGCAGCCGTCGGCGACCACTGTCCGCTCCAACCGACAGCCGTCTATGCGGGAGGCCGGCAGGAAGCGGGAGCGGGTGTAGATAGGGAAGCGCGGGTCGTAGAAGTCAAAGGGCGGGTCCGGCCGCGTCAGCGCCAGGTTCGCCTCGTAGAACGCACGGATGGTCCCGATGTCCTCCCAGTACCCCTCAAACGGGAAGGCGTAGACCCGGGCCGTCTGGATGGCCGCCGGGACCCGGGCACTTCGTCCAGCAGCCGGGTCAACACGTCCAGCCGGAAGACGTAGATGCCCATGGAGGCCAGGAAGGGCTTCTCGCTCCCGTGACGGCTGACCATCCCCTCCAGAATGGCGGGGTCCTTCGGTTTCTCCTCAAAGGCCACAATCCGCCCCTCGCCGTTGGTCTTGAGAATCCCGAAGCGGGGGGCGTCATTGGCGCTCACCGGCAGGACAGCGATGGTCACATCGGCCCGGGACTCCCGGTGGTAGGCGACGAACTCGCTGTAGTCCATCCGGTAGAGGTGGTCACCTGCCAGGATGAGGACATCCTTCGGGTTGTGAGGGACGATACGGTGCAGTTGCCGCCGGACCGCGTCGGCCGTCCCCTGATACCAGGCCTCGCTGGTCAGCGTCTGCTCGGCCGGGAGCAGTTCCACGAACCCGCCGGAGAAGACGTCAAACCGGTAGGTGTGGTAGACGTGGCGGTGAAGGGAGGCGGTGAGGAACTGGGTGAGGACGAAGATGCGCGTGATGCCGGAGTTGATGCAGTTGCTGATGGAAATATCTATCAGGCGGTACTTTCCGGCGATGGGGACAGCGGGCTTGGCCCGCGCTTTGGTGAGCGGGTAGAGCCGGGTCCCGCGCCCACCGCCCAGAACGACGGCAATCACATCCTTTACAGCCATACAGCACCCCCTTTGCCGGGCAGGGAGACGTTTTGCGGCGGGCTACGCCAGCCCCAGGTGGCGGAAGGTCCAGGGCGCGCCCAGGCCGCCCCAGAGCCCCACCAGACCGTAGCGGATAAAGCGGAAGAGCAGGGCCGGCTCCAGGCCGGAGAAGGCGACCCGTAGCCCCAGCCAGAGGGCCACCAGGACGACCACGCCCAGCAGGAAGCGCGCGGCCCGCTTCCAGACCGGCCCGCCGGAGTCAAAACGGACCCACCGGCGCTCCAGCACAAATCCGACGCCCATCCCTATCAGCGTCGCCCCTTCGGTCACGCCGTCCTCGGTGAGGAAGAAGAGCATCAGGAGGAGGGGGGCCGCCAGCGCCACGCCCAACTGCCAGGCCAGCCCTTTCTCCTCCAGCCAGCGCTCCACCCCCGGCTCCAGCCAGAGGTAAAGGAGGAGGAGCACCGCGCCGATGAGGTATCCGCCCAGGACGTCGTGGGGAAAATGGACGCCCAGGTAGATACGGGAGAGGGGGATGAAGAGCATCATCACCGCCGCCAGAACCCAGACCCAGCGGCGGCGGGCCTGCGCGGCCAGGTACCCCCAGACGACGACCGCGCTCTGGGTGTGGCCGCTGGGGAAACCGTAGCCGGTGGCGTCCCAGAGGACTTTCACCCGCCCCGGCGCGTATTCCGGCGGGCGCGGCAGCGCCGCCAGCGCCTTCGCCACCGCGTTGGTGTAGGCGCAGAGGAGAAAGGCGATGGTCAGCCGGGCGCCCGTCCGCCGGTCCAGACACCAGTAGACCAGCGGTAGTAGCAGGAGAAAGAACTCCTCCTCGCCCATAAACGTGAAGGCCCGGAAGGGCCAGTCCAGCGCGGGGCTGAACTGCTGGAACCAGGTAATGACCCGAAGGCCCCACTCCATCAATCCGGTCACAGGTCACCTCCTTCGCTTTTTGTTCGGTGCGGCACGGAACGGAGTGGAGTGCCGCAGCATCGCAAGATGAGAGGAGCCTCAATCAGGCGGTTCATAGACGCCTCTTGCCCGGGCCAGCTGGTCCAGGGCCCGGCGGAGTGCAATGGTCTCCTCTATTCTGCGGCGCTCCAGCGCGCCCCAGTCTCCTCCGGAGCGGCCTCCGGTCTGTTCCCAGAACCGTAGAGGGCGTCAAAAATCTCCCAGGCTTCCTCCGGTTTCAGAGACCGCAGCCACTCCCACCGTTCGGCCCGAGTCCACCGCTCGGCCTCGGCGTAGCCCTGAAAGGTTTCTACCCAGGGGTGGTCCATAGTGCACCGACCGCTGTGAGCTTGTGTGCTTGTACGCCCCTCCGCTGCGCCTCGGCGCGTGGCGCTCCGTGGCGGACTACGAGCGTTTGTTGTTCACAGTTGTCTATCGCCCGCTGTCGGCCGTCAAAACCGCCACCGACGCGACCCGGTCGCCGTCCCGCAACTCCATGATGCGGGCCCCCCGGGCGGAGCGGCCCATGGCCGGCACCGCCGCCACCGGCATCCGCAGGACGACGCCCCGCGCGGAGACCAGGGTGATTTCGTCCTCCTGCCCGACGACGCGCGCCGCCGCCACGGCCCCTCGGGCCTGCTCCTTGCCGCTGATGCCCACCACACCCTTGCCGTAGCGGCCCTGGACCGGGAACTCCGCCAGCGGCGTCCGCTTCCCGTAGCCGCGCTCCGTCACCACCAGGAGGTCGGCCCCCGGGACGACGACGTCCGCGCTGGCGACCCGGTCGCCGTCCTCCAGGCGGATGCCGCTCACGCCCGCCGCCTGCCGCTTCATCGGACGGACGTCCTCCTCCCGGAAGCGCAACGCCTGCCCGCGCTCCGTCACCAGAATCATCTCCGCATCCCCCGGGGTGAGCCGGACCCAGCCCAGTTCGTCGCCGTCCTCCAGGGTGATGGCGGCCAGTCCGCCGGAGCGGATGCTGGCAAACTCCGCAAGAGGTGTCCGCTTGACCCGCCCGCCGACGGTGACCATGGTCAGGAAACCGGCGGAGAAATCCCGCACCGCAAGCGCCGCCGTCACCCGCTCGTCCGCATCCAATGCCAGCATTCCCGCCAGCAGGACGCCCTGAGCCGTCCGGTCGGCGGCGGGAATCTGGTAGACCCGCTCCGCATAGACTTTCCCACGGTTCGTGAAGAAGAGCAGGGTGTCCAGCGTGTGCGCCGTCAGCAAATAGAGGACGGAATCTTCTTCCTTCGTCTGCATACCGATGACGCCGCGCCCGCCCCGGGCCTGGGCCCGGAAGGCCCGCTCCGGCACCCGCTTGATGTAGCCGCGCTGGGTGATAAGGACCAGGACCGTCTCCTCGGCGACCAGTTCCTCTTCCTCAAATTCGGCCTCCACGCCGTGGACGATGTGGGTGCGCCGGGGGTCGCCGTAGGTTTTCTTCAATTCCTCCAGGTCGGTGCGGACTACGCCCAGGATTTTGCGCGGCGAGGCCAGCAGGTCCTCCAGGTAGGCGATGCGGCGGATGAGTTCTTCGTACTCGTCGTCTATTTTCTGGCGCTCCAGCGCGGCCAGCCGTCGCAGAGGCATGTCCAGAATCGCCTGGGCCTGGACGTCCGTCAGGCCGAAGCGCTCCATGAGCCGGGCCCGCGCCGTCTCCACGTCCGGCGACTGGCGGATGGTCTGGATGACGGCGTCCAGATGGTCCAGCGCGATTTTCAGCCCTTCCAGGACGTGCGCCCGCGCCTGGGCTTTGGCCAGTTCGTAGCGGCTGCGGCGGACGATGACCTCCCGCCGGTGTTCCACGTAGAGTTCCAGCGCCCGCTTGAGGGTCAGGAGGCGCGGTTCGCCGTCCACCAGCGCCAGCAACTGGACGCCGAAGGTGGATTGGAGGGCCGTGTATTTGAAGAGGCGGTTGAGGACGGTCTTCGGCTGGGCCCCGCGCCGGAGTTCTATGACGATGCTCATCCCGCGCCGGTCCGATTCGTCCCGCAGGTCGGAGATGTCCTCCAGACGGCCGTCCCGGACCAGTTCGGCGATCCGTTCCAGGAGCGCGCTTTTGTTGACCTGGTAGGGGATTTCGGTGACGACGATGCGGTGGCGCCCGCCGTCCGTCTCCTCCACGTGGGTCTGGGCCCGAACGGTGATGAGGCCACGGCCGGTGGCGTAGGCCTGGGTCAGGCCCTCGCCGCCCAGGATGACGCCGCCGGTGGGAAAGTCCGGGCCGGGGAGAAACTGCATCAGGTCCTCCACGGTGACCTCGTCCCGCTCTTCCCAGTGGTCCACCAGGTAGATGAGGGCGTCGCAGACTTCGGCCAGGTTGTGAGGCGGGATGGAGGTGGCCATGCCGACGGCGATGCCTGAGGAGCCGTTGACCAGCAGGTTGGGGAGGCGGGCCGGGAGGACGGCGGGTTCCTGGAGCGTCCCGTCAAAGTTGTCCACCCAGTCCACCGTCTCTTTGTCCAGGTCGTTCAGCATTTCGGCGGCGATGGGGGCCAGGCGGGCCTCGGTGTAGCGCATCGCGGCCGGGCTGTCGCCGTCCACCGAGCCGAAGTTGCCCTGCCCGTCCACCAGGGGGTAGCGCAGGGAGAAGTCCTGGGCCATGCGGGCCATGGCCTCGTAGACGGCGGCGTCGCCGTGGGGGTGGTACTTGCCCAGGACCTCGCCGACGATGCGGGCGGACTTTTTGTAGGGGGCGCCGGGGTGAAGGCCCAGTTCGTGCATGGCGTAGAGGATGCGCCGCTGGACGGGTTTGAGGCCGTCGCGCGCGTCGGGCAGCGCCCGCGCGACGATGACGCTCATCGCGTAGTCCAGATACGCGCGGCGCATCTCGTCTTCTATGGGGATGAGGTGGGTGGTGCGGGCTTCCATGTTTCTAAAAACCACCGAGACACGAAGGGGAATTAACAATTTTAAAAATTAACAATAATTCCTCGTGTCTTGGTGTCTTCGTGGTTTCAGAGAATCACCACCAAGACACGAAGACACGAAGAAAAAAATTTTAAAAACTTCGTGTCTTGGTGTCTTCGTGGTTTTCTTCCTATCGGTCTACGGTAGAGGCGAGGGCGTTCATGACGACCCAGACCTGGTAGACGGTGGGCATATCGTCGCCGGTCCACTCCACGGTACGGCCGTCTATGCGGCGGGCGCCGGGGACCAGCAGGGCCATGTCGGCGTGGAGTGCGCTCAGAAAGACGACCCGCAGGGTGACCGGCGCGGGGACCGTCAGCGGGGGGACGGTTCGGCCCAGAGCGCGCGCGGCGGCCTGACGGATGAGGCGGTGGGCCGTCTGGGGAGGCAGGCAGCGGGCGGCGGTGCGGGTGATGCCGTCTTTGACGGCAACGGTCTCTATATCGCCCAGCAGGGCCCGGGCCTCCTGGGTCACGGCCCGATCGCCAGTGACCAGGACGACGGGGACGCCGAAACTGCCCGCCAGCGCGGCGTTCATCCCGGCCTCTCCCACCCGTCGGCCGTTCAGGTACGCCTCCACGACGCGCCGGCTCCAGGTGTGCTCCAGGACGGCGCCCTCCGTGCCCGAGGCACCGTGATAGCCGATCAGGAAGACGGCGTCCACGTCCGGGCCGATGCCCTGCATCATCTCCAGCGGCTTGGGGCTGCCGGAGATCAGTTCCGCCGCCGGGTGCAGGTCCTCAATGAGGAGGTTGGTCATCCCGGCGTGGCTGTCGTTGACGACGATGCGGGTGGCGCCGCCCTCCAGCGCGCCCTCAATGGCGGCGTTCGCCTCGGCGGTCATCAGTTTGCGGAACCGCTCGTACTCTTTGTGCTCCGGACGGACGTGGTCCATTGCCACGACGCCGGAGATGCCTTCCATGTCAACAGAGATGAGGATGTTCATGGTAGGTGGTAGACTGGTAAAGAGGAAACTCCTCCAGGTAGAGCGCGGTGGCTTCCTGAAGATTAGCGATCGCCTCGTCAATGGTGGAACCCTGGCTGACCGTCCCGACTTCCGGACATTCGGCCACGTATAGATTTCCCTCTCTGTGCACGATGGCGGTAAACGTGTGAATGGTCATCCACATCCTCCGGAATCTGTTCTCATCAACAGCGACCGGACGGCGGTGTAGACGTCCGCTTCGCGGCGGGCGATGCGGTCGGCCCATTCCTCCAGCGCCGTCTCTCCCACCCGCGCCACGAACCGGGCCAGGAGTTCCCGCTCCAGCGCGCCGGTCAGGTCGGCGCGGGCCCGCTCCCGCTCCCGACGGCTCCAGAGGCCGCTGGATTCCAGGTAGGCCCGGTGGGCCGCGACCGCTTCCAGTACCTCCGCCACGCCGCTCCCGTCCAGCGCGACGGTCTTGAGGACGGGGGGCCGCCAGGCCGCGTCCTTTCCGGGCCCGGCGCTGTTCCGGCCCAGTTCCAGCGCCACCTCCAGCGCGCGGGCGGTCTGGGCCGCGCCGGGTCGGTCGGCCTTGTTCACCACCAGGATGTCCGCAATCTCCATAAGGCCGGCTTTTAGCGCCTGGACATCGTCGCCCAGGCCCGGGGCCTCCACGACGATGGTGGTGTGGGCGGTGCGGGCGATGTCCACCTCCGCCTGCCCGACCCCCACCGTCTCCACCAGGACGACGGCAAACCCGGCGGCGTCCAGAACTTTGACCACGTCGCCGGTGGCGCGGGCCAGTCCCCCCAAACTCCCCCGGGTCGCCATGCTCCGGATGAAGATGCCCGGGTCGCCCGCCAGGTCCCGCATGCGCACCCGGTCGCCCAGGAGCGCTCCGCCGGTGAAGGGACTGGTGGGGTCCACGGCGACAATGCCTACCGTTGCCCCGCGTTGCCGGAAGCCCTTAGCCAGTTCGTTGACCAGGGTGGATTTACCGGTGCCCGGCGCGCCGGTGATGCCGACGACGTGCGCGCGGCCGGTGTGCGGGTACAGGGTGGCCAGCGCCGCCTGGGCCGGCGGGCCGTCGTCCTCAATCAGCGAGATGAGGCGCGCCAGCGCCCGCCGGTCGCCTTCCAGAATGCGGAGGACCAGTTCCACCGTCATCCCTCGCCGCAGGCCCGCCGGACAGCCTCCACGATAGTCTGGGTGGAGGTGCCGGGGCCGAAGACGGCCTCCACGCCCGCCTCCTTGAGCGCGGGGACGTCCTCATCGGGGATGATGCCGCCGACGAAGACCCGGACGTGGTCTAGGCCGGCCTCCCGCAGGCCCTGGATGACGCGCGGGACCAGCGTCATATGGGCGCCGGAGAGGATGGAGAGCCCCACCGCGTCCACGTCCTCCTGCAGGGCGGCCTCCACAATCATCTCCGGCGTCTGCCGCAGGCCGGTGTAGATGACCTCCATACCGGCATCCCGCAGGGCCCGGGCGACCACTTTGGCGCCCCGGTCGTGGCCGTCCAGGCCGGGTTTGGCAATCAGAACCCGAAGTCGTTCCCTCATCGGTGCCTCCAGCGAGCAGGCAGAGTTTACGGGGATAATTATACCCTGTTTTCCCGACCGCGCCACTTTTAGGTGGAGAGGATTGACAGGATTGACAGAATTGACAGGATTGACAGGATGAACAAGAAATCTTGTTCATCCTGTAAATCCTGTCAAAAGGGAACAGGACGGACAGAATTGATAAGAAATCTTGTTCATCCTGTAAATCCTGCCTTGTCCCAACCTCAGTTTTGGGGGGTTGACGCTTCCTGGGCCAGGGGTATAATACTTGACTACAGACGATGGACGACGGACAACAGGCCATTGGCGCTAACGTTTGTACAGGAGCGTAACGCAGGCCGCCAGGCCTGTATTGGCCGCTAAGCCCGTATAGGCTCAACAGCCTGCGCTACGCGGAAAGTTAGCGCCGTTGGACGACAGACAGCAGACTACTGGCGGCGGATGGCTCATCCAGGAGGCTCTATGTTCCGTGCTGCCGTTGTGACCATCAGCGATAAGGGCTACGCCGGGGAGCGGGAGGACGTGAGCGGGCCGCTGCTGGCGGACCTTCTGCGCGCGGCCGGCGCCGAGGTGGTGGCCCAGACCATTGTCCCCGACGAGCCGGAGCAGATTGGGCAGGCCCTCATCCACCTGGCCGACGACCTGCGGGTAGATGTGGTGCTGACGACCGGAGGGACCGGTTTCACCCCGCGCGACCACACTCCGGAGGCCACCCTCGCGGTCATAGAGCGGGAGGCGCCGGGACTGGCGGAGGTACTGCGCTGGGAGGGGTACCGCCGTACCCCTCAGGCCGTCCTCTCCCGGGGGGTCGCCGGACTGCGCGGCCGGACGCTCATCATCAATCTGCCGGGAAGCCCCCGGGCGGTACGGGAAGGGATGGAGGTCCTGGCTCCCATCCTTCCCCACGCCGTCCAGATGGCGCGGGGGGAGGATACGGAGCACGTGAAAAGTGAAACGTGAAAAGTGAAACGTGAAGCGTGAAAGTGAAACGTGAAACGTGAAGAGTAAGGGAGGAAGGAAGTGCAGGACGAACGGAGGCCGGTGCTGAGTGTGGAGGAGGCGCTGGAGCGGATTCTGGAGACGGTGCGGGTGCTGGAGCCGGAGCGGGTGCCCATTCTGGAGGCGCTGGGGCGGGTACTGGCGGAGGAGGTGGTGGCGGACCGGAGTATCCCGCCGCTCCCCAACTCGGCGATGGATGGCTACGCTGTCCGCGCCGCCGACGTGGCCCGGGTACCGGTCCGCCTGCGGGTGATCGCGGAAGCCCCGGCGGGCCGCCTCTCTCCGGTGGAGGTGACGCCGGGCACGGCGGTCCGCATTATGACCGGCGCGCCGATCCCCGCCGGCGCCGACACCGTCGTCCCCTTTGAGCACACCCGGGTAGAGCAGGATTCTTCTTGCGAATGGGTGGAAATCCTGCGGGAGACCCGCCCCGGGGCCAACGTCCGGGAGGCCGGGGAGGACGTGCGCGCGGGCCAGGTCGTCCTCTCCCCCGGCCAGGTCCTGCGGCCCCAGGAAATCGGCATGCTGGCCGCGCTGGGCCGGACGGAGGTCGCCGTGATCCGGCGGCCCCGGGTGGCGATTCTGGCCACCGGCGACGAGGTCGTCCCGCCCTGGGAGACCCCCGGCCCGGGCCAGATTCGGGACGCCAACTCCTACACCGTCGCCGCGCAGGTGCGCCAGTACGGCGGCGTCCCTCTCCTCCTGGGCGTCGCCCGCGACGAGGAGACGCTGGCCCGGGAGGGAGTCCGTCGCGCGCTGGCGGAGCGGGCCGACCTCATCATCACCTCCGGCGGCGTCTCTATCGGCGATTTTGACTTGGTCAAGCAGGTGCTGGCGGCGGAAGGGGAGATGCGCTTCTGGTCGCTGAACATGAAGCCGGGGCGACCGCTGGCCTTCGGCGTCGTTGGCGGGGTGCCCCTGGTCGGCCTGCCGGGGAACCCCGTCTCGGCGATGGTCGCCACCGAACTCTTCGTCCGCCCGGCGCTCCGGAAGATGCAGGGCTTCACCCAGTGGCCCTGGCCCGAAGTGCGCGCCCGCCTGACCGACCCGATTACCCGCAAAGACGGCCGTCGCCACTACCTGCGGGTGCGGTTGCGGGAGACGCCGGAGGGCTGGGAGGCGACCCTCACCGGCGACCAGGGCTCCGGCATCCTCTCCTCCCTGGTCCAGGCCGACGGTCTGGCCGTCATCCCCGAGGACGTGGACCACCTGCCCGCCGACTCAGAGGTACGGGTGTTGCTGCTGAGGGAGTACGGAGTACGGAACACGGAGTAACTCTGTGCTGGAAGATGCCGCAACCTACATTCTCGTGGTAGCGTTCGTCTACGCGGCCTTCTATCTGCTGGGCGTCCGGGGGCGGCGCCGGACAGCGGGGTGGCTGGCGGCCTGGGGGGTGGTCCTGCTCTTCGTGGCCCTGCTGGTCGGGTCGGCCTGGCGGGAGACGGTGGGCCCGCTCCTCCGGCGGGGGGAGTGGGTCCGGGCCGGGCGGGAGGCGGCGGGCTTCCTAGTCATTCTGGGAGGACTGGGCGCCGTCCTCTACGGCGGCTTCCGCTTCGTCCAGGCGACCTTCCGGGCCCTGGGCGACCCGGCGATGGGGCGGAATCTGGAAGTGATCCGGGCCCGAAAGGGGCGGACCCTCGCCGATGTCCGGGCGGCGCGCCGGGAGAACGCGCGCCTCCTCCTGCGCGCCTGGCGTCCGGGGACGGGCTGGCTGCTGGTCGGCCTGGGCGGCATTGGGCTGGGCGGCCTGGTCTCCGGCGCGGGGGGCGACCTCCTGGCCCGCGCGGTCGTCACCGCGCTGCTGCTGGTGGCGGGGGGAGTCCTGGTCTGGAGAACCGCGAAGGACGGAATACGCGGTACGTGAAGCGTGAAGCGTGAAAAGTGAAACGTGAAGCGTGAAGCGTGAAAAGTGAAAAGTGAAACGCGAAGCGTGATGCGCAATGACCCGCCCCAAGAAATTTGCCCCGTTCTCCGATATTGACCTCACCCGCTGGCGGGAGTACGAGCACATCTGGACGGATTCCCTCTGGCTCATTGAGGCGCGCGACCGGACCGGCGGCCACCAACTGGATTACCACGGCAACTTCGTCCCCCAGATTGCCACCCAGACCTACCTGCGCTACACGCGGGCGGACGAAATCGTCCTGGATCTCTTCCTGGGCTCCGGGACGGGCGCCATAGAGGCGGTGCGGCTGAACCGCCGCTTCGTCGGCGTGGAATTGAACCCGGAACTGGTGGAGACCGTCCGGAAGAAAATCCCGCCGGACCTGCTGGACCGGCGTATCCACATCCTGCAGGGGGATAGCACCCGGGAGGAGACGGCCCGGCGGGTGCGGGAGGTTTTGAGGACGATGGGCGCGGAGAGCGCGCACCTGCTCATCCTGCACCCGCCCTACCACGACATCATCCGCTTCTCCGATAGCGCCGCCGACCTCTCCAACGCGCCGGACCTGGAGGCCTTCCTGGACCGGTTTGAGGTCGTCGCCCGGCACGGCTTTGATCTGCTGGCGCCGGGCCGCTTCGCCATCCTGGTTATCGGCGACAAGTACGAGCGGGGGGAACTGGTCCCCCTGGGTTTCTACTGCCTGGAGCGCTGCCGATGGGTGGGCTTCCGACCCAAAGCCATCGTGGTCAAGAATATCACCGGCAACGAACGGGGCAAGGGCCGGGCGACCAATCTCTGGCGCTACCGCGCCCTGGCGGGCGGCTACTACATTTTCAAGCACGAATACGTCATCATCCTCTTCAGGCCGGAATCCGGAATACGGAGTACGGAACATGCCCCTTGACTTCCTCTCCCGCCTGCCTCTCCCCGAATATCGGGCCGCGTTGACGGTGGGGGTGCTGGTGGGGGTTACCCTTTCCCTCTGGGTCGGACGGCGCCACGGCCTGCCTGTGCTGTTTGTATTGGACGGTGCGCTGGCGGCGGCAGTCGGCGGGTTGCTCCTGGGCCGTCTGGCCTACGTCGCGGCGCATCTGGCCTACTTCCGGGAGCACCCGACGGCCGCGCTGGCCCTCTGGCAGGGCGGCCTCTCCGCTCCGGGGGTCGTCGTCGGCGGGGTGGCGGGGGCCGGAGGGCTGGCCCGCATCCGGCGGCGGGCCCCCGACCCCCTCTGGAACGCGCTGGCGCCGGGCGCGGCCGTCATCCTGATTGCGGCCTACCTGAGCTGCCTGCGGGCGGGCTGTGCCTGTGGCCGGGAGACCTGGCCCGCCGACGGCGTCCTCTGGGCCCTCAGCGCGGAACTCCCCGACCTCTACGGCCTGCGCGCCCCGCGCGTCGTCGTACCGGCGCTGGGGATGGGGTGGGGGGCCCTCATGCTGGCCCTGACCCTATGGGCCACGCGACGGGCGCGGACCGCTGGCGGCAGGCCTGCCTCAGGATCTTTCTCGCTCTGGCTGGCCCTCTACGGCCTGGGGGAATTCGCCCTCGGCTTCCTGCGGGGCGACATAGCTCTTCGGGTCGGCGGCCTCTCGGCCCTCCAGTGGGCGGGCCTGGGGATACTGGTCGCCGGCATCACACTGGGATTCCTGACCACTGACCGCTGACCACTGACGACTACCGGCTTCCGGCTATCGGCTACCGACTTCCGGCTATCGCCTACCGGCTCTGAAACTTGACGCCAACCGGTTTTGTGGTATAACAAAAGTGGCCCGGGGGTGGGGGAGAGTCCGCCGGGCCGAAGGGAGAACGATGACGCGAGTCCGTTCGTTGCGATTATGGGGAATGGCCCTGGGAGTAATGGTTATTCCCCTGCTTCTGGCCCTTTTGGCTTATTCTCTTTCTATCGCAGCTCCGCTGATGCAGATTTCCGAGAGTGAGCCAAATAACACCTTCGAGCAGGCCAACTCCCTTTCTATGCCTGGCACCGTTTATGGCGTAGCATACAACCAACCTATCACCGAAACCGATTTTTTCACCACTACAACGACGCCCGGACTGAATTATCGCGCGACTCTTCATATTGGTGGCGCGGGGACTTTATTGCTGAAAATTGTTATCTATGACCATAACCGGGCCTATCTCACCAACAGTAGTTCTTCTTCAACTTATGCTGAGGTGACCTGGCCTGCTTATGGTTCCCTTTACTACATTGAAGTCCAGCCTTCTGGCCCAGCAACGACAACCTTGCTCACAGCTGACTATGTCTTGGATGTTTTCCAGATCGCTGCGACCCCCACGCCCACTCCAGGGCCGACGTCCACGCCAACTCCAATCGCATCTCCCACCCCACTGGCCGGCGCCGACCGCTTTGAGCCCAACTACGACTTTGACCGCGCCGCCACTATCGCCACCGGCGTGACGTACGACAATCTGAATTTCATCCCCTGGGGTGGGGCGACCGAGGATAACGATTTCTACAAACTCTGGGTGAAACCCCGCCTTCTTTACACTTGCGAGACGCTGAACCTGTCTCCCGGCCTGGATACCAACATCATCATCTACGACCAGAACCGCAATGGCATCGGCGGCAACGACGACGTGACGCCAGGGGACTACCGGAGCCGTATCTCTTACCTCTCCACCTACGAGGGCTGGTTGTATGTCCTTGTGGGGCACGGTGGCCGGTTCCCCTACGCGGAGGTCGCCAACAGCACCTACAGCCTGCGTTGCACGGTGGAGGTCCCTGGCCTGCCCACCCCGGCGCCGACGGCGACGCCCCGGCCGCCCACGGCCACGCCGGTCCCCAAAGACTGGACCCCCACACCGGAGACGTTCACCTCCCCGCCCCCCACCGCCACTCCGTTGGCGAGCGCGGAACTCTCTGTGCGGCTGATCTCCACCCCCGCGCCGCCGTCCCCGGAGGCCACTCCGGCCCCGCGCTTTGTCCCGCTGGACATCCTGGTCTACTACGACGCCAACAATGACCGGAGCCCTGGGGCCGGCGAGGGAGTGGCGGGGTTGCGCATCCTGGCCTACGACACCCTCACTGGCGAGCAGGTGACCGAAGGGGTGACGGACGAGGTGGGGCGGCTGCGGTTCACCGCCGCCGTCCGGGGCGCCGTCCGGATTTTCGTCCCCTACCTGGGCATCGGCCGGGTGGTGGAGGGAGAAGGGGCCAGCGTCTACATCCGCATCGCGGCGCCCACAGGGAGTCCGTAATGGAAGAACCGGTCCCCACCCCTTCGGGTCCTCCATCCCCTCCACCGAGACGGCCTCTCGCACAGATTCCCTCCGTTGTCCTCTGGCTGGGGGGAGTCGGACTGGCGATTCTGCTCATCACACTGGTGGCGTTGCTGGCCCTCCGCCCCGTCCTGTTCCCCCGTCGCCCGGAGGGGATTCCTCTTTCCGTCACGAAAGTCATGCCGGGCGTCAGCCCTCTGCCGGTCCCTGCCCCGCCGGTGGCGGAAATCGGCAACACCGAGGTCTCCCTCCCTGTCCCCACATCTCTGGAGGTGGGCGGGCACACTTTTCCAGTGCAATCCGCCACGGTGGAGGGCGGCGTCTGGAACCCGTCGGCCTCCGATACCGGCGCGGCCCTGTGGGCTCACGGCACCGTCATCCACTACGTGCTGGGCTTGGAGCCCACGGAGGAGAACCGGGCCCTGGTCGGCGGACTGCGGGAAGGGGATGAAATCGGGCTTCGTCTCTCCAGCGGCGTCCGTCTGGTTTTCCAGGTTGTCCGGCAGAAGACCGTCTCCCCGGACGATGAGACGCTCTTTTCCCAGGCGCGCCCCGGCCTGACGCTGGTCGTATTGGAAGAGAAGGGGGAGCGCCTGGCGGTGGTCGCCGATTTCCGGGAACGGGTGGAACCGACACCCTCGGCGGGCGGCCCCCCGACCGGTCCCGGTCAGCCCGTACAGGTGGGAACGGCGCGGGTGACGGTGGCGGAGGGGCACGCGGAGCGGGGGTTATCCGACCTACCGGTGGGGACGGTGGCCTACTTTGTGGAAGTGACGGTGGAGAACGGCGGGACGGCCGCTCTGTTCCCGCGCGATTTCGCGGCCGAACTGCTGGACGCGGACGGCAACCGGTATATTCCTTCCCCGTCCCTGGCGGCGAAGGGGAAGTACGGCCCGTTGCC
>JACIWQ010000085.1 GCA_014360895.1 Thermoflexales bacterium | reverse complement strand
AGTCACCTTGAAGGTGACTGTCACCTTCAGCGAAGACGTAGGTGACAGTCACCTTGAAGGTGACTGTCACCTTCACCCTGCGCCGACCATTTTCTCACCCATAAATCCTCAATCCCTCTGCGCCCTCTGCGTTCTCTGCGGTGAACCCAAATCCACCCGCACCCGCTGGCCCCGAATCCAGACCGAAAAGGCCAGCCGTCGCCAGTGGGCCGGCAGGCGGGGGGCCAGCGCGTAGCCGCCGTCGCGGACCTCCAGTCCGGCGAAGCCGAAGGCCAGCGCCTGCCAGAGGCCCCCCGCCGTCGCGCCGTGGAAGCCGTCCGCCGTGTTGCCGCGCAGGTCCTCCAGGTCAATCAACGCGGCGTGCATGAAGTGCCGGTATGCCTCCTCCAGGTCCCCCATTCGGGCCGCCAGCAGCGCGTGAATGGGCGGGCCCAGCGAAGAGCCGTGGGAGAGGTCGGTGCGCGGGGTGTAGTACTCCCAGTTGCGGCGCAGCGTCTCCGTATCGTACCGGTCCCGCAGCAGGTAGAGGAGCATCAGCACGTCCGGCTGCTTCAGGACCTGATAGCGCTGGACCCCCTCTATGCCCAGGACGACCTGCATGGAGACCCGCCGAGGCTCGTAGGCGCTCAGGTCAATGTCCTCCCGATCAAAAAAGCCCTCAAACTGCTCTATCAGCCCGCTCTCCGGGTCGTGGGGGATGTAGAGGTTCTCTATGACGTGGGTCCAGCGCCTCAGAACCTCGTCGGTCAGACCCAGGCGGGATTCCAGGTCGGCGGCCTTCTGGGGGGCCGTCTCCCGCAGCCACCTCAGCACTTCCAGCGCAGCCTCCAGGTTCCAGCGGGCCATGCCGTTGGTGTAGGCGTTGTTGTCCACGTGCTCGTGGTACTCGTCCGGCCCGATGACGTCCCGAATCTCGTAGCGGCCCCGCTCCTCGTTCCAGCGGGCGCGCGAGGCCCAGAAACGGGCCGTATCCAGGACAATCTCGGCCCCGTAGTCCCGCATAAAAGCGTCGTCGCCCGTCACGCGCCAGTACTGGACGACGGCGTAGGCGACGTCGGCGGTGATGTGGTCCTCAATGTCGCCGCACCAGATGCGGACCAGTTCGCCATCGCGGATGGGGACCCAGCGGGGGGTGGTCTCGTCGCCGGTGTCGGCGGACTCCCAGGCGTACATCGCGCCCTCGTAGCCGTGGCGCCGGGCCTTGCGGCGCGCGCCGGGGAGCGTGTGGTAGCGGTACATCAGCAGGTTGCGGGCGATCTCCGGCCGGGTGAAGGTGAAGAAGGGCAGGATGAAGATGTCCGTGTCCCAGAAGACATGGCCCCGGTAGCCGAAGCCGCTGAGGGTCTTTGCGGGGATGCTCACACGGTCGTCGTGCCGGGGGGCGGCAATCAGCAACTGGAAGAGACTGTGGCGGACGGCCTGCTGGGCCCGGTCGTCCCCCTCAATGACGACGTCGCAGGCCTCCCACTCCCGCGCCCAGGCCGCCTCGTGGGCCGCGCGCAGGTCGCCGAAGGGTTGGGCGACGGCCCCCTCCAGCGCCTCCAGCGCCGCCCTCCGGACGTCGGGGACGTCGCGGCTGGTGTAGAGGGTCATCCGCTTCTCCGCCACCACCGTCTCGCCGGGGCGGACGGTCGTCCGGGTCACCACCGCCGGCGCGTTCTCGCAGTCGGCCGGGGCGTAGGCCACCTCGCCCGGCGCGGCGACGGCCAGGTGGGCCGCCAGACAGGCCTCTATGCCGGAGTGCCGGGTCCGGGTGTGCAGATAGACCGCCTGCGGCCCGACGGCGCCCTGGTCCACCAACCGCCAGTGGTAAAGTTCGGGGTTGAAGGCATAGCCGTTGATCCCGGCCCGCACCTCCACCGTCCCGGCGAAGTCCAGCGCCGTCGCCCGAAGGCGAACCACCAGCAGGTGGGGGTCATTCAGGCTGGCGAAGCGCTCTATCTTCAGGTCCACCGTGTGCCCGGCGGGGCTTCGCCAGCGGACCAGTCGGGTCAGGACCCCCGTCTGCAGGTCCAGTTCCCGCCGGTAGGCCAGGACAGTCCCCCGGTCCAGCCGGAAGCGCTCGCCCTCTACGATGAGGGTGAGGGAGAGCCCGTTGGGGAAGTTGACCAGTTCGGTGTAGACCAGGGGGTGGTCGTCAAAGACGCCGTGGACGAGGGTGGCAGGGGTGTCGCCGGGGTAGCCCTCTTCAAAGGCGCCGCGCACGCCCAGGTAACCGTTGCCGACCGTGAAGACCGTCTCCATCTGATGCTGGCGGTCGGGGCGGAACTCCCTCTCCACGACGCGCCAGGTGTCGGTCGGGGCGGACTCCGCCGGGAGGGGGAGACGGGAGAGGATGTCCGCCAGGGAGACGCCCTCCAGCGAGGGGAAGACGGCGTGGGCGTCGCCCACCCGCTCCCAGGGCCCCAGCCCGACGGCCCAGAAGCCCCCGGCGAGGGCCGCCTCCACGCCCGCCGCCGCGTCCTCCACCACGACGGCCTCTTCGGGGGATACGCCCAGTTGCCGCGCGCAGTGGAGGAAGAGGTCGGGGGCGGGCTTGGTCCGCTCCACGCTGTAGCCGTCGGAGACGGCGTCGGCCAGGGCCCAGAGGTTCAGGCGGTCCAGGACGGTGCGGGTGTTCTTGCTGGCGGAGGCGATGCCCACCTTCAGGCCGGCCCGGCGGAGTTCCTGGAGGAGGTCCAGCGCGCCGGGGAGCAGGTCAGCGGGCGTGAGGGACTCCAGGGATTCCACGTAGTAGCGGTTCTTGCGCTCCATCCACTCCGCCATCTGTTCCTCGGTGGCCTCTCGGCCGTCCAGAAGGAGTTCCAGGGAACGGCGGCGGGAGACGCCACGCAGGGCCTCGTTGCGGGCGCGGTCAAAGGGGATGCCCAGTTCGTCGGCCAGCCGCTTCCAGGCGCGGTAGTGGTATTCGGAGGTATCGGTCAGGACGCCGTCCAGGTCAAAGATGAAAGCTCGGATGCTCATCTGGGCAGTTCTCCAGGTTTATGGTATAATTACCGCGCGCGACGGCCTGCCGCCCGCACCCGGGTCGGGTGGGCGTCGGTGCGTCGGGCAGGGGCCGACAGTCTCTTGGCCCGGGACGGGCCCCTGCCTTGGTTCGCTGAAGTGCCAGGCACTTCTGAAAGTGCCTGGCACTTTTTGCTATATCCTCCCGCTGGACTCCCGCACAATCAGCCGGGGCGGGAGGAGGACCTTCCGCTCCGGCAGCGGTTCTCCCCGGATTATCTTCAGAAGCATCTCCACCACTTTCGCCCCGACCTCCGCGACCGGCTGGCGGACGGTGGTCAGGGGCGGGCGGAGGTACTGGGCCATCGGCACGTCGTCAAACCCCACGACGGAGACGTCCCGGCCCGGCTGCAGGCCGGCCTCGTAGAGACCGTTCATCGCGCCGATGGCCATCAGGTCGCTCATCGTCACCACGGCCGTGGGGCGACGGTCGGGCGGAAGGGCCAGAAGCGCCCCCATCGCCTGACGCCCCGCGGCCTCGGAGTGCTCCGTCCGGACGATCCAGGCCGGGTCCACCGGAAGGCCGGCCGCCGCCATTCCCTCCAGGTATCCCTGGAGGCGGTAACTGCCGGTGAGGGAGTCCTCCGGCCAGGCGATGACCGCGATCCGCCGGTGGCCCAGTTTCACCAGATGCTCCACCGCCATCCGGGTCCCCGCCGCGTTGTCCACGTCCACGTAGGGGAAGTCCCACTCCTCGTTGGCGCGCCCGAAGGCGACGAAGGGGAAATCGTGGTCCAGAAGGTAGCGGATGCGGGGGTCGTCCCGGTTGGTCTCGGAGAGGATGAAGCCGTCCACCCGACCGGTGAGCATCAGTTCCTGGTAGGGGCGCCAGGGGTCGCCGTCGGCCGGCTGGGCGAAGGTGAGGATGTGGTAGCCCTCTGCTTCGGCGGCCTGGGCCATGCTGTAGAGGAAGGGGTCCAGGATGGGATGCCAGCGGTCGCGGGGGACGTGGTGCCAGGAGTAGCCGATGGTGTGGCTCTGGCGGGCGCGCAGGCTGCGGGCCAGGGCGCTGGGGCGGTAGCCCAGTTCGGCGGCGGCCGCCAGGACCCGGGCGCGGGTTTCCTCGCTGATGGGGGCGCTCTCGTTGAGGACGTAGGAGACGGTGGCGATGGAGACCCCGGCGCGGCGGGCGACTTCCCGGATGGTGACGGAGTTCCCCTTAGGCATAACTGAAACGTTTCAATTCCTGGGCAAAAGAAAGCGTGGGACTTAAACGTTTCAACCAGATTATACACCAGGTCGTTCCATTTGTCAAGGGGGTGTAGAGCGTTTCTTTATAGATGTTTTTCGCCGGCGTCGCCCCAAAAGGCTGTCGGGAGAGCGGGTTTGCATCTTTTTGTCCATATGCTACAATACTCCCCCAGCCCTTCGGGTGATGCCAATCTCTACGCAGGAGGCGCTCAAGATGAACCTCTCTATGTGGCGCAAAGCCCTCACCGTTATCCCTGAGGTCACCAAAGAGGAGTGGGACCGCCTGGATATTGTCTCCCGCTGGCTCATCAGCACCCGCGCGGCCGTGCTGCTGATGACGTTTCTCTCAGCGGTCCTGGCCGGAGTCTTCGCCATCCGGGACGGCTACCATATCAGCCTCTGGGCGTGGCTGGTGTTGATCCTGGGCCTGGTCCTGGCCCATGCGGCCAACAACCTCTTTAACGACTACACCGACTACGCGCGCGGCGTGGACCGGGATAACTACTACCGCACCCAATACGGTCCCCAGCCCATTGCCAGCGGCCTTATGACCCGCCGCCAGCACCTGACCTACTTTATCGTCACGGGCCTGCTGGCACTGGCCTGTGGTCTGGTCCTCCTGGCCTGGCGGAACTGGGACCCCTTCATCTGGCTCCTGCTGGGCCTGGGGGCCTTCTTCGTCCTCTTTTATACCTGGCCCCTCAAATACCTGGCCCTGGGCGAACTGGCGGTCTTTGTCGTCTGGGGGCCGCTGATGATCGGCGGCGGTTACTACGTTCTGACCGGCCAGTGGTCCTGGCTGGTGGTCCTGGCCAGCCTGCCCTACACGCTGGGGGTGACCACCGTCCTGCTGGGCAAGCACATTGACAAACTGGCAATGGACCAGGAGAAGCGCATCCACACGCTGCCGGTCGTCATCGGGGAGAAAGCCGCGCGCTACCTGATGCTGGGGATGATGATTCTTTCCTACGTTTTGGTCATCGGGATGGTCGTGGCCGGGATTTTCACTCCGGTGATGCTGGCCGTAGTGCTGGCCCTGCCGACGTTCCGTAAACTCTACCCGATGATGCTGAAGCCCAAGCCGGAGACCTGCCCGCCCGACTTCCCCCAGGGCCAGGGCGGGTGGCCTCTCTACTTTGCGCCCATTGCTTTCGTCAACAACCGGGCCTTCGGGACGTGGTTCCTGTTGGGGTTGCTGGTAGACACGGCGCTGAAGGCCTTCGTTCTGCGGTAGTCTCTCGGGCATAAGAATAAAAAGTCGCTGCGGCGCAGTTGCGCCGCAGCGACTTTTTTAAAGACCAAGTTCGGCGTAGAGGGCCTGCCGGTCTATCCGCTCCGTCAGCGGGCCGACGGCCGCCAGTTTGCGCGCGGCGACGTGCTGGGCGAAGCGGGCACAGTCGGGGAGGGGGAGGCCGTCCAGCAGGGCGACGAGGAAGCCGCCCCAGAAAGCGTCCCCCGCGCCAGTGGCGTCGGCGACGGGGACGGGGAGCGCCGGAATGGGCTGGATGTGTTCCCCTTCGGAAACCAGAACCCCTTCCGGGCCCATCGTGAGCACGACGACCGAAGGGCCCAGTTCGTGGAACTTGCGGATGTAGCCTTCGGGAGAGAGGCCGGGGCCGAAGAGCCGTCGCGCGTCGTCCAGGGAGGGCTTGGTCAGCGTCGCCAGGGCCAGGGCTCCCTCCAGGATGCGCATCGCCTCCTCCTGGTCGGGCCAGAGGCGGGGGCTGTAGTTAGGGTCCACGGAGAGGATACATCCTCGCTCCTGCCCCAGGCGAAGGGCCCGTTCGGTGGCGTAACGGGCTGGGGGGCGGGAGAGGGCGAAGGCGGAGACGTGGATCATCCGCGCCCGTCCCACGGCTTCCTCCGTCACCTGCTCCGGCGTCAGGCGGAAATCCGCGTCCCGGTAGGCCAGGAAGTCCGGTGTCTTTCGGGTCTGGGAGACAAAGATGACAGTGGTCTGGGCGGCAGGGTCCAGGACCAGGCCGTCGCAGAGGACGCCAGCTCCTTCCAGTTCAGCCCGCAGGAAATGGCCGAAGGGGTCATCGCCGACGCGGGCGACCAGCGCGGCGCGCCCGCCCAGGCGGGCGACGGTGCGGGCGATGTTGGCCGGAGAGCCGCCGGCGTAGACCCGAAACGCGCGGGCGTCCCGAAGGGAGTCCGCCTCCTCCACCGAAATCAGGTCCACCACCGCCTCGCCGACGGCCAGCAGGTCCAGGTCTCCCGGAGGAATAGGACGCGGAAGAACGCGGATGGACGCGGATGCCTCTCTGGTCACGTTTCCCCCCTCACGTTTCACTCCCCACGTTTCACCCCTCACGCTTCACTCCTCACGCTTCACTCCCCGAAATACCACCTCCGCAGGTCCTCCAGCGGAATGTCGTTCTCCGGCCGGGGGTCGCGGAAGTACGGAGGGATCGGTAGGAGCGGCTCCGAGGGCCCGAAGAACTCCCCCTCCAGCACCTGCTGGGCGACCCTCAGGTACCCCTCGGCGGTCCGCTCCCAGGTGTAACGGGCCAGGACCCGCTCCCGGCCCCGGCGGGCGAACTCTTCCCAGGCTTGGGGGTTCTCCAGGAGCCGCAACAGCCCCCGGGCGATGTCGGCAGGGTCGGCGGGGTCCACCAGGATGCCGTATTCCTCCCCGTCCTCCCGCCAGATTTCGGCGGGCCCGCCGTTCCGGGTGACGACGACGGGCAGGCCCGTCGCGGCGGCCTCCAGGGGGGCCAGGCCGAAGGGCTCGTGCCAGGCCGTCAGCGCGAAGACGGAGCGGCGGCGGGCCAGCAGCCGGTAGGCCGCCGCCAGCGCCGACTGCCCCGCCAGAGCCGCCGTGGCGACCTCTCCCCAGAGGTTGTAGTCCTGAACGACCTGCCGGATGCGGGCCAGAATCTCCCGCTCTGCCGGCCCCCCCTCGTCCCGCCGCAGGGGGTCCTCCAGGTGGGCCGTGACCAGGAGCAAGTTGGCCCGCGCCCGCAGCGCCGGGCTTTCGGCGAAGGCGAGGACCAGCCCCAGGTGGTTCTTCTTCGGCTCCAACCGGCTGGAGGCGACGATGCAGGGAAGGTCGCGGCGGTCTTCCCGGATGTCCCGCTCCAGCGCGGCCAGAACCCGCCGGTGGACGGCCTCCTCATCCACCGCCCGGGCCTCGGGGTCAAAGACGGCGGTATCCACCCCCGGCGGGACGAGGGCGAAGCGATGGTCGTTGCGGACATCCACCGCACCCCGGTAGGCCCGGTGGCCGTACTGCTGGATTCGCTCCTGGCGGGTGCTGGTGATGATGACGGCGGAGCGGTTCATACTGAGCCGTTCCGCCGCCAGGCGGCGGGCGAAGTGGTAGCGGGCGTCCAGCGCGGGGAGGTTCTCGGGCGTCGCGCCCAGCCCGTCCATCTTCTGCGCGCCCAGGGAGTGGGCGGTGAAGGTGAAAGGGACTCCCGTCTCCTCGGCGATGAGGGCACCGGCCAGGCCGCCGTCGGCGTAGTGGGCGGTGAAAACGTCCGGGAAACGGCCCTCCCGCCGGTAAAAGGCCAGAATACCGGGCACCCAATCCGGGCCGATGTGGGGCCAGAGGTCCTCTTTGGGGAGGAAGGCGTCCGGCCCGGCGGGGATGCGGACGATGCGGACGTTCGGAGCGTCCGGGTATCCGTCCAGCGGCGCCTCAAAGCCGGGCCACTGGGGGTCCCGGATGCGGCGGGTGAGGATGTCCACCCGGTGGTCCATCCGGCCCAGGGCCAGCGCGACCTGTTTGACATAGACCAGTTGTCCGCCAAAGTCGGGATGCTGCGTCCAGTACCGGTCCTGGGGGTCAAAGTTTCCCTGGGGGTTCAGGAAGGCCAGGAACATCGGCGATTCCCTTAACCTGAGAAAAATTGCCATCTATGCGATTACCTGCCGGCGCGTCGGTAGGGAGGCACCTTTTCAAAACCGCAAAGAGCGCCAAGGACGCAAAGAAACTCTGAAGAAGCTTTGCGCTCTTTGCGTCCTTCGCGGTTAAATAAATCAACCGCACAGGTGGAAAAATTGCCTGGCGCTGATGCCAACTAAGTTGAAACGTTTCAACCATATGATACTTCCACTCTGGTCATTTGTCAAGGAGGCGCGTCGGCGGTCGGCGCGACTTGCTCCTTCGGGGAAAATGTGTTATGATGATCTACATAAAGGAGGCTCCATGAGTCCATTAGACCGTCGCGAATTTCTACGGTATTGTGCCCTGGGGCTGGGCGCGTTGATCGGCGGGCCGGTTCTGGCTGCCTGCCGCCCTCAGCTGTCCCCGACCCCCGCGCCGGGCCCCTCTCCCACACCGGCCCCGGCGTCCCCGACACCGGGTTCTCCGGCCCCCTCCCCATCTCCTACCCCGTCGGTCGCTCCGACCGCCGTACCCGAATATCCCCATCTGGCCGTGGCGCGCGGCGGGGAGCCGGAAGACCTGGTCCGGCGAGCCATAGAGGCCCTCGGCGGGATGGCCCGTTTCGTCCGTCCAGGGGACGATGTTATCATCAAGCCCAACATCTGTGTCGCCTACCACACCTACGAGTACGCCGCCACCACCAACCCCTGGGTTGTCGGCGCGCTGGTCCGGATGGCCTACGAGGCGGGGGCCCGGCGGGTGCGGGTGATGGACTATCCCTTCGGAGGAACGCCGGAGGAGGCCTATACCCGCAGCGGGATCGCAGACCAGGTGCGCGCCGCCGGCGGCGAGATGGAGGTGATGGCCCGGTTCAAGTTCGTGGAGACGGAAATCCCGGACGGGTTGGACCTGCGGCGGTGCGCGATCTACGAGGACATCCTGAAGGCCGACGTCGTCATTAACGTCCCTATCGCCAAGGATCACAGCCTGGCCCGGCTGACGCTGGGGATGAAGAACCTGATGGGGACCATCCGGGACCGTCCGATGATGCACCGGAATCTGGGTCAGCGGCTGGCGGATTTGACCTCCCGCATTCGGCCCGCGCTGACGGTGGTGGACGCAGTGCGCATCCTCGTTGCCCACGGGCCGACGGGTGGAAGCCTGGAGGATGTGCGGAAACTGGATACGGTCATCGCCAGCCCCGACATCGTCGCCGCCGATGCCTTTGCGGCCACCCTCTTCGGTCTGGAGCCGGAGGACCTGGACTACGTCCGCGCGGGGGCGGCGATGGGGTTGGGCCGCGCCGACCTGGGGAACCTGCGCATCGCCGAGGTGTAGCGCAGGCTGTCAGCCCGTACCGGCCTGGCGGCCGGTGTACGTTTTCTCTGCGTACTGGGGCTTCATATGGCGAATATCCGACGGCCATCCGCCCTCTGGCTCCGCCGGGCCGTGCAGTGGGGGGCTCTGACCGCGTTTCTGGTCCTGCTGGTGGCGGCCCGACGGGGCGGCGCGCCGCCATCGCTGGCAAACCTCCCCATGCGGTTGGATCCGCTGGCAACGCTGGCCCACGCCCTGGCCGCGCGCGTCCTCCTGCCCGGTTCGGCGCTGGCCCTGCTGACCCTGGCGCTGACCCTCCTCTTCGGTCGGGCCTGGTGCGGGTGGCTCTGCCCCCTGGGGACGCTGCTAGACATCGTCCCCTCGCCCCGCGCGGCTGCGCAGCGGGCCCTCCCGGAGACCTGGCGCCGCACCAAACACTTCCTCTGGCTGACCATCCTGGCCGCGTCATTGCTGGGCAACCTGACCCTCCTGGTGCTGGATCCGCTCACCCTGGTCATCCGGACTTTCGGGGCTGCCCTCTGGCCGGCCCTGGAGCGGGCGGTGACGGCCGCAGAGGGGGCCGCGTACGCGCTCCCGCCCCTGCGCCCGGCAGTGGAAGCGCTGGACCGTCTCCTGCGCCCAGGGGTCTTCCCGGTGGAGGCGTCCTTCTACCGCGCGCCCGTCCTCTACGCGCTGGCCCTGGGGACGGTCCTGGCCCTTAACGGGTTAGCTCCCCGCTTCTGGTGCCGCTATCTTTGCCCGCTGGGGGGACTGCTGGGGCTGGTGAGCAAGGTCGGCCTGGTCCGCCGGAAGGTCACAGCGGCCTGCACCCACTGCGGCGCCTGCGCGCGGGTCTGCCCTACGGGGACCGTCCGCCCGGACCGGGACTACGCCAGCGACCCGGCGGAGTGCACCATGTGCCTGGAGTGCCGGGAGGCCTGCCCGTATGCCGCCATCCGCTTCCCGACCCGCCCGGCCCCGACGCCGATGGAGACTTACGACCCGAACCGGCGGACGGCGCTGGCGGCGCTGGGAATGGCCGTTCTGGGGGTGGCCCTCTTCCGCAGCGACCGCTTTTCCCGCCGGTCACCGCTGATTCGGCCGCCCGGCGCGCGGGAGAACAACCTGGCGACCAAATGCGTCCGCTGCGGGCTCTGTGTCCGGGCCTGCCCCACGGGCGCCATCCAGCCTGCGCTCCTGGAGGGTGGGCTGGAATCCCTCTGGACGCCGGTGCTGGTTCCCCGCCTGGGCTACTGCGACTACTCCTGCAACGCCTGCGGTCAGGTCTGTCCGGTGGCGGCGATCCCGCCCCTTTCGCTGGAGGAGAAGCGGCGGGCCGTGCTGGGGCGGGCCTACATAGACCGCAACCGTTGTATCCCCTGGGCCGACAACCGCCCGTGCATCGTCTGCGAGGAGATGTGTCCGGTGCCGGAGAAGGCCATCGTCCTGGAAGAGGCCACAGTGACGGACGCGGCGGGTCAACCGATTACCCTGCAGCGGCCGCGCGTGGTGGAGGAACGGTGCATCGGGTGTGGGATCTGCGAGTATAAGTGCCCGGTGAGCGGCGAGGCCGCCATTCGGGTCTTCGCCGTGGAGGGATGAAATGCGGGGCGGGTTTTGCAGCAGCCTCTGGCCGCCACAAAACCCGCCCTCCTTATGTTCGGGGGCAGGTTACCCCGAGCTCAGCCGGCCAAAGAGCCGCAGGTAGTCCGCCAGGTAGCGGGTGGTGAGGAAGTGCCGCCGGACGTGTTCCCGGCCTGCCGCCCCCATCCGCCGGACCTCCTCTGGATGCCGGAGCAGGTAGAGCACCCGATCGGCGCATTCCTCCACACTGTTCACCAGAAAGCCCGTCTCCCCGTCTATCACCTGCAGCGGAATGCCGCCCACGTTGCCGCCCACCACCGGCTTTCCCTTCCAGAGCGCCTCCGCCACCACCAGCCCGAACCCCTCCCGCAGGGACTTCTGCACCACCACGTCGGCCGCGGTCTGGAACGCGTTCACCTCCCGGTTCCCCACCCCGTGGAAATTGTGCAGGATGAAGATGTCGTAGTCCTCCCCGGCGTGGCGGATGGTCCGGTCCAGGTAGGTCCACCCCTCCGGGTCGTCCGCCGCCATGGAGCCCACCAGCACCAGTTGGACCTCGGGTACCTCCCGCTTCACCCGCCGGTACGCGTCTATCACCCCCAGGGGGTCCTTCCAGGGGTCAAACCGGCTCACCTGGACGATGAGGGGACGGCGGACGTCCACCCCGAAGCGGGCCACCGTCCGGCGGGCCTCCTCCAGGCCCATCGGCGCGTTCTTGGGGGAGAGGGGGTCAATGGTCGGCGGCATAATCGCCAGATGCCGGAAGGAGACTCCCGGCCCTACGTACTCCCGCATCGTGAAGATAGCGGCGTCGTACTGGGAGATGTAGGGGACAAAGAACTCCCAGTAGGCGGGATTGGGCTGGGACGTGTCTATGTGGCAGCGCCAGACCCAGTATTTCCCTCCCGCGCGGCCGTGGTAGTGGAGAAGCCCGGCGGGCTGGGGGTCGTGGACGATGATGAAGTCGTACTCCCCCTCCAGGCGGCGGGCGTTGGCCTCGTTGTACCGCTGCCAGATACCCTTCATCTCGTCCGTGAAGGGGATGTCCATTCCCTGCAGGCCGTTGTGGCAGGCCTTGGTGACGTTGAAGAACTCGTCCGCGCCCTCAATGACCTGCCAGTGGGCGTCCAGGCCCACGTCCCGCATCAGCGGGACCAGCGTCTGAAGGATTTCCGCCACCCCACCGCCGTAGGCCGTGGCGTTGATATGGAGGACGCGCGCGCCCCGTAGCGGCGCTGCCAGGGCGCGAATTTCGGCGATGACCTCCTCGCCCACGATGGGCCGGTAGTCGTCCAGTCGTTTCTCGGAAACAGGGACTTGTGGCAGCAAGTTCACCTCCTTGTTACCCCTTCACCGACCCGGCCAGGATGCCCCGGACGAAGTAGCGCTGAAGGGCGAAGAAGACCACCAGGGGCACGGCCATAGAGACGAAGGCCGCCGCCGTCAACAGATGCCAGTCCTGCCCCAGCGACTGTACCATGGAGGAAAGGCGCAGCGTCAGCGGGGCCACCTCCTCCGTCCCGCCCAGGTAGATGAGCGCGACCAGCAGGTCGTTCCAGACCCAGATGAACTGGAAAATGGCCAGCGATGCCAGCGACGGGACCGAGAGGGGCAGTGCCAGGCGGGTGAAGGCCGTCAGCGGCGAAGCGCCGTCCAGATAGGCCGCCTCAAAGAGGTCCTTCGGCAGCGACCCGAAGAAATTGCGCAGGAGATAGACCGCGAAGGGGAGGCCGTAGCCCGTGTGGGCCAGCCAGATGCCCAGGAACGTCCCCGAAAGTCCCACGCGGTTGTAGATGCGTAGGAGCGGAATAAGCGTCATCTGGAGCGGCACCACCAGCAGACCGACCACCACGACGAACAGGACCTGTCGGCCGGGGAAGTTCATCCAGGCGAAGGCATACCCGGCGAAGGCCGCGATGGTGATGGGGATGACGGTGGACGGAATCACGATGCTCAGGCTGTTCAGGAAGGCCCGCCCCAGCCCCTGCGCGGTCAGAACCTGGACGTAGTTCTCCAGAGAGAACTGGGAGAAATCCAGGGGGAGCCGGAAGACGGTCCACCAGCCGGTGGCGAAGACGGCGTCCTTGGGCCGGAAGGAACTGACCAGCAGCCCGACCGTCGGCAGAAGCCAGACCAGGCAGATGCCGATGACGGCCAGGTGGAGGGGAAGTCGGGCGAGAATCCGGCGCACCGCGTTCATCGCATCTCCTCCTGGACCTGGAACCGGCGGATGTTCGCCGCCATAACGGGGATAATCGCCAACAGCAGAATGATGGCAATCGCGCTGGCCCGTCCGAAGTTGCGGAAGTGGAACATCTCCTTGTACATCCGGTTGGCGATGACCTCGGTGCCGTAGTTGCCGTTGGTCATCACGTAGACGATGTCAAAGGCCTTCAGGGCGTTGATGACCACCGTCGTCGCCACCACTGCGATGGTGGAACTGATCATGGGCACCGTGATTTGCCAGAAGATGCGCCACTCGCTGGCGCCGTCCACCCGGGCCGCCTCCAGAATCTCCCGGGGGATGGCCTTGAGGGCGGCAGAGAGGATGACCATGCAGAATCCCGTCTGCAACCAGACGCCGACGGCAATAAGGGCGAAGTTGTTGACCGCCGGGTCCACCAGCCACCCGACAGGCTGGCCCCCCAGCGCGACGGCGACGGCGTTCAGCAGGCCGATCTGGGAGACGCTGGCCGGTTTATAGGCGTAGACGAAACGCCAGATGACGCTGGCGCCCACAAAGGAGATGGCGACGGGCAGAAAAATGACGGATTTGGCGGCCGACTCGTAGCGCACCCGGTCCACCAGAACGGCAATCACCAGCCCCAGCCCGACGCTGAGAGCGGTCATCAGGACAATCCAGAGGAGGTTGTTGCGGAACGCAATGCGCATCTCGGGCGAAGTGAACGTCCAGAGGTAGTTCTGGAGCCCGACGAACCGCTCCGATTTGGCGTCCAGGAGACTCAGGTACAGGGTATGCAGCGCGGGATAGACCAGGTAGAAGCCGAGGATCAGGAGGGCGGGGCCGATGTAGGCCCACGGGCGCACCTTCGGCTGCAGGCGCTGGGGGAGCTGACCGACCAGGAAATCCAGCCCCAGGAAAAGGCCGGCGATGCCCAAGACGCCCAGCAGAATGGCCGCCAGCGTGGCGAGGACCTGGGAGAGCAACTCGCTCATGCATCCCTCCGGGGGATGGGGGGCCTCCCGCGGTTGCGCCGACCGAAGGGCCACGCCGAGGTCGCTTCACTCCGCTCGCGATGGCGTTGCTCGCCCGGGGCGTCAGCCTTCCCTGGGCCTTCGGCCAACGGTCGGCCTGCACCTTGCGCCGACTGAAGTCGCCCTTCCCTGGGCCTTCGGCCTGAGGTCGGCCTGCGCCGACCCTCATAGAAAGCGTCAACGAAGGTTGACACCCGGCACAACGTGCCCAGGCAAGGCTGATTTCTTGCGGTTTAACAAATTATTCCGGCAGTAGCCTTTTGTGAGGGAACACCCCCTCATCCCCCCTTCCCCCCTTCTCCCCCGGAGCGGGGGAGAAGGGG
>JACIWQ010000084.1:4559-15063 GCA_014360895.1 Thermoflexales bacterium | reverse complement strand
AGGTCGCTTCGCTCCGCTCGCGATGACATACTCGGGCCGTGGCCCTTCGGGCCACTCCCTACCCTGAAGTTTGGCCTTTTTGGGGAGGGTGTCTTGGAAATATCCGAAAATCGCCCTTTCCGGGCGCAAAAGGGTAGGACAATTGCGAGCAGTTGTCCTACCCTGCCCTACTTTTGGGGCCGCGGGGGGCGGCGGCGAACCTATGCAGAGCCGCCACGGGCAAAAAGCCAAAGTTGAGGGGAGGGGGTAGCGGCGAAGCCGCTGGGGGGTGGGGGTGAGAGCTGTCCCACCGTGGGGGAAGAACTCCCTGCCGCAGTGTGGTTTTTGCCCTATAGCCCAATTTCCGGAGGTAACCGTTGCGACGATACCGACGCAGGGACTGGTCTCTCCCCATCGTTATCACCATCGGTGTGGTGCTGGCCCTGTTGGGCTGGCAGTGGCTCCGTTTCCGGGCCGACCTGCGGATGTTGCCTCCTAACGTCTCCGTCGCCGGCATGGACGCGTCCGGCATGGCGGTGGAGCAGGTCCTGGCGGCGCTGGACGGGGCCTACGCTCAGCCGCTTCAGTTGACGTATCAGGGCCAGCCCGTGGTCCTGGCGCCGGAGGCCGTGGCTTTCCAGTTTGACCGGGAAGAGACGCGGAAAGTCTTGGAAGCGGTCCGGGAGAGCCGGAACAACTTCTCCGGCTTCCTGGCCTACCTGCTGCGCCGCCCGTCCCCTTTCGTGGAGGTGATGCCGGCCGTCCAGTATTCGTCGGAGCGGCTGGATGCCTTCCTGGCGCGCGTCGCCCAGCAGTACGACCGTCCGCCCCAGGAGCCGGTCCCGCTGCCGGAGGCGCTCACTTTCCGCGCCGGCCGCGCAGGCTATGAACTGGACCGGGAAGCTTCCCGTCTGCGGATAGAGGCGGCGCTGAAGTCGGCGGTGAACCGGGAGGTGGAACTGGTGGTCCGCACAGGCGAGGCCCCGCCCCTCCAGATGCGCCACCTGGAGGAGATGCTGAAGGCGCTCCTGGCCGGGTTTGACGGCATCCCCAGCGTCTTCGTCAAGGACCTGCAGACCGGGGAGGAACTGGAGATCAACCCGGATGTCGCCTACGCCGGGATGAGTGTGATGAAAATTGCCGTGATGATGGAGACGTACCGGGCGCTGGACGAGCTGCCGGACCCCGAGCAGACCCGGTTGCTCACGGAGACGATGACCCTGAGCGGCAATTTCACGGCCAACCTACTGCTGCGGGATATCATCGGCGGCGGCGACGCCTACCAGGGCGTGGAGAATCTGACGGCGTCTATGCGCCACCTGGGACTGATCAACACGTTTATGGCGGCCCCGTACGATGAGACGGTACCCCCGCCGGCCATCGTCACCCCGGCCAACTCCCGCACCGACCTCTACACCAACCCCGACCCGTACATGCAGACGACGGCGCGGGAGGTCGGGCTGATGCTGGAGATGATTTACCAGTGCAGTCGGGGCGGGGGCGCGCTGATGGTCGCCTATCCGGGCGCGTTCACCCCCGAAGAATGCCAGCAAATGCTGGAAATCATGGCCGGGGACAAAACGGAGAGCATGATTGAGGCCGGGTTGCCGCCAGGGACAAAGTTCGCCCGCAAGCACGGTTGGATCGGCGACACCCACGCCGACGCGGCCATCGTCTTCAGCCCTGGCGGCGACTTTATTCTGGTCGTCTATCTGTACCGCCCCCAGTGGCTGGAATGGGATGTCTCCAACCCTCTCGTCCAGCGCATCGCCACGGCGACGTATAATTACTTCAATCCGAAGTAGGGGGTGGCGGATGAGGTCTGCCCCGTTCTATCTGGGACGCGAATACGACCCGGCCGCCGGCGCGGTTACCGACCGGCCCGTTCTCTATCCACCGGGCAATCTTACCACTCACGCGGTCATCCTGGGAATGACCGGGTCGGGCAAGACCGGCCTGGGCGCCGTCCTGCTGGAGGAAGCGCTCCTGCAGGGCATCCCCACCCTGATTCTGGACCCAAAGGGCGATATGACCAACCTTCTCCTCACCTTCCCCAATCTCTCTCCGGAGGAGTTCGCGCCCTGGATAGACGCCGAGGCGGCCGAGCGGGAGGGTCGTCCGGTGCAGGAGGTCGCGGCCGAGGAGGCCCGTCGTTGGCGGGAGGGGCTGGCGCAATGGGACGTCGGCCCGGAGCGGATTGCTCAACTTCGGGAACGGGCGGAGTTCGTCATTTTTACTCCCGGCTCCACGGCGGGCACGCCCGTCAATGTCCTTCACCGCTTCCGGGCCCCTCGCCCGGATGAGGTCGTGGGCGATGAAGAGTTGCAGGAACGGGTCGGGGGCCTGGTATCTGCCCTGCTGGGCCTGATGGGCCGCGAGGCCGACCCCCTCCAGAGTCCGGAACATATTTTCCTCTCCCGACTGGCGGAGCATGCCTGGCGCAACGGCCAGGACCTGGACCTGCCCACGCTGATTCGCCAGATTCAGGACCCCCCTATCCGGCAGATTGGGGTCTTTGAACTGGAGAGTTTCTTCCCCCAGAAAGAGCGGCTGGCCCTGGCGCGGGCGCTCAACGGTATCCTGGCCGCGCCCGGCTTTGAGGCATGGCGGGCAGGCGTCCCGCTGGAAGTCAAAGACCTGCTCCGCACATCGGACGGTCGCCCCCGCGCCTCTATCTTCTACCTCTCCCACCTGGCGGATACCGAACGGGCCTTCTTCGTCACCCTCCTTCTGGAGGCCGTCCGGGACTGGATGTTTGCCCAGTCCGGCACATCCAACCTGCGGGCCATTCTTTACTTTGACGAAGTACTCGGCTTCTTCCCGCCGCATCCTGCCAATCCGCCGACGAAGCGACCACTGATGACGTTGATCAAACAGGGCCGGGCCGTCGGGCTGGGGGTGGTGCTGGCGACCCAGAACCCGGCGGACATAGACTACAAGGGCCTGACCAACGCCGGGACGTGGGCGGTGGGCCTGCTGCGAACGGACCGGGATAAGGAGCGGGTGCTGGAAGGAATGGAGGGCGCTGCCGCGACGGCCGGGTCCGGCCTGAACCGCGCCACGCTGGACCGGGCCATCAGCGCCCTCCGGCCGCGCGTCTTCATCCTCCACGACGTCAAGGCCGAGAAGATGGTTTTCCTGCACACCCGCTGGGCGATGTCCTACCTGCGGGGCCCGCTGACCCGCGCCCAGATTCGGCAACTGCCCCGCCCGGAGTTTGCCACTCCCCCGGCGACTCCCGTCCCTGCTCCTTCCCGGCCGATGGCCGAGATAGCTCCGCCCGTTCAGCCAGTGCCTGCACCTGCCCCCGCCCCTGCCCAGCCCGCGCCTGCCGGATGGAGTTCCGTCCCGCCGACGCTGCCACCGGACATCCCGCAGGTCTTCATCCCTGCGGCGGTCACGCTGGATTGGGCCCTCCACGAACATGAGCAGAAGACCGGGCAAACCGTTCTGGTTATAGGACGACGGCTGGTCTATCAGCCGCGACTTCTGGCCATGGGCACCGTCCACCTGGCCGATGAGAAGATGGGCCTGCATGAGGCCGAACGGGTGGTCCGACTGCTGGATCCGCCCCCGCCACCGGCCCAACCGAACTGGGAGGAGGGAAAGGCGGATATTGCACCGGAGAGCCTCTCTCAGCGTCCCTTGGGGGAAGGGGTGTACGGCCCGTTGCCGCCCCAACTGGCCCAGGTGGCCCAATACACCCGCTGGAGTCGCCTCTTCTCCGACTTCCTCTATCGCAATATCCGGCTAACGCTCTGGTACAACCCCGTGTTGAAGGTATACAGCTGCCCCGGCGAGAGCGAGCGGGATTTCCGCCGCCGTTGTGAGGACGTGGCCCGCGCCCGGCGCGACGAAGAGGCGGCCCGGGTACGCGCCCGATACGAGAAGCAGATTGCCCGGATTCAGCAACAGATGTGGCGGGAGCAGCAGGAACTGGCCCAGGACCAGGTGGAACTGGAGGCGCGCAAGCGGGAGGAGACGCTCAGTTACGGCGAGGCGGCCCTCAATTTGCTGACCCGGCGGCGGCCGTCGTACATGATTTCGTCGGTGAGTCGCAAGCGCCGCCTGACCCAGCAGGCGGAGGCGGATGTGAAGGAATCGGAGGAGACGATTCGCGCCCTTCAGAAGCAACTGGATGACCTGGCGGCGCGGATGGAGGAAGAAGTGGACGCGCTGAACGACCGCTGGGCCGCCGTATTGGACGACGTCCGTCCGGTGGAGGTGGCCCCGCGCCGCACCGACGTGATGGTGGATTACTGCGGCCTGGCCTGGGTGCCGTTCTGGGAGGTAGAAGGCCGGGACGGGGAGCGCCTGCTCCTGCCCGCGTTCGGCGGCGCGTAGGGAAATCGTAGGGGAATCGTCGGATTTCCGTCAAGTAAAAAAGCGGAGAATGTGGTAAAGTACAATCGGAGTCAGGGGCGGTGTCTCTTCTTCTCCTCCTTTGGTGAGGGCCGGGGAGCCGACGGTGGCCGGGCGGCGGTGTCCCCGGCCCTCAAAATTTATGGCGCAGGGGGATTCGGTTTTGCCGCCCCCGTCACTTGTGGTAAAATAATCTCACAACCCGCTCAGGAGTCCGTGCTGTGCCCACGCGATATCGCTGGAACCTTCCCCAGCCCGTGCCCGATGCGTACCGCGCCCATTTCCCCGACCTCCATCCGGTGGTCGTCCAGATTCTCTACAACCGGGAGCAGGACCCGGAAGGGGCACGGGCGTTTCTGGAGCGGCGACCCGGCCCGGATAACCCCTTCGCCCTCCACGGGATGAACCGGGCCGTTGACCGGATCCGGCGGGCGATTCGGGGAAAGGAACCCATCGCCGTCTACGGCGATTTTGACGCCGACGGCGTCACCGCAACGGCCCTCCTGGTTATCACCCTCCGGTCCCTGGGTGCCGACGTCCACCCGTACATCCCCCATCGGGTAGAGGAGGGGTACGGCCTGAATATTCAGGCCGTGGAGGAACTGGCGGATGCCGGGACCCGCCTGCTGGTCACCGTGGATTGCGGCATTCGTTCCCCGCGCGAGATCGCCCACGCCCGCCGCCGGGGGATGGATGTCATCGTTACCGACCACCATCTGGTGGGGACGGAGCTGCTGGAGGCAGTGGCGGTGGTGAACCCCCACCAGGAGGAATGCCCGTACCCCTATAAGGGACTGGCCGGGGTCGGTCTGGCCTACAAACTGGCCCAGGCCCTCCTCCGGGTTAACCGCCAGGTCCCCCTGCCCGGGAGCGTCCCCATGGACGAGGAGGAGTTGCTGGACCTGGTGGCGTTGGGGACGGTGGCGGACCTGGCCCCGCTGACCGGCGAGAACCGGTATCTGGTCAGCCGGGGGCTGGAGCAGCTGAACCGGACGCCGCGCGTCGGCGTGGAGGCGCTCATCCGCCAATCCGGCCTGCGGCCCGGTCAGGTGGACACCTGGCACATCGGCTTCGCGCTGGGCCCCCGCCTGAACGCCGCCGGACGGATTGCCTATGCCCACATCGCCTGCCGCCTGCTGACCACCGAGTCGCCTCAGGAGGCGGAGAGCCTGGCCCGGGAACTGGACGCGCTGAACCAGGAGCGGCAGCGGCTGACGAAGGAGATGCAGGAGCGGGCCCGCGCCGTCGTCCTGGAGCGGGAGGCCGACCGTCCCCTCCTCTTCGTCGCCGACCCGGAGTTTCCCGCCGGAGTGGTCGGACTGGTCGCCTCCCGGCTGGTGGACGAGTTCTACCGCCCCGCCGTGGTTGTGGAGCAGGGGGAGGAGAAGAGCAAAGGGTCGGCCCGCTCCATCCCGGAGTTCCACATCACCCGCGCGCTGGACGAATGCGCCGACCTGCTCATCCACCACGGAGGCCACAGGGTCGCCGCCGGGTTTACGGTTCGCACCCGTCATCTGGACGAGTTGAAGCGCCGCCTGCTGGACATCGCCGCGAGGGAACTGGAGGGAAAAGAACTCACCCCTGCCCTTCAGATTGACGCCGAGGTCCCTCTGAGGGAAGTCAGCGGCGCGCTCTGGAAGGCGTTGCAGATGCTTCGTCCGTACGGGGAGGGGAATCCGGAGCCGCTGCTCCTCAGCCGAAACGTTCGGGTGGAGCAACACCGGCCTGTGGGGGACGGCTCCCACCTGAAATTGACCCTTTCCGATGGACGGATCCGGTGGGACGGCATCGCCTTCCGGCAGGGGGAGTGGGCCGGCCGTCTGCCGGAGCGGGTGGATGTGGTCTATTACCTTCGGGAGAACGAGTGGAACGGAGAAGCTCGCCTGCAACTGGAGATTCGGGACCTGCGGGAGGCGACCGTTGAGGATGCCGACCGGCGCCGATGAGCGCGGAGCGAGAGCGGATGCAGGAGGGGGCGCGGTGGCTTTGCCGCCACGCCCCCTTCATATCCGTCAAATCAGTCGCTCCCGGGCCTTCGCGCTCACGTAGTCCATTCCCCAGACCATCGCCACGATGGCCCAGGTCGCCGTCCCCGCGGCCGCATACTGGTCCAACCCCACCCAGACCCGGAACTGCTGGCCGATGCCACCACCCCCCACGAAGCCGATGACGGTGGACATGCGGATGTTGATGTCCCACTGATAGAGGATATAGGCCAGGAAGCGGGGGACCAGTTGGGGCAGGACCGCGTACACCAGCACCTGCAACGGGTTGGCCCCCGTCGCGGTGACCGCCTCTACCGGCCCGGGGTCAATCTCCTCAATCGCTTCGGAGAAGAGTTTGGCCAGGTTGGGGATGTTGTTCAGCGCCAGGGCCAGCACCCCCGCGAAGGGGCCCAGCCCCACCCAACTGGCGCAGATGACGGCCAGGATCATCGGCTCCACCGAGCGCCAGAGGTTGAAGACGGTGCGCGCGGTGAAATAGACGGCCCGTCCCACCGGCCCCCGCCCCATCACGTTGCTGGCCCCCAGGAAGCTCAGGGGGATGGCGAAGACGGACCCCAGCGTCGTCGCCATCAGGGCCATCAGCAGGGTGACCAGGGAGAGGTTGACGGTGATGATCAGCGCCTCGCTGGGCCGGTACCCGCCGACGACCCGCTTCCACGAAATCTCCACCTCCCCCACCGCTCCCTCTTTGACCTCCATCAGCGGATGGACGCGCGTCTCCAGGCGGAGGTTGCCCGCCCCGTCCGTCCGGCAGCAGTTCTCCTTGACCCGCAGGAAGCCGCCGTCGGGCAGCCGCCAGCGGACGGAGACGTCGGCGTTGGGGGGCAGCCCCTCGCCGGTGATGACCAGCGGGTCGCCGGGGGCGCCGCAGGAAAGGGAAAGCGCGACGCGCGGGCCCTCCGCAGGGGCGGATGCCCCCGGCTCCGGCGCCGCGCCGCAGGGGACCACCAGCGGGGCCGCGATGCGCACCTCCTCCGTCGGGCGGGTCAGCAAATCCGGGAAGAGGAAAGCCCGCGTGATGCGCAGGCCGGCGGGCGCGCCCTCCACCAGCGCCGGGAGGTCAATCTCCGCCACGCGCCAGGACCAGGCGAAGAGAGCCAGGAAAAGGGCAACCGCCACGGCGGGCACGCCGTACCGCCGCAGGGCGCCCCGCTTCGGCCCGCCGGCCGTCCCGGCGATGATCCGCTCCCGCAGCGCCGCGCTGGCGTAGTCCAGCAGGGCCACCACCAGGACGATGGCGATGATGGCCGTCGCCATGGAGTTGTAGCGGCTCAGGCGGATCCACTGGATGATCAGGAAGCCCAACCCGGCGTTGCTCACCAGCCCGATGACGGTGGACATGCGCAGATTGATGTCCCACCGGTAGAGGGTGAAGGCCAGGAAGGAGGGCATGAACTGGGGGATAACGGCGTAGACGACGGTCTGGGCCCAGTTGGCGCCAGTGGCCCGGACCGCCTCTATGGGGCCGGGGTCAATCCCCTCTATCGCCTCGGAGTAGAGTTTCCCCAGCGCGGCGATGGAGTGCAACAGAAGCGCCAGCGTCCCGTCAAAAGGGCCCAACCCCACCCAGACGGCGAAGATGATGGCCCACATCAGCGTCTCTATGGAGCGGACGATGTTCAGGATGGTCCGCACCCCGTAGTAGACGGCCAGGCCGACAGGGTGGCCGCCCATCAGGTTGCGCGCGGCCAGGAAACTGACCGGGAGGGCGAAGACCGTCGCCAGGACGGTGGCGATGAAGGCCAGGGCGATCGTCTCGCCGATTTTCTGCAGGACCAACCGGAGGGTCTCCGTGGGCTGCAGGGAGCCGTAGGGCCGGTACTGGCGGGCCTCAATCCGATGGGTCTGGGTCTCGCCGGGGCCGGGCCGCCGGTCCAGCGGCACCGAGGTGGGCGGGACCTGGATGGTGACCCGGAAGCGGCCCTCGCTATCCGCCGGGACGACCAGGGGGACGCCGTCCTTCAGCACCCGCTGATAGTCGCCGATGGGGTTCTGCCACCAGATTTCCACGTCCAGGCCGGGGAGGAAGCCCTCGCCATCCAGTGTGATGGTCTCCCCCAGCGCGGCGCAGGGGACGTCGGTGGAGAGGCGGGGTTGTTCGCTGGCCCGGCCCTGGGGCGGCGGAAGGGGGTCTATGCAGGGGACCTGGAAGGGGAGATAGCCGATGTGGCTCTCCTTCGGGTACTCCAGGAGTTCCGGCCGGACGAGGGCCCGGACGATGGGGCGGATGGCGGGCCAGCCCGTCAGCAGCCGCCGGAAGTCCATCTCCGTGGCCCGGACCCCCAGGGCATAGGCGATGAAGGCCGCCAGCAGGAAGGGGGCGACGGTGCCGGAGGGGCGGTTCCGGAGCGCCCGGGCCGCGTCCCACACCCCCCAGAGCCAGACCGCCGCCAGAGGGACGAAGAGCAGGGGGACCCCCTGCCAGAGGATGAGCCCGCCCAGCGCCAGGACGGTCGCCAGAAGCCCCAACCCCCGGCTCCGCTGGCCCTGGAGAATCTGTCCCAGGCCGGGGACCACCAGGGAGAAGAGGGGCGACCATTGTTGCAAGGGGTTGTTCCCGGAGTGTTCTTTCGGATGGCTCATTGGACGTTTGTTGACCACTCTACAATGTCATTGCGAGCGAGCGTAGCGAGCGAAGCAATCTCCTGCCTCCGGGGGGATTGCTTCGGCGACTTCGTCGCCTCGCAATGACGGGGCAGCCGCGAGCGAGCGTCTAAATTTTATACCGTGTTCCGTGTTATTCCGTGCCCCGGACCGGGCTGCCGCAGTACGGGCACTCGGCGGTCACCTCGTCCAGCCAGTCTGTCTCATCGGGGCGGAGCGGGGCGCCGCATGCCGGGCAGTGGGTGGGCAGGCGGGTCCGCCGCGACGGTTCCGGCCCGGCCGCGGGCGACCCGGCCGGCAGCAGCGACCAGAGGTAGGTCGCCATCTCTTCGGCTTCAGCCGTCAGCCCCCGGGCTCTCAGTTCGGCGACGATGCGTTCTCCAGCGCGATGGGCCCGTTGCAGGCGGCCAGTGTAGACGAAGAGGGCCAATCCCCGGCGCAGGGACCCCATCCCGGTCGGGGTATCCCCGGCCAGGATGCGGGCGTGGCCCGCTTGCAGGTAAAGGGGCGCGGCCTGAGGAAGTCCCCGCCGCTCCGCGCCCTGGGCCAGTTGCTCCAGTGCCTCAGCCGCGGCCGGATAATCGCCGCTGGCCAGGAGGCGGTTGGCCTGCAACAGTTTCGGCGGGACCGGCGGCGGGGGGAAGAGCCTGCGCAGGGGGCGGCCCAGGGGACGCCTTCGGAAAAACGCCATCGCGACCTCCTGGTTCAGAGAGAGATGCCGCCGACGGTGACCATCTCCGCCTCCTCGCCGTACACCTCCTTGAAGCGCTCACGGGTCAGTTCCTTCGGGTGGCCCTCAAAGACCAGTCGGCCGTCCTTGAGGCCGATGACCCGCGTGGCGTAGCGGTGGACCAGGTCCAGGAAGTGGAGGCTACAGATGACGGTGATGCCCTCCTCCCGGTTCAGTTGCTCTAGGTACTGGAGGATGGAGTGGGCCAGGACCGGGTCCAGGCTGGCGACGGGCTCGTCGGCGAGGATGAGTTTCGGCTCCTGCATCAGCGCGCGGGCGATGCCCACCCGCTGCTGCTGACCGCCGGAGAGTTGGTCGGCCCGGCTGTGGACCTTGTCGGCGATGCCCACCCGCTCCAGCGCGGTCAGGGCCCGCTGATGGTCCTCCGGCGGGAAGTAGTGGAAGAGGCTCATCCAGGGGTTGGCGTAGCCCAGCCGCCCGGAGAGGACGTTGGTCAGGACGGAGGAGCGCCGCACCAGGTTGAACTGCTGGAAGATCATGCCGATCTGGCGGCGGATGCGGCGCAGTTCCCGGGGGCTGGCCGCGGTGATGTCTATCCCGTTCCAGATGACCTGGCCGGAGGTGGGCTCAATGAGCCGGTTGATGCACCGCAGGAGGGTGGATTTTCCGGAGCCGGAGAGGCCGATGACGGCCAGGAACTCCCCCTCGGCGACGGTGAAACTGACGTCCCGCAGCGCTACTGTCCCGTTGGGAAAGATTTTGGTCAGGTTGCGGACTTCCAGCATGGCGATGGGTAGGGGGACGTGGCACGCACATCAAGAGTTGCGGGCACGGACGGGGGCCGGGGGGGGCGTTATTAAAC
>JACIWQ010000084.1:0-4549 GCA_014360895.1 Thermoflexales bacterium | reverse complement strand
GGAGTGCCTGGCACGTCCGGGGCCCGGTGGCCTATTTCTTCACCAGGTCCTCAATGTTGATCCCGGCCTTGCTCAGGTCGGCCCGGAAGGCATCGTAGAAGGAGTCCTCCGCAGGCTGGAGGCCCTCAATGCTGTAGACGGTCTTCAGCGCGGCCTTCCCTTCCTCCGTCTGGGCGATGTCCAGCAGCGCCTGGACGATCTTCTGCCGCATATCGGCCGGGAAGTCCTTGATGAAGGAGACGGTGTCGTTGGGGATGTCGGAGGTCGTCGCCAGCACGACCACCTTCTCCTTCACGTCCGGGAGGTCTTTCTCCACCGAACTGCGGGCGTCGGAGTAGGTGGCCCCGGCGTCGCAGTCGCCGTTGTAGACGGCGACGACGACATTGTTGTGGGAGCCGGCCTCCACCGTCTTGGCGAAGTCGGCGTCCGGGTCAACCCCGTTGGCCTTCAGGAAGATGCGGGGGATAATGTAGCCGGAGGTGGAGTTCGGGTCCACCCAGCACATCACCTTCCCCTTCAGGTCCTGAAGGGACTGGATGCCACTGTCGGCCCGGACGATGATCTGGCCCTTGTAAGAGGTGGAGCCGAAGCGAACGGTCACCAGGGCGACGTCCACACCGTACTTCTCGTGGGCCACGATGTAGTTGAAGGTGTTGAGCCAGCCGATGTGGGCCTTCCCGGCGCCCATCGCCTCCCGGACGGCGGCGAAGTCCGTCCCCACGTTAGCCTTGACCACCAGGCCGGTCCGCTCGGAAATCATCTGGGCCAGTTGTTCGCCACCCGCGATGATTTCCTGCGTGTCACCGGAGGGGACGAAGGACATGATGATGGGATTCTCCTCCGTCCCCAGGGCGGGGGCCCTCTTGCATCCGGCCGTCCCGCCCAGCACCGCAACGAGGGTCAGCAGTGCGAGGGCAAGAAGCGCTCTTCTGGACATTTTCACTCCTCCTAATGTCAAGATTTCAGAAATTTGCGACAGGGTTTGAGCATCGGTTTGTTTTTTGCCCGGGCATCCCCCCTTTCGTTCAAGGCGACTGGCCGCAGGCAGCGGCTGTCGCTTCACCACCGGTCGCCCGCAGTCCCCTACGGCGCGTACCGGAAGGGATGGCGGGCCGATGCCTTCTCCTCAAAGAGCTGCTCCAGCGTGGGCCGCCCCTCTATGGCCTTCCGCAGCGCCTGGACGGTGGCCTTGTAGTTGTTCAGCATCACCCGCCGCCCGATGGACGCGGCCGGATGAACGAAGGCGTTGACGATGATGGCCAGGTCGTCCAGCGCCGCCTCCGGCAGGAAGCCGTTCTCTATGTTCTGGCGGACGGCCAGGAGAATCCCCTCGGCGGCGAAGTCGTAGAAGAGTTCCCGCTGGCGCGCCGTCCGGATGGTAACCGTCGGCACCAGGAGGATGAGCGGGCGCTCGGAGATGACCTTCAGGCCCCGCTCGGAGCCCCACCTCTCCAGGGAGCGGGCGATGGCCCGGCCCACCGGCCCGTCCCGCCGACCGATGAGCAGGTCCACGTGGGCGATTTCGTGGAAGGGCGGACCGGCGAAGCCCTCCCCGACCCGGAGCGTCCAGCCGGAGACGTGACGGGGAGTGTGCGGCGTCGCCGCGACGCGCGTCGTCACCTGCCGGTCGCCCAGGTCGTAGACGATGTCGGCCTGGGGAATTTTGCCCAGCATCTCCAACTGCATCCGCAGTTCCTCGTAGTCCTCCCGGCGGAAACTCCCGCCCCGCAGGATAGGGTGGCGGGAGACGCCCACCGGAATCCCCATCATCTCCAGCCCCTCCTTGACGGCCTGCGTCGGGCCACAGGTGGCGACGATGCGGACCAGTTTCTGGATTTTCGCCTGCCACTCCTGCGCGGTCGCCAGGTCCCCCTCCAGCGTGGCCCGGTAGATGGTCTGCCAGATGTCGGGGATGAGGTTGGCGGAGGCGAGGATGGCGCCGTCGCAGCCCGCCGCCAGCGCTGCCTGGACAATCTCGTCGTGCCCCACGAAAATCCCCACCTGTCCCTTCACCTTCTCAAAGAGCGCCTCCAGGAAGGGCATATCGCCGGAGGAGTCCTTGATGCCCACCACGTTCTCCAGGTCCAGGAGCATGCCCTCCGCCGTCCACCAGCGGAAGTGAGTCCCGGCGCACTGGGGGATATTGTAGATGACGATGGGGACGCCCAGTTTGTCCAGCGCGCGGAAGTGGTCGTAGACCTCGTTGAAGGTGGGCTTGAGGTAGTAGGGGGCGACGACGAGGACGCCGGTGACGCCCGCGTCCCGCGCCCAGCGGGTCAGTTCCAGCGTCTCCCGGGTGGAGGGGCAGCCGGTGCCCGCCAGGACCGGCACCCGGCCGTTCACCTCGTCCAGGCAGACCTCAATCGCGCGTTTGCGCTCCTCCACGGTCATATACGAGAACTCGCCCGTGGTGCCGCAGGGGACGACGCCGTTGACGTGGGGGAGGACGTGGCGGATAAGCTGCCGGTAGGCCTCCTCGTCCAGGCGGCCGTCCCGGGTGAAGGGGGTCACCAGGGCGGGATAGATGCCTCGGAACCAGTCGGTTTTGTAGCTCATGGGTCCTCCGTGAGACTTCTTGACCGTATTGCAATCACACTTGGGGATTGCTTCGGCCCGTTGGGCCTCGCAATGACCTACCGTGTCACTGCGAGCGAAGCGAAGCAGTCCCCTGATGCGGGGTTTGCTTCGGCACGCTGTGCCTCGCAATGACGTTTGCTTCGGCCCGCTGGGCCTCGCAATGACCCGCCGCGTCACTGCGAGCGAAGCGAAGCAGTCCCCTGATGCGCCCTGCCGCGTTCATCGGAAATAGCGCCAGGTGGCGCAGAAGGAAAATCTGTGCTCGTCCGCGTTCATCCGCGTCCCATTTCCGATGAAGTTTAATGGCGGGCCGCGTACGCCTGCGCGGTGGCCGCGCGCGCGGCCTCGTAGACGCTCCCGTAGAGGGCATGGCGGTCCAGCGCCTTGGGGTGGACCGTCGCCAGGACAATCATGACCTCGTCGTCGGCGGCGGAGGCAGGGATGATACCGGCCTCCAGTGCATCCACAATCGCCCGCGCCAGCGCGGCCTGGGTGGGGCCGTAGATCATATTGGCCTGACGGAGGTTCTTCTGGGGGAGCGTGGGCAGAAGGAGCGTCGCCGGGCGGACGGTGAGGCCGGGCTCCAGGATGGTCGTCAGCGCCTCCCGGCCGTGGAGCGGGTAGGTGAGTTGAAGGGCGTAGGCGTCGCCCAGGGGAGTCTCCTTGCGGCCCGCGACCAGGTCCAACTGCACCCGGTTCACCCCCTCGCCCGCCGTCCCCGTCCCAACCCGCAGGCCGTACCGGCGAATGTCCTCCGGAGTCAGTTCCAGGTCGCGGAAGCGGCCCTCCAGCGGACCGCCGGGGTACTCAAAGGGCTCGTCGGCGACGGGAATCTTGCCCAGTTTCTCCAGTTCCAGTTGGATCTCGGCGCGGGTCTCGTGGATGAGCGCGCCGCCCGCGCTCTTGAGGGGCCGCCGGGGCGACCCGACGGGGATGCCCATCATATTGAGGGCCGCCTTGACGGCCACCCCGCCGCCGTGGCGGCAGAAGATGCGGGAGAGTTTCTGGACTTGGCGCTGGAGCGCCCGCGCTTCCTCTAACCGTCCTTCCCGGACCAGATGGTAGACCTCCCGCCAGATTTCGGGGTAGACTTGGGCGCTGGCGAGGATCATCCCGCTCACCCCGGCGGCCAGGGCGGCGATCACCACCTCGTCGTGGCCCACCAGGACGTCTATGCGGTCTCCGGCGTACTCCAGAATCTCCAGGGTATAGGTCAGGTCACCGGAGGAGTCCTTCAGGCCGACGACGTTGGGCAGGTCCGCCAGGTCCTCCACCACGTTGCGGGGCAGGACCGCGTCCACCACCTGGGGGATGTTGTAGAGGATGAGGGGAATGTCCACCCGGGTGGCGATGTCGTGGAAGTGCTGGTAGACCTCCTTGTCGGACGGGTGGAGGAAGTAGGGGGTGACGACCAGGATGGCATCGGCCCCGGCCTCTTTCGCGTCCTGGGCCAGGGCGAGGGCGTAGTCGGTGCCGGAGGCGCCGCACCCGGCGATGACCTTTTTATTCCCTATCTCCTCCCGCGCAATCTCTATCAGCCGCCGCTGCTCGGCGCGGGTCAGATAAGGGAACTCGCCGGTGGTGCCGCTGGTGACCACGCCGTCCACGTAGGGGAGGACGTGCCGGATGAGGCGACGGTACGCCTCTTCGTCTATCTCCTCGGTTTTGGAGTCAAAGGGGGTGACCAGTGCGGGGAAAATGCCGTGGAGCCAATCCAGTCGGGTACCCATATCGCCTCCTGGGAGAGATCGGACATACTCGTAGAAGTTGACTTGGCGCAATATATTGTACCACAGGTTGGGCAATCAGGAAACAAGTGCCGAGTCTCGTAAAACCGTACCGGTAGTAGGACAACTGCTTGCAGTTGTCCTACCCCGACCTCCGCACTGCGGTTTCTTTTGTCCGGGCTGCGAGATGTGACACTTTCGGCAGTTCCGCGTATAATTCTACGGAGACCGCGCAACAGGGCGCC
>JACIWQ010000083.1 GCA_014360895.1 Thermoflexales bacterium | reverse complement strand
TCCGCCCTTCTTATCCTGGTCGTCATCCCCACCAACGTCTACCTGCTGGCCTGGCGGTTCGTGGACCTGGCCCGCCACCAGCCCCCGTACTACCTGCACCGGGACGAGGTGGCGGCGCTGCGCTGGCTGGAAGAGAACACCTCGCCGGACGATGTCGTCCTGAGCGGCCTGAACGTGGGCCAGTACATCCCCAGCGTCTCCGGCAACCGAGCCTTCCTGGCCCACTGGACGATGACCGTCCGGTTCTACGAGAAGCAGGACCGGGTGGAGGCCTTCTTCAACCCGTCCACCCCCGACGAAGCACGGCGGGAGACCCTCTGCCGGTTCGGGGTCCGCTACGTCTTCTACGGGATGGAGGAGCGGGCGTTGGGCGAATTCTCGGCGGACGAACCGCCGTACCTGCGGGCTGTCTTCCGGTCGCCCCAAGCGACGGTGTACCGCGTGGACGCGGAGACCGCCGGATGTGCGCCGGTCGCGACCCAGGGAGGGACGTCGCCATGAAACGAGACCGTGCGTGTGAAGTGGCGCTCTTCCTGCTCCTGCTATTCTGTTTCGCCTACTTCTTCCCTCGCTGGGCGGACTGGAACCAGAACTCCCGCCTGGACCTGGTCCTGGCGATTGTGGACAAGGGCACCTTCGCCATTGACGACTACTACCAGAATACGGGCGATTATGCCTACTTTGAGGGTCACTACTACAGCGACAAGGCGCCGGGCACGTCGTTCCTGGGGGTGCCATTCTATTGGGTCTTTGCTCGCCTGGCCCGCCTGGCGCCGGTGGACCGTCTGATGGCCCGGCTGGAGGCGAATCCGGCCCTGGCGGCGACGCTGGAGCCGGGGGGAACCGACCTGGAGGCTGGAAAGGTCTACTTCGCCTTCGCACTGACCTTCGTCACTTTCTTCACCGTTGCGGTCCCTTCGGCGTTCATGGGCGTGCTCCTCTACCGCTGGACCGGGTACGTGACCCCGCGTCCGCTCTATCGCCTGGGGGTTCCGCTGGCCTACGGCCTACTGACCAACGCCTTCGCGTACTCCAACATGTTCTTCGGACACCAGATTGTCGCCGCCCTGCTCTTCGGGGCCTTCTATCTGCTGTTCCGGATAGACCGGAGGGAAATCTCCCCCGCCTGGCTGACGGTAGTGGGGCTGATGCTGGGCTACGCGGTCATCACCGAATACCCCACAGCCCTCATCGCGGCCGGTCTCTGCGTCTATGCGTTCTTCGTCACCCCGGACCGGCGCTGGTTAGGGGGGCTGGTGCTGGGCGGTTTGCTACCGGGGGTTCTCCTGGCGGTCTACAACCTGAGCATCTTCCACACGCCGCTGCCGGTGGGCTACCGGTACTCCGTCCTCTACACCGAACAGCACTCCTACGGCTTCCTGAGCATCTCCCACCCGCGCGCCGATGCGCTCTGGGGCATCACCTTCGGGTCGTACCGGGGCCTCTTTTTTCTCTCCCCGATTCTCCTGCTGGCGGCGGCGGGCTTCGTCCCTTGGTGGCGACGGCGGGAGTTCCGGCGCGCCGGGTGGGTCTGTGCATACGCGGTGGCGGCCTTCTTCTTGTTCAACGGCTCTTCCGTGATGTGGCAGGGCGGCTGGTCGGTGGGCCCCCGCTATTTGCTCCCCATGCTCCCCTTCCTGGCGGTGGGGCTGGCGTTTTTCTGGGACGCGTGGGGAGGCCATGTCTGGGCGCGGGCGGCGACGGGTCTGCTGGCCTCCTGGTCCTTCTTCGCCGTCTGGGCGGAGACCATCGGGGGGCAGCATTTCCCGGACTGGACGCCCAACCCGCTCTTCAACTACTCCCTGCCCCAACTGCTGGCGGGCAACGTCGCCCGCAACGTGGGGATGGTTCTGGGACTGCGCGGATGGGCGAGCCTGATTCCTCTACTGGTCGTACTGGGAGCGGGCGCAGGGGTCATCCTGTATCGTGTCTCCCGGGGGGGCCGGAGTGAAGGTGCTATGAAGCGCTTGACCGACTGGCTCATCGCCCTGGGGCTCTTCCTGATAGGCATCCTGACCCGTCTCCCGTTCCGCAGCCGGTTCCTGTACCACTGGGACTCGGTGAACTTTGCGTTGGGCCTGGAGCGCTTTGACGTCTATCAGCACCAGCCGCACCCGCCGGGGTATTTCCTCTACGTGATGACCGGACGGCTGGTCCACCTGCTCGCGGGCGATGCTAATGCCAGCCTGGTCTGGGTCAGCGTTGTTGCGACGGGCCTGGCTGTGGCCGCGATGTTCTGGCTGGGCCGGTCCCTGTGGAACCGGGAGGCTGGCCTCACGGCGGCGTTCCTGCTCCTGACCAGCCCGCTGTTCTGGTTTCACGGCGAGGTCGCCCTTTCGTACATGGTGGAGGCCGCGTTCGTTATTGTGGCGGCTCTATTGTGCTACCGACACCTGCAGGGGACCGACGACCGGGTCTGGCTCTCTGCCCTTGTCCTAGGAGTTGCAGGGGGCTTTCGCCCGAACACGATGGTCTTTCTGTTGCCTCTGTGGGCCGTTTCGGTATGGCGATACCGCTGGTGGAAGGTGCTGATCGCGGTCGGCGTCCTGGGGGGAATCTGCCTGGCATGGGCCGCCCCGATGGTCATCCTCACCGGTGGGGTGGCGCGGTACCAGGAGGCGCTGCGCGCTGCGGGGGAGATTGTGGCGGTGGAGTCCTCTTTCTCCGGCCTTTACCCGTTGGCGGTCAACGGGTTCCGGCTGGGGATGTTCACGGTCTATGCACTGGGCGTGGGCATCGTGCCCCTGGTCATCGGAGGGATTGATCGGGCCATAGCCCGCTGGCCCCAGTGGCGGGTGTGGGTCAGGAGCCCGGAGTTTCGCCTGTTCTTCTGGTGGCCGGCGCCCAGCCTGCTCTTTTACACCCTGATTCACATCCGTCAGCCCGGGCACACGTTCACCTTTATGCCCGCCGTCCTGCTCCTTCTGGGGGGCCTTCTGGCGGGCCTCTACCGACGGGAGAAGTGGCGGAGGTGGGCATGGACGCTCACCGGTGCAGTGGTGTTGGTCAATGCGCTTCTCTTTCTGACCGTCCCGCCGTCCCTTTTCGGCGGGGAGCACATCACGCTCACGCCACCCGCCTGGCCCACGATTCGGGCGCGCGACGCGTCGCTGGAGAGCCGCATCGGTTACATCCGCGCCTATCTGGACCCCGCAGAGACGGTCATCCTCTCCAGCGGCCTGGACTTCCGCCACCCCGACTTCTATCTACGGGAGTACCCGGTCGTCCGGTTCGCAGAACTTCCGGTCACGATGACACTCTCTTTGCCCGATTCGGTGCGGACGGTGGTTCTGTTCGGCGAGGACCTGATAGGGGAGGGCTGCCCGGCGTCCAATCCGGGTGCGTCGGTCTCCCCGGGCCTGTGTTTGCTCGCTCGCCACCCGGAGCAGAGGGTGGTGGTGGAAGGGTATGTTGTCCATATCGGCATTACCACGACGAAGGATTCCCCGTAAGACCCGGAGAGGAGGAGTGATGAAGCCAAACGTTCGTATTCATCCGACGGCGGAGGTCTCGCCAGATGCGGAAATTGGCGCGGGCACGTCTATCTGGCATCATGCCCAGATACGCGAAGGGGCCGTCATTGGAAGTCAGTGTGTGATTGGCAAAGGGGTGTACATAGACTTCGGCGTCCATATTGGCGACCACGTGAAGATTCAGAACTACGTTTCAATCTATCACGGCGTCACCATCCAGGATGGCGTTTTCATCGGACCCCATGTCTGCTTCACCAACGACAAGCGTCCCCGCGCAGTGAACCCGGACGGCTCTTTAAAGGGGAGCGAGGATTGGGTGGTGAGCGAAACCCTTGTGATGGAGGGCGCGGCAATCGGCGCGAATTCCGTCATCGTCTGTGGTACAACCATTGGGCAATGGGCGATGGTGGGAGCGGGCTCGGTGGTCACGCGAGACGTGCCCGATTACGGGCTGGTGTGGGGAAACCCGGCGCGCCTGCAAGGGTTTGTGTGTCCCTGCGGTGAACAGCTTCAGGAGAGCGGCCCCCCTGGGGAGAGCGGCGTATTGATGAGGTGTCCAAACTGTGGGAAGGAAATCCTCATCCCGAGAGATGTCTACCAGAAAATCGGAGGTTAAAATGATACCCATTGCCAAGCCCATGATCGGCGAGGAGGAAAAACAGGCCGTACTGGAGGTATTAGAGTCGGGGATGTTGGCTCAGGGACCCCGAGTGCAGGCACTTGAGGAGGCGTTTGCCGAGTACTGCGGGGTAAAGTACGCCGTGGCGACCTCGTCCGGGACAACGGCGCTGCATGTCGCGCTCCTGGCTCACGGTATCGGGCCGGGGGATGAAGTGATCACGACGCCGTTCACATTTATCGCTTCTGCCAACTCTATCTTGTATGTGGGGGCACGGCCTGTTTTCGTGGATATTGATCCGGCGACGTTTAATATCCGTCCCGACCTCCTGGAAAATGCTATCACGCCCCGCACCAAAGCGATTATGCCGGTCCACCTCTTTGGGCTGCCGGCAGATATGGACCCCATCCTGGAAGTAGCGGAGCGATACGGTCTGGTTGTGGTTGAGGACGCCTGCCAGGCGCATGGGGCCGAGTACAAGGGGAAACGGGTGGGCGGTTTCGGTACAGGATGTTTTTCTTTCTACCCAACCAAGAACATCACTACAGCCGAGGGAGGAATAATCACGACCAACGATGAGAAGATTGCCGAAAGGTGCCGGGTGATCCGCCAGCACGGGATGCGCAGGAGGTACTATCACGACGAGTTGGGGTTCAACTTCCGGATGAGCGATGTGCACGCTGCGATTGGACTGGCTCAATTGCGAAAACTGGAGCAGTTTAACGAAGTGCGGATCGCGAACGCCCGGTATTTGAGCGAACATCTGCGGGGCGTCGTAGTCCCCGTTGTGCCTGAGGGGCGGCGACATGTATTTCACCAGTACACCGTTCGCGTTCCCGATGGACGACGGGATGCGGTACTGGACGGGCTGAGGGAGCGGGGCATCGGTACGGCCGTGTACTATCCGGTGCCGGTACACCAACAACGATTGTACAGAGATATGGGGTATAACCTGGTTCTGCCCGAGGCGGAACGGGCAGCGCAGGAGGTATTGTCGTTGCCCGTGCATCCAGGATTGAGCCGCGCGGACCTGGAGAACATTGTGGATGCTGTGAATGAGTTATGCGCATGAAGGCCGGAGTTCCAGAAAGCTCACATGGTCAACCCTCTTTTGGGCAAATTCTAACCTTTTCCTCACCTTTCGTTGACATTCTGGTATTAAAGTAGAGACCAGGGAAGTTCAAGGTGCGTGTGAATTCAACCGAACCTTGAAACCCGGTATCGGAAGCAATTCTAAAGAGGAGGGGCGACCATGAAACAGGTAAAAGTGGGCGTCATCGGAGCAGGTCGGATGGGGCAGCGACATTGCCGCGTTTACTCCACCCTGCGTCAGGCGCAATTGGTGGGCATTTGTGACATAGAGCCCGAAACGGGTCGTCGGGTGGCTGAAGAATACGATGTTCCCTTCTACAGGGATGTGGATGCTCTCCTGGAGCGCGTTGACGCTGTGAGTCTCACCACCCCCACGCCGTCCCATTTTGATCTTGCGATGAGGTGCCTGGCCCACGGGGTGCATGTACTGGTAGAAAAACCGATTACAGAGACAGTGGAACAGGCCGAGATACTGACACGGGCGGCGGAGGCCAGCAATCTGGTCGTCCAAATCGGACATATTGAACGTTTTAATCCGGCCTACATAGAACTGAAAAACGTGCTGGAAGATTTGACCGTGTTGGCCATCCATTTCCGCCGGCTCAGCCCCTATGTGGGCAGCAATACGGATGTGGACGTGGTTATGGACCTGATGACCCATGATGTGGACCTGGCGCTGGACTTAATGGGACGGGAGCCCCTCTCCATAAATGCTTATGGTTTAACCGCGTTCAGCGGCTATATAGACCACGCTGTAGCTCATATGTGCTTCGGCTCGGGGCCTATTCTCACCCTGACGGCCTCGCGCGTCACCGAACAGAAAGTACGGTTCATAGAAGTAACGGCTCTGGAAGCCTATGTGGAAGCGGACCTGCTGAACAAAAGTCTGTCGGTCCATCGGCGCACTGTTGGCGAGTATCTCAATCATGACCGCCGGGGCGTCAAATATCGCCAGGAGAGCGTCGTTGAGCGCATCTTTGTGCCCACTTTAGAACCTCTCTTCCTGGAACTCCAGCATTTCGTGGATTGCATCTTGCACGGCAACCCGCCTCAGGTCTCATCCAGGGACGGTTTGAAAGCCCTGCGCCTGGTGATGGACATCCGGAGCGCCATTTATGAGAGCCTATCGGTGATGACCGAAGAAGCCAGACATGTGCGGGATGCCATCGGCGTTCCCGTGTAAGTGCCTGTATTTGGAGGAGGAATGGACCTTTCTATTGTCATACCCTGCTACAACGAAGTGGAAAATGTCTCTAAGATGCAGAGGGAGTTTCTCCCTGTTGTTGCCGAACTGGCCAGGGCCCATTCGCTGGAAGTTGTCTTTGTGGATGACGGAAGCACCGATGGAACCTGGCAGGCGCTTACGGAGACGTTTGGCGACCATAAGGAGTCGCAGGTAGTTGTTAGATTTGAGCGCCACCTGGTCAATCGGGGACTGGGGGCGGCCATCCGCACAGGCTTTGCTGCCGCTTGCGGCAAGGTGGTCCTCACGACCGATAGCGATGGGACCTACAGGTTCTCCGAAATTCCCGCGCTGCTCTCTTGCCTCACGCCCGATGTGGATATTGTGACCGCGTCCCCCTACCATCCAGCAGGCGGCGTGGAAGGGGTCCCGGCATACCGGCTGATCCTCAGCCGGGGCTCCTCTTTTCTCTACCGGGTTCTGGTCAACGGGCGGATCCATACCTATACCTGCCTCTTCCGGGCATATCGCCGGGAGGTGATAGAGCGCGTGTCGTTTCAGTCCGACGGCTTCCTGGCTGGTACCGAGATTCTGGTAAAAGCGATGCTGATGGGATACCGGGTGGCCGAGTATCCGGCGGTGCTCTATTCACGGGCCTTCGGCACCTCCAAGGCGAAACTGATGCGCACGATTCTGGCCCATCTGGGTTTCCAGGCGCGCATCCTGCTGCATCGGTTAGCCCTGGCTCCTCTTGTGGAATCCCACAAGGCACTGCATCCAGGCGAGGGGACAAATCCCCGTGCCATCATTGGAGAGGGTTGATGAAGATCGTATCTGTGGTCGGAGCGCGTCCCGAATTTATCCAGGCAACCCCTGTCAGTCGTGCCCTGCGGGAGAAACATCAGGAAATCCTGGTACACACCGGGCAGCATTATGATTACCAGATGTCGCAGGCTTTCTTTGATGAACTGGACATCCCCGCGCCGGATTATAACCTGGAAGTAGGGTCCGGGTCACACGGATGGCAAACGGCGGAGATATTGGTTCGCCTGGAAGCGGTGCTTCTTCAGGAGCGGCCCGACCTGGTCATTGTGCGCGGCGATACCAATTCCACCCTGGCCGGTGCGTTGGCGGCCAGCAAGTTGCATATTCCCACTGCTCACATTGAGGCAGGGGAGCGGAGTTTTGATCGGCGAATGCCGGAAGAGATTAACCGCCTGGTGGCCGATTGTTTGGCGGATGTGCACTTCTGCGCCAGCCGGAGGGCAGTAGAACGATTGGCTGCTGAGGGGATCACCGCTTCTGTGTACTGGGTGGGCGACGTGATGCTGGACGCGATGCTCCAGAACCGACCGATTGCCCGCCGCAAATCCCGCATCCTGGAGCGCCTGAATCTGGAACCGGGGAAATACGGCCTTGTGACCGTCCATCGTGCAGGGAATACCGACGACCCCGCGCGGCTGCGTCAAATCATTGCAGGCCTGAATCGTGTGGCGGAAACCGTTGTGTTTCCCGTCCATCCTCGTACCAGAAAGACCATTGCTCAACTAAATGTCTGTTTCGCAGACCATGTTCGGCCGATAGAGCCGGTGAGTTACTTTGACATGATTGTGCTGGAGGAGAACGCTCGCATCATTGCCACCGATTCCGGTGGCGTCCAGCGGGAGGCGTACTTCCTGGGCGTCCCATGCCTGACCTTGCGGGATGAGACCGAGTGGGTGGAGACGGTAGAAGCAGGATGGAACTTGCTGGTAGGCACCGACCCGGAGCGGATTGTGGAAGCCTGGCGGACATTCTTTCCCCCGGCAGATCGCCCTCCCATCTTCGGTGACGGAACCGCCGCGCGACGGATCGCGGAGGTCCTGGAGAATGGCATGGTAGGTTTTGGCACACCTCGCGGACAAAAGTGAAGGAGGAAATCTGTGAGGGTCGGCATTGTTGGTGGGGGGATCATGGGGGTTAGCATCGGCTACTTCCTCTCGCAGCAGGGAGCAGCCGTGGAAATCTACGAGGCCTCTTCCACATTGGGGGGATTGGCCAACACGGTCACCTTAGAAGATGGGGTCTTGGTAGATCGGTTCTATCACGTCATCCTATCCAGTGACAGCCATCTGCGGCAACTCTGTGAAGAATTGAACATTGCCGAGAGGTTGCGTTTTCGCGAAACCCGGATGGGTTTCTACCATCAGGGCAAAATCTTCTCTATGAACAACATGTTGGAATTTTTACGGTTCCCGCCCCTGGGTTGGACCGACCGCTTCCGCCTGGGGTTGACGGTATTGTACGCGCAGTTTGTACGAGATTGGCAGCGTTTGGAAGGAACCGGTGTGGAAGAATGGCTGGTCCGCCTGAGTGGTCGGCGGACTTTTGAGAGTATCTGGCGTCCGATGCTGAGGGCCAAATTTGACGGGGGGTTTGAAAACACTCCCGCTACTTACATCTGGGCCCGTCTGGTACGGATGAAATCTACCCGAAAAGGGATCAGTCAAAAAGAAGAGGCAGGACATCTCATCGGTGGATACATGACCCTGATTGAGGCAATGGCCGGGCAGATAGAGGTCAATGGGGGCAAAATTCATCTCCGCTGCCCTGTAGAGGAAGTCGTGATTAAAAATGGACGTGCCATCGGGCTGCGCGTGGGGCGAGATGTCCATTTCTACGACGCCATCGTGGTCGCTCTGCAGATTCCTTTGTTCCGTCGGCTTATCCCCGATGCGGACCCGGCCTACCGCGATTTCCTCGGCAAAACCGACTATCTGGGCGTCATCTGTTCTCTATTGGTCTTGGACCGACCGCTAACCGGTTTCTGGACGTTGAACATCACCGATGACCGGGTTCCATTTACCGGCATCATTGAGACGACGACCTATATTGATCCGGAATTTGTAGGGGGACACCACCTGGTCTATTTGCCCAAATACACCCTTCCTGGTAGCCCCTGGCAGGAGAAATCGGACGAGGAGATACGCGAGATTTGGCTCCGGCACCTGGAAACCATGTTTCCGCATTTTGACCGGCGGTGGGTTCGTTACTTTCTTGTGCACCGCGAGCGCTATGTGGAGCCTCTGCACGGGCTGAACTCCGCCCACCTCATCCCGCAGGTGAAGGCACCTGTAGAGAACCTGTACCTGGCCACCACGGCTCAGATCTACCCGGCGTTGACCAACAGCGAGTCGGTGACCCGGCATGCACGCCGCATAGCTCAGACTGTGCTGGAGGCCAGTCCGGCCCTGATTCCTTTGCCGGTACAGACGGTTATCCAGACGGCTGCGGTGGATATAGATATATAGGAGCGTTCCGAATGAAGAGAGTGGTAGCCATCATCTCCATCGCGGCCCTCCTGTTCCTGGCCCTATATAACCTGACGGATTACCCCCTGACCTGGTTTGATGAGGGCTCTCATCTGCACGTCCCCAAGACCCTCGTGCGCTTCGGCGTCTACGCCGATTACAGCAGTGAGGGCTTCCGATATTATGGACCAACAGTCGGTGTCGGCCCGACAGTGATGCTACCCATCGCAGCCGCCTTCAAACTCTTTGGCATCGGATTGCTGCAGGCCCGGTTGGTAATGGTTCTATATCTGCTGGCGGCTACTTATGCTTTCTACCGGCTGGCGACGGTGCTGGGCGGCCACCGGCTGGCGTGGGTAGCGACTGCGCTGCTGGTGACATCGCGAGGCGTCTCGCTGATAGAGTACGGACGTCAGGTGTTGGGAGAAGTACCCGGACTCTTTTTTATGGTAGCCGGGCTAAGCCTGTGGTTGGCGGCGTGGGAGAAGGCTGGCTGGGGACGACTGGTGGGGGTCGGATTGTTGCTGGGGCTGGCGATGATCACCAAGAACCAATACCTGCTGGTGCTGGTGCCAACAATAGGCCTGGCATGGCTGGCTAACCTGGTCTACTATCGTACGGCCCCTCAGCGCGTCTTCGTCATACCAGGGCTTGTTTCCATAGCCTGTTGGGCCCTCTGGCAAATTTATATGATTGTGTACCTGGGTCCGGCCACAGCCAGCGAGAATCTGGAAATGCTGCGCCAGCAAACAGCCAGCGCGGCCCTCGTGTTCTCGCCCGGATTGATGAAGGAGAGCCTCAAGTACCTGTTGAGCCAGGATGTGTACCTGGGAATGTTGTTGCCGGTTCTGGTCTATGGTTTTGTGATTTCCTTGCCTCGCCAGCGAGAAGGACAACGGTGGGGCACGCTGTTCATTCTGGTTGTCCTGAACCTGACCTGGTACGTCGTAGCTTCCATCGGCTGGCCCCGCTATGCCTTTCCTGGCCTGACCATTGCCAGCCTTTTTGTCGCCGGTTTCTTCCAACGGCTTACTGAAGGCTTTTGGGTGGGAGGAAAAGCTCTGTGGCAGGCTCTGCGAGGAAGAGAGCCCGACCTGCAAAGACACGCGCTGCGCTGGGCCCTGCTGGTTTTGCTACTTATGATGATAGTCCGTCCTCTTCTCTACACGGTGCGACAGGTGGTATTACCGCCTCCCAATATACCTGTGAAGATGGCCGCCTATTTGGAGCAACATGTCCCTCACGATGCCCTGATTGAGACGTTTGAGCCAGAAATGGGTTTTCTCACCGACCACAATTATCACTTTGCCCCAACCATTATTCTCCAACAGGCCGTGCGCCATGTCTGGCTTGGTGGACCGCCACCCTCGGAGGGTTATGATTTTGTGCAAAAGGAGCATCCTGATTACGTGCTGGTCGGGCCGTTCGCTCACTGGATAGACCTGTATCCGGAGGATATGCTGACAGAGCACTACCGGCTGGTTGCCCGCTTTGAGCATAGTTGGCCGCTTGAGTATGAGTTGTATGAGACCAATGAATAGGCTGTCTCAAGGTTCCTCGTGGCGGATGTTTGCTGGCTGGTCAACCAGTGGCACTTTGGTGCGCGCAGGGGATTGAGAAACGAGCGTCTTGTGACTCTTTTAGATGTTATCCTTCGTCTTTCAACTAAGGAGACCTGTGGATAGAACACTTAATGGGCTACAGGCAGTGTTGGGACTGTTGCTGATTTTGACAGCACCAACCGGCCCAATCATACCGAGCTGGTTTCAAGAGACTACTCACCACACCGATTGGGAAAAACGCTTTTCTCAGCCGGACTCCTATGAGAGCAGTCAAGATGTGGGTATATATACTAACGATGTAGCCACGCGCGTTTCGTCTGACCAACACATCGCATATGCCGCAGGTGCTGATCTCTTCTCCGCTGTATCCCCCAAACTCCCGCTACAGGAGAAAGTCGGCGAGGATACCGGCGCCGCCGATTTGATGGGACGGACTCAGACGGCTGGTTCTGGGCTGCTTTCTGTTACCAATGCCCCCGGTGAGGGATATGGCGGCCCATTGTTGCTGATCACCAATGCGGCCTATATCACCAATCCCTTCGGCCTCTACTACGCGGAAATCCTGCGCACCGAGGGTCTCAACCTATTTGACGTCAAAGACATCGCCACCGTCACCGCCGCTACCCTGAACGACTATGATGTAGTCATCTTGAGCGAAACATCTCTCACCCCCGAACAGGTGGAGATGTTCCACGCCTGGGTGGTGGCGGGCGGCAACCTCATCGCTATGCGTCCCGACCCCCAACTGGCCGACCTCCTGGGACTAACCCCCCAGGGTGGAACGCTGTCGGACGCTTATCTGCTGATAGATACATCCGCCGGGAGTCCGGGTGCCGGTCTGGTTGCCGAGACCATCCAGTTTCATGGCCCCGCCGACCTGTACGTGCTCAACGGCGCCGTGCCGGTTGCGATGCTCTACGCCGATGCGACCACGCCGACAACCTACCCGGCGGTCACCCTTTGGGATATAGGCACCAATGGGGGACAGGCAGTCGCTTTCACCTTTGACCTGGCCCGTTCGGTGGTCTATATGCGCCAGGGCAACCCCGCCTGGGCCGGCGACGAACGGGATGGCTGGCCTCCCCTGCGCTCCGACGATATGTTCTACGGAGCCAAAGCGGGGGACCCTCAGCCTGACTGGGTGGACCTGAACAAAGTGGCGATCCCACAGGCGGATGAGGAGCAGCGACTGCTGGCCAATCTCATCCTCCACCTCAACAGGGACCGCCGACCACTGCCTCGCTTCTGGTACTTTCCGCGAGGGGAGAAGGCGGTGGTCATTATGACCGGTGACGACCATGGCACGACGGGTACTGCGAGTCGTTTTGAGATTGAGCGGTCGCTCAGTCCGGCGGGTTGCTCGGTGGCCGATTGGGAGTGTGTGCGCAGCACCTCCTACATTTACACAATCAACTCACTGACCGACTCCCAGGCGGCCGCCTATAATGCCGAAGGCTTTGAGATCGCTCTGCATGTGGACACCGGCTGCGCCAACTGGACTCCCTCGCAACTAGATTCTTACTTTGCGACGCAACTGGCGGCGTGGCGCGCCCGATACCCGAGTCTTCCCTCACCGGTCAGTGAGCGGACCCACTGTATTGCCTGGAGCGATTGGGCGACCCATGCCCACGTAGAGGCGACCTACGGAGTGCGGTTGGATACCAATTATTACTTTTGGCCCCCGACCTGGGTGGACAATCGTCCCGGAATGTTCACGGGTTCCGGGATGCCGATGCGGTTTGCTGACCTGGATGGTACCATAATTGATGTTTATCAGGCCACGACGCAAATGACCGACGAGTCCTGGCAGGCGTACCCATACACCATTGACGCTTTGCTGGACCGGGCACTGGGTCCCGAAGGCTACTATGGTGCATTTACGGCCAATATGCATAACGACACCCCTGATCATTATGGTCATCGGGCGATAGTGGCTTCTGCCCAGGCACGGGGTGTGCCGGTGGTCTCGAGCCGTCAGATGGTGGAGTGGCTGGACGGCCGCAACAGTTCGTACTTTGACAGCCTGAGTTGGAGCGACAACACGCTGCGCTTCAGGGTAGTTGTGGGAGCAGGCGCCAGAGGCCTGACGGCGATGTTACCGACGCGGGCAGGAGAAGGGCGCCTGACCGCCATTACCCGTGCGGGCGATCCTGTCAGTTACACTGTCCAGACCGTCAAGGGGATTGAGTATGCCTTGTTCCTCGCACAGGCTGGCGACTACGAGGCCAGTTACAACCCGGATACGGTCGCACCGGTGATCTCCAACGTGGTGGCAACTCCGCATCGTGACGGCACGGCCACAATCCGCTGGTCAACCGATGAATCGGCCAATTCGCAGGTGAATTACGGCATGAACCCGAATGCGCTGACCGATCGCGTGACCGATGGGACAATGGTCACAAGCCATACGGTCACCCTGACCGGCCTGGTGCCGAACACCACGTATTACTTCCGCGTGACCTCAACCGACGCGGCCGGCAACAGCACTACAGTCCCACCATTCAATCAGCCCCCTCTCAGTTTCGTGATAAATATCCATACACTGGCTGTTTACATAAGCGGCACGGGGAGCGGCACAGTCACCAGCGACCCGGCTGGAATTTACTGCGGTGAGGCGTGTTCAGTCGACTTTCTTCACAACACGGTGGTGACATTGACGGCGGTGGCCGCCACAGGTTCCGCGTTCAGCGGTTGGAGCGGGGCGTGTAGCGGCACGGATCCCTGTACGGTAGTGATGGATGCAGCGAAAGCGGTCACGGCCACGTTCACCGCGCTGGCACCCGAGCTGATGGACACAAGTTGGGCCGACTTCTCGGCCGGCACAGGGTGTTACCCGGCCGAGACCTACGATGGGGAACTTATTCTCACGCCCACTGTGGGGGCCGAGTTTTCAGATAGCAGCCTGCCTGCGGGCTGGAGTGTGACGGTGTGGAACGCCAGCGGCACCTACACGCTTGCCGGCGGGCGCATCACATTCAGAGACGCTCTGCTGGCCTACGGCACGCTCCCTGCTCCTTATGGGCCGGGGCGCGCTCTGGAGTTTGTGGCGACGTTCTATCCTTACAACGCTCAGCACATTGGCTTTGGAACGGACCTGAACGCCGGCCCGTGGGCGATTTTCAGCACCGGTTACCCTGGAGGTGAAGTGCTGATGGCCCGTACTTTGAGCGGCAGTTCTATCAACACTTCTCTGCCGGGTGTCTCCCTGAGCGTGCCCCACCGTTTCCGTATAGAGTGGGATGTGTCAAACGTCAGGTATTACGTGGATGGTAGCCTGGTCGCGACTCACAATCTGGCGATAACGGGCAACATGCGGCCGGTGGCCAGCGACATCACCAACCCTGGGCCAAATTCGTCGCTGGTCATTGACTGGTTACGGATGACACCGTATGCCTCATCGTGTACCTTCACCTCGCGCGTCTTTGATGCCGGAGAGTCGGTCAACTGGGAGTCAATCTCGTGGTCAGGGAACGTACCGGATGGCACGACACTTGCTTTGAATTACCGCACCGGTGATACCCCTGACCTGAGTGGGGTGAGTTGGATTCCGATTACAGGCGCCTCACCGGCGCCGATTGGCGGTAGCGGTCGTTACATTCAGTACCAGGTGTTGATGAGCACGGCGTTCTCGGACACGACTCCGGTCTTGGAAGAAGTGACGTTCGGATATACGACGGGGGCAGAGCCCACGCCGACGCCGACGGCCACCCCGACGGCCACGCCGACGCCGACGAGCACGCCAACGGCCACGCCGACGCCGACGGCCACGCCGACGCCGACAAGCACGCCGACGCCGACGGCCACGCCGACGCCGACGGCCACGCCGACGGCCACGCCGACGCCGACAAGCACGCCGACGCCGACGGC
>JACIWQ010000082.1 GCA_014360895.1 Thermoflexales bacterium | reverse complement strand
GCCTCCGGCCGCCGCCGCAAAATCTCCATATTTCCGGAGGGGTCGGGGGCGTTACTTCCGGAGCAGGCGCAGGGCCGCCTCCGCCAAAATGGCCGCCCCCACCGAGAGGCAGCGTTCGTCTATATCAAAGCGAGGATTGTGAGCCACCCGTTCGTCCCCCTCTATCCGGCACCCCAGCCCCAGCATCGCGCCCGGAGCCAGCGCCGAAAAGTACCCGAAATCCTCCGCCCCCATTCCCGGATGGGGTGGCTGGATGTGTTCCTCGCCCAGCAGGTCCACAGTAACCTCTCGCAACAGGTCTATGATTCGGGCGTCGTTCACCATCGGCGGATAGCCGATTTCCAGGCGAAGGTCGTAATCCCCACCCAGCACGCGGGCCACCTGCAGGGCCCGCTCTATCTCGGCATGGATTTGTCGCTGGACCTCCGGCTTCATATACCGGATGGTCCCCGTCAATTCCACCCGGTCCGGGATGACGTTATCGGCCTGGCCTCCGTGGATGGAGCCGATGCTGATGACAGCGGGCGCCATCGGGTCCAGCCGCCGGGAAACGATGCCATGCAGGGCCAGAAGCACGTGACCGGCGATATAAATGGGGTCTACCGCCCTGTGGGGGGAGGCCCCATGCCCGCCGCGCCCCAAGATGGTGGCGTAGAAGGTGTCCACTCCCGCTGAGGCCGGTCCGGTCTCCAGGACAATGTCCCCTGCTTTCACCGAGGGGTCCACGTGCAGGGCCAGAACGGCGTCCACCCCCTCCATCGCGCCGTCCTGGATCATGCGCGGCGCGCCGCTGAGCCCCTCCTCGTCCGCCACCTCCTCCGCTGGCTGGAAGAGCAGGCGGATGGTCCCGGGGAACAGCTCCCCGGCCAGCAACTTCGCCACCCCCAGGGCGATGGCCGTATGGGCATCGTGTCCGCAGGCATGCATGACGCCCGGAACCTGAGAGGCATAGGGAACGTCGTTGGCCTCCTGGATGGGGAGGGCATCCATATCCGCGCGCACGGCGACAATGGGATGCCCCTCCCCGCGCTCCGCCACCACACCCGTCCGCCCCACCCCGGTTCGGACGCGATAGCCCAGTCCAGCCAACACCTCCGCCACCCGGGTAGCGGTCCGGGTCTCCCGGAAGCCCAGTTCCGGATGGGCATGAATCTCCCGTCGCCAGGCCACCAGTTGGTCCTGAATCTCGTGCGCTCGTTGCAGCATGGGAACCTCCTGACTGGGATTGTACCACAGCGGGCTTTCTTGACAACCCGCCCATTCTGCCGTACCATATAAGACGACAGGACGGGCAGAGGATTTCAGCCCTCGTGCCCAGCCGTCCGTCAGCGAAAGCGGGGGCACGGGACAGGGAAGATCAGGAGGATCAGATGGAAGAATTGACAGAGCTTCTGAAACGCAGTGACCTCTTCTGCGGACTGGCAGAGGAGGCCATCCGGCAACTCATCGCCATCGGCCGTTGGGCCACCTACAACGCCGACGAGACCATCATCCGTGAGGGGGACCCTTCGGACGAACTGTACATCATCCAGAAAGGTATGGTGGAAGTCGTTGTCCCGCACGGCACCGTCCCGGACATCCCCGGTCCGCCCGAGGCGACGCCGGTGGTCCGCCTGGGAGAGGGGCAGATTTTCGGCGAGATGGGGCTGGTGGACCGGGGAGGCCGCTCGGCCACCGTCCGCGCAGTGATGGATGGGACGACCGTCTTCATCCTCCCGCGCGACGCGTTCTACAGCCTCTGCGACCAGAACCACGCGATCGGCTACACCGTCATGCGCAACATCGCTCGCGACCTTTCGTTCAAATTGCGCCATCGCAACCTGCGGGTGGTAGCGGGATGGTAAGGGGAGGCCGCGATGATCTACAAGGTCAGTTACGTCGTGCTGGGCGGACGCCATCCCGGAGCCATCGTGAACCGGGATACCCCTCCCCGTCTGGGCGAGGTAGTGGCCCTGGGGGAGGACCGGTTTGAAGTGGTAGAGGTGACCGACCTGATCCCTCCCCAGGGGGACTTCGCCTACCTCCATGTGACTCTCCGTCCGCTGAAGGGGAAAAAGCGAAAACGCTGATGGAATCGCCGCCGATCTGCGACTACGAGGGCTCCCGATATCGGACCGAATTCTGGGTGCCGGAGCGGGCATACGAGGACGGGGCCGAACGGGCCGCGCTGCGGGCGCTTCTGCCCCCTACGGGCCGTCTCCTGATAGAAATCGGCGCCGGGTTCGGCCGTCTGGCCGACCTGTACGGCGGGTACGAGCAGGTGGTCCTGCTGGATTACGCCCGCTCCCAACTTCAGGACGCGCGGGAGCAGCTGGGCGATGCCGGGCCCGGAGGCCGTCCCCGGTACACCTATGTTCTGGGGGATTTCTACCGTCTCCCCTTCGCCCCGGGCCTCTTTGACAGCGTGGTGATGGTGCGGACCCTTCACCACGCCGCCGACGCCCCCGCCGTTCTGCGCAACGTGGCCCATATCCTGGCCCCGGGCGGCACCTTCGTCCTGGAATTCGCCAACAAACGGCATCTGAAGGCTATCTTCCGCCATCTCCTGCGACGACAATCCTGGTCTCCCTTTGACCCTCAGCCGGTGGAATTTGTCCCTCTGAACTACGATTTCCATCCGGCCTGGATTCGCCGTCATCTGGAAGAGTGCGGGCTACGGATCACCCAAATCCGCACCGTCTCCCACTTCCGGGTCGGCTTTCTCAAACGGACCGTACCGACAGGCTGGTTGGTCTCTCTGGACCGACTGCTGCAGCCGACGGGCGCGCTCTGGCAACTGACCCCCAGCGTTTTCGTGCGCGCGGCGGCTCCCGGGGACCGGCCCCCTGCGCCGCCCGGCAGTTTCTTCCGCTGCACCGCCTGCGGCTCCCTCCTGCTGGTGGACGAAGGGGACCGACTGCTCTGTACCGACTGCGGCACGGCCTTCCCGTTCCGGGACGGCCTGTACGATTTCCGGGGAGGAGAACCGTGACCCGAGAACCCCTCTTTGCCGGCCTCATCTACAACGAAGAAGGCCAGCCGGTCCAGGTGGCCCAGGTGGGCGCCGACACCTGCTACGCCATCCCCGACGGCGACTTTCTGCGCCACGTGGACGCCATAGAAGTAGACCGACAGGTGCTGGCCCAACTGAAGGAACGGTTCCTACCGATGAAGGACGTGCTGGTGGAGGGGGCCATGCAGATGATGGGGACGGACGACCCCTTCACCCGGGCCGCCCTGGAGATGAGCTTGGAGAATATGGACCGGATGCTGGAGCCGGGGGCCGTCAACACGGAAGATTTCCGGCTGGCGCTGTGGATGACGGGGTTCCGCATCATCGTCAACATTCACGGCGAAGTGGTCCGCCTGGAAATCCCGGGGTTAGAGTAACCGCATGCGCACCGAACTGGCCTACCTGCTGGTCTTCGCTACGGCCGCGCTCTCCGCGCTGGTCCTCACGCCGCTGACGGCGCGCCTGGGGCATCGCTGGGGGATGACGTCCTCCCCGGGGGGACGCCGGAGGCATCAGGGGACGGTCTCCCGGACCGGCGGGATGGGCATATTCTTCCCTTTCCTGCTGGCGCTGGCGGTCGGGCTGGCACTGCAAATCCCCACCGCCGACCCTAAAGAGCCCCGCCGTTTGCTGGGGCTGGTCCTCGGCAGCATCTGGATGTTCGGAATCGGATTGGCCGATGACCGCTGGGACCTCTCGCCCCGACTCCAACTGCTGGCCCAACTGGTCGCCGGGGGCATCGCCATCGCCACCCTCATCTTCATTGAACGGGTGAACAACCCGCTGACAAACCAGGTGGTGGTCTTCCCGATGGTGGTCGTGGTGGTGGTGACCCTCTTCTGGATCGCGGGGATGATTAACACCGTCAACTGGCTGGACGGTCTGGACGGCCTGGCGGCAGGGGTCGCGGCGATTCTGTGCGGCGTCCTGGCCGTGCACATGCACCGGGTGGGACAGCCCAGCGTGGCGATTCTCCCCCTCGCCCTGCTGGGCGCCACGCTGGGCTTTCTCCCATATAACTTCCACCCTGCCCGCGTCTTTATGGGCAGCAACGGCGCCTTCTTCCTCGGCTACGCTCTGGGCTGCCTGGGCATCATGGCCGGCGCGCGGGTCGCCACCGTCCTCCTGGTCATGGGCATCCCCATCGCCGACGTCGCCTGGCAGATTGTGGACCGGGTCCGCCATCGGCGCCCCCCCACCCAGGGCGACCGGGGGCACCTCCACTTCCGCCTGCTGGACCTGGGGGTCCCTCAGCCGGTCATCGTCCTGGCCTACTGGGCCTTCTGTGGAGTCTTCGGACTGCTGGCGCTGAGTGTGTCGTCCCGGCTATACAAGTTGCTGGCCCTGCTGGCACTGGGAGGAGCTGTCGCGGCGGTGCTGGCCCTCCTGGCCCGCCGCTCCCGATGACAACGGGCCAGGCACTTTCAGCAGCGCCTGGCCCGTCCCCCCAAAAGCCGAAATGCCGCTATCCCTGCATCAGCAGGTAATGGTAGGCAGAGAGGGCCGCCTTGGCCCCTTCGCCGATGTGGACCAGCACCTGCTCCGAGACCAGGGTCACGTCGCCCGCCGCGAACACCCCCGGCCAACTGGTGGCGCAGTAGACATCCACGATGATATGCCCCTGCTCGTCGCAGTCTATCCACCCTCGGACCAGTTGGGAGTTGGGAACGCGGGCCAGTTTGACGAAGACCCCTTTCACGGGTATCTCCTGCTCGCCTCCATCCGGCATCCGGACGCGCAGGCCCTCCACGTACTGGCTCCCCAGGACCTCCTGGACAGTAACTCCCTCCACCAGGGTGACGTTCTCCATCCGGCGGAGTTTGGAGGCCAGGGGTGTGGCGACCAAGGGCTCGGGGGCCAGCAGGTAGACGCGGTGGGCCTTACGGGCCAGACTGGCGGCGGCCCACTGGGCGCGCCGGCCGTTCCCCACCACGGCCACGTCTTTGCCCAGAAAGAGCCCGGCATGGGTCACCGCTGAGTAACTCAGCCCCCGCCCGACCAATCGCTCCTCGCCCGGCACGTTGAGCCGCTGCGGCTTGGCGCCGGTGGCAATAATCAGCGCCCGCGCCTGGAAGCGGTCCCCGTCCGCCGTCTCCACGAGAAAAGAGCTCTCCTCCGGCGCCACCTTCGTCACCCGGTCAAAGTGGCGGGCGAATTCCAGATACTCCAACTGGCGGCGAAAGGCGTCCAGCAGCGACTCCCCTGTGATGACCTCCTGTCCCGCCATATCCTCCAGTTGCATCTCATAAGTCATCTGTCCGCCCCAGCGCTCGGCGATGATGAGCGTCTCCAGCCGCTGGTTGATGGCAATCGCCGCCGCCGTAATCCCGGCCGGCCCTCCACCGATGACAATCAGGTCGTACATTGTCCCTCCTCACAACGGAATACGGAATACGGAACACGTACTGCGTACTGCGTATTCCGCTACGTTTCGCTCCCCGGCACTGGCGGTATCAACCCCTTCTCCATCAGGAACCGGGTCATCTCCCGCGCGTGGCGGATGGTATCCTCGGCCTTGCGGAGCAACTCGTCGTAGGAGAGGCGCAGACGGGCCACGCCCTGCTCCTGGGCCTTCACCCCGACGGCCGCCGCCTCCCGGGGAAACACCTCCCACTCTTCCATAGAGGGGATGATGTACTCCTCGCTGAGGCCCTTCTCTTCAGCGCAGCGGGCCAGTTCCTCGGCCGCCGCAATCGCCATCTCGTCGGTGATGGTGGTGGCCCGCACGTCCAGGACGCCCCGGAAGATGGCCGGGAAGCCCAGGGAGTTGTTAATCTGATTGGGGAAGTCGCTCCGGCCCGTCCCCACCACACGCGCTCCGGCCTCTTTGGCCTCCCAGGGCCAGATTTCCGGGATGGGGTTGGCACAGGCGAAGACGATAGCGTCCTCCGCCATCTCCTTCACCCATTCGGGGAGGATGGTCCCCGGGCCCGGCTGGCTGGCCGCGATACAGACGTCCACGCCGCGCAGCGCCTCCGGGATTCCGCCCTGTCGCCCTTCGGCATTGGATTGCTGGCAGATGCGCCACTTATCTATGAACTCCACCTTCCGCTGGGCGATGTCTTCCCGGCCCGGGTGCAGGATACCCCGGCTGTCGCAGGCGATGATATTGCCGAAGGGGACTCCGCAGGCCACCAGCAGGCGGATGGTGGCAATATTGGCAGCGCCGGAACCGATGACCGCGACCTTGATCTCCTCCATCCGCTTGCCCACCACCTTCAGGGCGTTGATCAGCCCGGCCAGGATAACCGTCGCCGTCCCCTGCTGGTCGTCGTGCCAGACAGGAATCTGCACCTCCGGGTCACTGCGGAGCATGTCCAACACCCGAAAGCACTTCGGCTGTTCAATGTCTTCCAGGTTGATGCCGCCGAAGGAGGGCTGAATCCACTTGACGGCCAGGATGATCCGGTAGGGGTCGCGGGTATCCAGGCAGATGGGGACGGCGTCCACGCCGCCCAGGTACTTGAAGAGCAGGGCCTTGCCCTCCATGACGGGAAGACCAGCCAGCGGGCCGATGTTGCCCAGCCCCAGCACCCGCGTGCCGTCGGAGACGACGGCAACAGTGTTCCCTTTGTTGGTGTACTCGTAGGCCAGGTCGGGGTTCTCGTGGATGGCCCGACAGGGGGCGGCCACGCCGGGGGTGTACCAGATGGCGAAGTCATCCAGCCCCCGGACCGGGCATTTGGGCGCGGTCTGCACCTTGCCCCGATAGAAGGGGTGCAGGACCATCGCGTCCTCTGCCGGTTTCTTCGCTTTGGCAAGCAGTTCCTCTTTGGTGACTTGTGGATTCATTGGGCATCTCTCCTGAACAAACGGGGTTTTGCGGCAGCCGGGGGCCGCCGCAAAACCGCGTCCCCTCTACCCCAGCCGGGCCTGAAGAGCGCGCAGTTGCTCCTGCAGCCGCCGGGGAAGACGGTCGCCAAACTGGGCAAAGTGTCGTTCTATATCCGGCAGTTCGGCCCGCCAGGCGTCCACGTCCACCCGCAAAAGTTCCCGCAAGTCCTCCGGCGGCACATCCAGCCCCCGCAGGTCCAGGTCCTCCGGGCGCGGTAGGAGCCCGATGGGTGTCTCCACCGCCCCGGCCTTGCCGTCCACCCGCGCGCACATCCAGGCCAGCACCCGGCTGTTTTCGCCGTACCCGGGCCAGAGCCAGCGGCCGTCGGGGGTCTTGCGGAACCAGTTGACGTAGAAGATGCGCGGGGCCTTATCTCCGAGACGGTCCCCCATCTGGAGCCAGTGGGCGAAGTAATCCCCCATGTTGTAGCCGCAGAAGGGGAGCATGGCGAAGGGGTCGCGGCGCACCCGGCCCACCTCGCCGATGACTGCCGCCGTCGTCTCCGAGGACTGGGTCGCGCCCAGAAAGACCCCGTGGTCCCAGTTGTAGGCCTCGTAGACCAGCGGGACGGTCGTCGCACGGCGCCCGCCGAAGATGAAGATGTCTATGGGCACCCCTTCTGGCTTCTCCCAGTCCGGCGAGATAACCGGACACTGCCGCGTGGGTGCGGTGAAGCGGGCGTTGGGATGGGCCGCAGGGTTAGGGGAATCCGGCGTCCAGTCCTGCCCCCGCCAGTCTATCAGATGGGCCGGGGGCTCGCCCGTCATCCGCTCCCACCAGACGTCGCCGTCATCGGTGAGCGCGCAGTTGGTGAAGATGACATTGCCCCAGAGGGTGTCCATCGCCGCCGGGTTGGTCTTGTAGGACGTGCCCGGCGCGACGCCGAAGAAGCCGCTCTCGGGATTGATGGCGTAGAGACGGCCGTCGGGGCCGATTTTCATCCAGGCGATGTCGTCCCCCAGGCACTCCGCCTGCCAGCCGGGAATGGTCGGCTGAATCATGGCCAGGTTAGTCTTGCCGCAGGCGGAGGGAAAGGCGGCCGCAATGTGGTACTGACGCCCCTCCGGACTGATCAGGCGCAGGATGAGCATATGCTCCGCCATCCAGCCCTCCCGTCGGGCCATGGCCGAGGCGATGCGCAGGGCCAGGCACTTCTTGCCCAGCAGCGCGTTGCCGCCGTAGCCGGAGCCGTAGGACCAGATGAGGTTCTCCTCCGGGAAGTGGCTGATGTACTTCTGCTCCATCGGCGCGCAGGGCCAGGGGACGTCCTCCTGCCCCGGGGCCAGCGGCGCGCCGACGGAGTGGAGGCAGGGGATGAAGTCCGCTCCCTCTTCAATCGCCTGCCGTACCTTCGTCCCCAGGCGGGTCATGATGTGCATGTTGCAGACGACGTAGGGGCTATCGGTAATCTGGACGCCGATTTTGGCCATGGGCGATTCCAGCGGGCCCATAGAGAAGGGGATGACATACATCGTCCGGCCGCGCATGCAGCCTTCGTAGAGAGCCCACATGGTCGCCTTCAGTTCGTCCGGGGCGATCCAGTTGTTGGTGGGGCCGGCGTCGTCTCTGGACGGGGTGCTGATGAACGTCCGGTCCTCCACGCGGGCGACGTCGCTGGGGTGGGAGCGGAAGAGGAAACTGTTGGGCCGTTTTTTCAGGGGGATGGCGCTCCCCCGGGCCACCATCTGGGCCATCAACCGGTCGTACTCTTCTTTCGTGCCGTCGCACCAGTGGATACGGTCGGGTTGACAGTGCCGGGCCACTTCCTGGACCCAGCGAGTCAGTCGGTCGTTAGAAGGCATGGAAACCTCCCAGAAGATGGATGTAGAGCAAGGTTCACCTTGTTTGTGCGCTGGTAATGAGGAACATCATCGCGAGCGGAGGGAAGCGACCCTGCGGGCTACCCAACAGCCACCCAAACAGCACTTCACTCCGTTCCGTGCCTTACGACGAACGAATTGGCAGATATGCTCCTACGGCTACGGGGCCCCTGCCCCCTGCTCTATCTCTACCACCTCCACCGGCATGTTGCGATCGGTCGTCGTCCCATCTCCCAACTGACCCAACGTGTTGCTACCCCAGCACCGGACCCCGCCATCGGTGGTCAACGCGCAGGTGTGCGCATCGCCTGCGTCTATCGCAACAACACCGCTGAGGCCGACCCCCCCCACCGGTACGGCGCTGCCGGTGAACGTTCCATCGCCCAGTTGCCCGAACTCGTTGGCCCCCCAGCACATGACCCTACCTCCCTGGGTCAGGGCACAGGTGTGCCCCCAACCGGCGGTGATCGCCACCCCGTCTCTTCGCAGAGAGACAACCTCCACGGGCGTGTTACGCTGGAGGGTCGTATCGTCACCCAGTTCACCGCTCTGGTTCTGGCCCCAGCATCGGACCCCGCCATCTGTGCTCAGGGCACAGGTGTGCCCCCAACCGGCGGCGACCGCCGCGACGCCCCGTTCCAGCCCCACCACATCCACCGGCGTGAGGCGATCCGTCGTTGTCCCGTCGCCCAGTTGGCCGTACTGGTTCTGGCCCCAGCATCGGACCCCGCCATCTGTGCTCAGGGCACAGGTGTGCAAACCACCCGCCGCGACCGCCGCGACGCCCTTTTCCAGCCCCATCACCCCCACCGGCGTGGGGCGATCCGTCGTCGTCCCATCGCCCAGTTGGCCGACATTGGCCCCCCAGCACCGGACTTCACCCCCAGCAGTCAGCGCGCAGGTGTGGGCCCAGCCCGCTGCGATGGCGACAACATCGCTCCCTAATCCCACCACCCTCACCGGTGTGGGGCGATCCGTCGTCGTCCCATCGCCCAGTTCCCCCCCGCCGTTGGAGCCCCAACACCAGACGGCACCGCTCCGGGTCAGTGCGCAGGTGTGAGCCTCGCCTGCAGCAATGGCAACGACATCGCGGCCCAAGCCCACCACACCCACCGGCATGGGACGGTCCGTCTTCGTCCCATCGCCCAGTTGGCCGTACCAGTTCCAGCCCCAGCACCGGACGGCACCGCTCCGGGTCAGCGCGCAGGTGTGGGCCCCGCCCGCCGCGATGGCGACGACATCCTGCAACGGGGCCACCGCGAGGGTCGGGGTCGGGACCAAGATCAGGGTCGGGTATGGCGTTGGGGGTGGGGGTAAGGTACGCGTCGGGACCGGGGTGCTCTGGAGGGACGGGAATCCAGGCACCGCGAGGGGGTAGCAGGCGGCCAGCAGGGCCAGGCACGCCACGGAGAGAAGAAGTGCTCGCACGTTTATGGGTCCTCGCGCTGATTGAGAAATCAACCTTGAGTCGGCGCCATTGGAAATCGGCCTCCTTGGGCACGCTGTGCCAGGCGCCAGCTTCCGCTGGCGCCCGAAGAAAGCTGGCGCAGGCCGACCCCCGGCCAAAGGCCAGGCAAGGCAAGCCGAATACCGGGTCGGCGCAGGCCGACCCCCAGCCAAAGGCCCAGGCAAGGCAAGCCGAATACCGGGTCGGCGCAGGCCGACCCCCGGCCAAAGGCCCAGGCAAGGCAACTGGAGCGCCGATTGGAAATTGGCCTTCCTGGGCACTTCGCGCCGGGCGTCAGCCTCCGCTAACGCCGAATACCGGGTCGGCGCAGGCCGACCCCCGGCCAAAGGCCCAAAAGGCCGACTTCAGTCGGCGCTCACGGCAGCACCTTCCCCGGATTCAGGATGTTCAGCGGGTCCAGGGCCTCTTTGATGCGCCGCTGGACGTCTATGGAGACGGGGCCCAGGGCCCGCTCCATATACGGGCGCTTGAGGACGCCCACGCCGTGCTCGCCGGAGAGGGTGCCGCCCAGGTCCAGCGCCACGCCGAAAATCTCCCCCGCCATCACCTCCACCTTCTCCCACTGGGCCGGGTCCCGCTTGTCAAAGAGGATGTTGGGGTGGAGGTTGCCGTCCCCGGCGTGGCCGAAGACGACGATGGGCAGGCCGTGCCGGGCGCTGATTTCCTTGATCCGGCGGATCGCCTCCGGGATGGCGGACCGGGGGACGGTGATGTCCTCCCCCAGTTTGTTGGGGGCCTTGCGGGCCAGCGAGGGGGAGACCGACCGCCGGGCCCGCCACAACTGGGCCCGCTCCTTCTCGTCCTGCGCCACCGTCACCTTCCGCGCGCCGTTCTCCCGACAGACCCGCTCCACCACCTCCATCTCCCGCCGGACCGCCTCGTCGTCGGAGCCGTCGGTCTCTATGATGAGCATCGCCTCCACGTCCAGCGGCAGCCCCAGGTGCATGGCCTCCTCAATGCAGGCGATGGCCGTCTCGTCCATCAGTTCCAGCGTCGCCGGGACGACCCCCGCCGCCAGAATTGCGTTGACGGTCCGGGACGCGTCGTCCAGGGAGGGGAACTCCGCCAGCGCGGTGCGGACGTGCTGGGGTTTGGCGATCAGTTTCAGGAGCGCCTCGGTGATGACCCCCAGCGTCCCCTCGGAGCCGACGAAGAGGGAGGTCAGGTCGTAGCCGACGACGTTCTTGATGGCCTTGCCGCCGGTCCGGAGGACGCGGCCGTCGGGGAGGACGACGGTGAGGCCCATCACGTAGTCGCCGGTGACGCCGTACTTGAGACAACGGGGGCCGCCCGCATTGCAGGCGATGTTCCCGCCGATGGTGGAGTGCTTGTTGCTGGAGGGATCGGGCGGGTAGAAGAGGCCCCGCGCCTCCACGTAGGCCTGGAGGTCGGCGGTGATGATGCCCGCCTCCACCCACACCGTCCGGTTCACCTCGTCCAGTTCCAGGATGCGGTTCATCCGGGTGAGGGAGAGGGCGATGCCGCCGGAGAAGGGGACGGAGGCCGCCGCCAGGCCGGAGGCCATCCCGCGCGGGACGACGGGCACCCGGTACTCGGCGGCGATGCGGACCACCGCCGCCACCTCCTCCGTGGACTCCGGCAGGACGGCGACGTCGGGCAACTGCTGGGCAAACGTGCCGTCGTAGGAATACGCGATACGGTCCTCTATGTTGGTGAGGACTTTGGCAGGCCCCAGAACCTCTCGTAGACGGTCAATCCAGGCGTGCTCGCTCATCCGGAACTCCTGTGAGTTTCACCACGAAGACACAAAGAGTTTTCACCACGAAGACACAAAGACACGAAGAATCATTACCAATTTGTTCATTGTTAATTTTTTCATTGTTAATTTCCCCTTCGTGTCTTCGCGTCTTTGTGGTTTCCCTATCTCCTCATCGCCTCCAGGACGATTTCGGCGATGTCTTTGACCCGCAGGCGGAGGCGTTCCGCGCGGGCGGCGTTGAAGAGCGTTCGCTCGCACTGCTGGCAGGCGGAGACGACGACCTGTGCGCCGGTCTCCGCGGCCTGGCGAATGCGCCGGGCGGCGATTCCCTGGCTGAGCGCGGGGTCCATGCTCTCCAGGTTGCCCCCGCCGCCGCAGCAGTGGGACCCGCCCTGGTTCTCCGCCATCTCCACCAGGGTCACGCCGGGGATGGCCCGGAGAATGCGGCGGGGGGCGTCAAAGACGCCGCTCTTGCGGCCCAGGTCGCAGGGGTCGTGGTACGTGACCACCTGCTCCGGAAGGTCGTCCCGCAGGGGCACGCGCCCGGCCTCCAGCAGGTCCGCCAGGAACTCCGTGGCGTGGCGGACCTCCAGGCCCAGGTCTTCCTCCAGCGCGGCCGGGTAGGCGTGCTTCCAGAAGTGAAAGCAGGACGGGCAGGTGGTGACCAGGGTCCGCGCGCCGGTGGCCCGGACCGCCTCCAGGTTGTGACGCATCATCTCCCGCGCGCCCTCCAGGTCGCCGTTGATGGCCAGGGGGTAGCCGCAGCACCACTCCTCGGCGCCCAGCAGCGCGTAGTCCACCCCGGCCCCCTCCAGAATCTGGACGAAGGATTGGGGGATGCCGTAACTGCGGGGGAAGAGCGCGCCGACGCAGCCGACGAAATAGACCACCTCGGCCTGGGCCTTGCCGAGGCCGGTCGGCGGGGCGGGGAGATTCTGGGCCCAGAGGAGACGGCTCTCCGGAGGCTCGGCGGAGATGTTGTGGCTCTCCCGGATGCGCTGGTTCAGCGCGACCAGTGGTTGGGGGAGAAGCCCCAGTTCGGCCATTTCCCCACGCGTCAACTCCAGGACCCGGTCCACCGTCACGCCGCTGGGGCAGGTGAAGGTACAGGCGCCGCAGAGCAGGCAGCGGAAGAACTGCGCCGCCGTCCGGTCCGTGGGCCGTTCCAGCAACCCCTCCCGGACCGCGCGCAGCAGCGCGACGCGGGCGCGGGGGGAATCGGTCTCGTTCAGCGTCAGCCGGTAGGTGGGGCAGACGGCGAGGCACTGGCCGCAGCGAATACAGTGCAGGTAGTCGTCCTCAGAGATGTGGGGGTGGGGCACAAGCGCCATCGTCCATCCTCGGTAAGAAAAATTCACCGCAGAGGACGCGGAGAACGCGGAGAGGGAAGGATAACTAACAAATTAACAATTGAGTTTGCGTCCTCTGCGGTTTGCGAATCACGCGCCGAATTTGGTCAGGCGGCCGGCGTGGGCCAGCGCCAGGGGCATCAGGTCCACGTGGCGGATGTGCCCCAGCCCGCCCCGCATGCAGGCCCGCTCGCCGAACTGAGTGACGTCGTCCGGGCAGATGTAGCGGGACCAGAGCAGGACGGGGAGTTCGTGCCAGGAGTGGGCCTTCCAGAGGGCCGGGGTGGCGTGGTCGCCGGTGATGATGACCACGTCCGGCTCCAGCGCCAGGATGTCCGGCAGAACCCGGTCCACGTGTTCAATGACCTCCACCTTGCGCCCGAAATCGCCGTCCTCCCCGGCGCTGTCGGTCTTCTTGACGTGGAAGAAGAAGAAATCGTACTCGGCCCAGTGGGCCTTGAGGGTCTCCACTTCGTCCTCCAGCGTCTCGCCGGTGGGGAGGACGTCCATCCCGGCCAGTTTCGCCACGCCCCGGTACATCGGGTAGGTGGCGATGGCCGCGCAGCGCATACGGTAGAGTTCGGGCATCTTGGGGAGACCCGGGTCTTTGGCCATCCCGCGCAGGTTGCAACCGTTGGCGGGGTACTCGTCCGCCAGGAGTTTGCGGGCCTCGGCCAGCCACTGGTTGAGGAGTTCCGCCGTCCGGGCCGCCTCCGGGCGGGTGGGGTAGACGGGCAGCGGGGGCTTTCCCACCTGCTGGGGGTCGGTTTCCGTCAGGCCGTCCTCCAGCCCTTCGCCCCGCAGGACCAGGACGAAGCGATACTCCTTGACCGGCTCCACGAAGAGCTCCACGCCGGGGAGTTGGATGGTGCGGAGTTTGGCGCAGAGGCGCGCGCCCACCTCCGTGGGGATACGCCCGGCCCGCCGGTCGGTGATGACGCCGGTCTCGGGGTCCAGCGTGCAGAAGTTGCCGCGCGCGGCGATGTCCTGGCGCTGCAAGTCAAACCCGATGCCCAGCGCCTCCAGGACGCCCCGGCCGATCTCGTAGCGGAAAGGGTCGTAGCCGAAGAGGGCCAGGTGGGCCGGGCCGCTGCCCGGGGCGATGCCCGGAGCGATAGGCGTGCTCATCCCGCAGATGGAGCGGGCCGCCAGCGCGTCCATGTTGGGCGTGTGGGCGGCCTCCAGTTCCGTCGGCCCGCCGGGGGTCATCGGCAGCCCCCCCAGGCCGTCCATCACCAGCAGGAGAATCTTGCTCCGGCCTTCTATCGCCAGTTCCCGAATCTGTTCTAACGTCTCCATACCCTTCTCCTTAACCATTCGTTCTTCCTCGTCGTTGGCAGGAAGGCGATTTCCAAACAACAACTTCTAATCCTACCCCCAATCTCTATCCCTGTCAAGTGACATTTGGCCGAGGTTCGGATGGACGATGTACTTGACATTTCGCCGGAGTTCGGCTAAAATTGTAGATAGGTATCGTCTTATTCAGCGGAGGGAAAGGAGGGGGGACTATGAGCCAGATGCGATGCGACTACTGTGGCGACCCCATAGAGGGGGAACCGGTACGGCGAGGGGACCGGGTCTACTGTTCCGAGGCGTGCGCCTTTGAGGCCGCCCGCAGCAAGGACTGCAGCGGTCGGAGCGATGCCACCGTATCGCCCCGGATTGTGGAGCCGGTACAGCGGTGAGAAATCGCCGATCAGCGGATCACTCAAATCTAAAAGGAGGGACCAATGAAATTCGGAGATCGGATTCAATCGGCGGACTGGAAGGCGGAGAAGCACGTCCCCGTCATAGAGGGGCCCGACCAGGTGGCGGCCAATCAGCCTTTCCAGGTGACGGTCAGCGTGGGCAAGGAAATCCCCCACCCCAACACCACGGAACACCACATCCGCTGGATCGCCCTGTACTTCCAGCCGGAGGGGGATAAGTTCATCTACGAAATCGGCAAATGCGATTTCTCCGCCCACGGGGAATCGGTGAAGGGCGCCAACCAGGGTCCGGCGTAT